>DASXAK010000200.1:0-13696 GCA_036406715.1 Bryobacteraceae bacterium | reverse complement strand
GTCACCGGGTTGGCCATGTTGTACATGGCGGTCGAGTGGTGGGCCTGCAGGGGCAGCGTGGCCGCCAGCAAACCGAGCGTCAAGACGGGGATGATCAGCCGCGATCTCATCCGAAGAACCTCCAAGGAATCTGCTGTTTGCATGATATCAAAACGTGCGCGGCGGTTGGTTCTACTCACTCTAACGAAGTGGGATTGGCGACGGTGGAGAGGTCGCCGAGCGGTTCGCCCAGGTACTTCTGACGGAGCAGGCGGCGGACGATTTTGCCGCTTTGGGTTTTGGGAAGCTCGGCGACGACGAGAATCTCGCGCGGGCGGAAGGCGGGGCCGAGGACATCGACAACCGTCGCGCCGATGGCGGCGGCATCGATGGGCGCGGCCAGCTTGGCGACCGCGTAGCCGACAATCGCCTCGCCTTTCAGTTCGTCGGGAACACCGATTACCGCCGCTTCGGCCACTCCGGGGTGCTGCATCATCGCCTCTTCGATTTCGGCTGGGCCAATCTTACGGCCGGCGACGTTCATGGACTCGTCGGCGCGGCCGTGCAGGAACCAGTGGCCGTCTTCATCGACGCTGGCCCAATCGCCGTGATACCACATGCCCGGAAAACGGGACCAGTAGGTTTCGAGGTAGCGTTCGGTGGCGTTCCACAAACCGCGCGTCATCGAGGGGGCGGGTTTCGTGCACACAAGGTAGCCTTTGCGCTGGCGGACGGGGCCGCCTTGCTCGTCGACTACTTCGGTGGCCATGCCGGGTGCGGGTCCGCCCAATGAGCAGGGCTTGAGGGATTGGATGGGGAGCGGGAACAGGAAGCTGCCGATGATCTCCGTGCCTCCGGAGATATTGATGATGGGGCAGCGGCGGCGGCCGACGCGCTCGAAATACCAAAGCCAGGAGGCTTCGTCCCAAGGCTCGCCAGTCGAGCCAAGCAGGCGGAGTGATTCCATCGGCGGCAGATCTTCGGCATGTTTGCTGAGCATCCGGATGGCAGTGGGAGAGATGCCGAAGGTCGTGATGCGCTGGCGATCGAGCATTTCCCAGAGGCGCATCGGGCCGGGATGATCAGGCGCGCCGTCGTACATGAAAATCGTGCCGCCGAAAAGGTGATTGCCAAGGATTGCCCAGGGGCCCATCATCCAGCCGATGTCGGATAGCCAGAAAAAGCGATCGTCGTCGCGGTGATCGAAACCGAGCCAGATTTCCTTACCGACCTGCGCCAGGGTTCCGGCGTGTGTGTGGACAGCGCCCTTGGGTTGGCCGGTAGTGCCGGACGTGTAAAGAATGAGGGCGCGCGCTTCGGAGGCAAGCGAAGCGGTGGCGGCCTCAGTTGAGTGAAAGGCAATGAAATCTTCCCAGTGACAGAGGCCCGGCCGCGAGAGGGCTTCGGATCGAAGGACGACCGTGCGCTCCGGAAGTTCCAAAATCTTTTCGAGAAGGGGGAGTCGCTTGCCGCGCCGCTCAAGGTGGCCGGCGGTGAACAGGACGCGGGCTCCGGAGTCTTCGAGGCGAGTGGCGATGGCCCCGGAGCCGAAGCCGGCGAAGATGGGAACGACAGCCGCGCCCACTTTGAAGCAGCCGTACACAATGGAGAGAAGCTCGGGGACCATAGGAAGGCATAAGGCCACGCGGTCGCCTTCGCGGAGACCCCAGGCACGCAGGGCGTTGGCGACGCGGTTGGCTTCCGCGTGCACTTCCGTGAACGTCAGAGTGCGGCGGTTTCCGTCCTCTGCTTCCCAAAGGCAGGCCACGCGATCGGTGGCGGCCCAGCGATCGAGGCAATTGTGGGCGATGTTGAGGCGCCCGCCCAGGAACCACTCGGACCACTCAGGGCCGCGGCTGACGTCGAGCACCTGGCGGTAGGGTGCGAACCACTCGACCCGCATTTCGCGCATCATCTCGTCCCAGAAGCGCTCGGGGGCTTCGTGCGAAAAGAGGAGGAAATCCTCACGATTTTCGAAACCGAGTCGGCGCAGGAAACGCCAAACGTTGGTTGACTCGACGAATTCACGCGATGGCTGCCAGATCATGGGCTGCGGTAATCTATTGTCTATTAGTCTCGTTGGGTTCGGGTATGTCTCGCGTCCGGATGGCGGTATGGATTGTCTTGCTGGCGGCAGCCGCGCCCTGCGCTGAAGAACCAATTATCCCGTTCACGGTGTGCGAGATTGCCGGAGACTTGGCGAAGTTCGACGCCAATCCCGTGGCGGCGCTGGGACGGTATTCGTTCCGCGAGGATGGCCGCTGGCTGGGCGAGCAGGCCTGCGGCGGATCGGCCGATGCGGCGCTGCTTCGGCTGAATGAGGACGGCAAGGAAGGGCCAAAGCCGCCGGGCGCGTTTGAAATCGATGCGGTCACGCTAAATCGAAAATTTGCGGAACTCAGGAAACGCACGACGCTGGGAAAGTTTCGATTCGGTTCACCAGACTATGACCGGTGGGCGGTGGTGTACGGCCGCGTAGAAGCGCGGAAGGGCGAGGACGCGAAAAAGGCTGCCGCGGATTTAGTCTTTCGCGGGGATGGCGTGGTCGTGTTCTTAATGCCGTGAAAGCCGCGCCGTCACCGGCGCGGCTGTTGGTCATTTAGCGGTGTAGAGGACGCGCCAGATGCGGCCTTTTTGGCTGTCGCCGATGTAGAGCGAGCCATCGGAGGCTTGGGCGACGCCGTCGGGGCGGTACACGGCATCGTTGGGGCGCATCAGCGGCGACTTGCCGGGGAAGCCTTCGGCGAAGACCTCGAAATTGCCGGAGGGCTTGTCGCCGGAAAACGGCTGAAACGTGATGTTGTAGCCCGCCATCGGCAAAGGTGCGCGGTTCCAGGAGCCGTGGAAGGCGATGAATGCGCCTCCCTTATATTTGGCGGGGAATTGAGAGCCGCCGTAAAACGTGAGGTCGACCGGCGCCCAGTGGGCGGGGAACGCGGCGGCCGGCGGCGTAAACTCGGTGCAGCGGCCGGTGGTCTTGCCATCGCCGCCGTACTCGGGATTCAGGAGCATCTTCTTCTGCGTGTAGTCGTAGAAGCAGAACGGCCATCCGAAATTGGATCCCTGCACGGCGCGATAGAGCGGCTCGGAGGGGCGCTCGGCGTTCTCCTGGGCGGTGAACAGGTCGGGCCAGAACTGATCGAGTGCGTCGCGGTTATTCATCGCAATGTAGACCGCGCCGTCGTGCCAGGTGATGGCGGGCATCTGGCGGAGACCGGTGGCAAAACGCGTGCCGTCGGCCTGAGTCTGGCCGGGCTTGTTCTCGTCGAATTTCCAGATGCCGCCGTGCTTTTCGAGAATGGGGCACGGATCCTGGCCTTTGACTTTGGGCTGGCGATCGGGGTTCTGGCAGGCGTTGGAAGGCGCGCCGATATTGATATAGAGTGCACCGCGGCCGTCGAAGGCGATGCCCTTATCGCGATGCTGGCGCTCGCCGGGAAGGTCCTTGACGATGACCTCAGCAGAACCCGTCGGTTTCAATTCGCCCGCGGACATCTTGTAACGCTCGATGGAAGTGGGATGCGCCACATAGACGTAGCCATTGTGCAGCGCAACGCCGGTGGTGCTTTCGTCTCCGAAGTGCTCCTTCATTTCGAAGCGGCCGTCGCCGTTGGTGTCGCGGAGGGCGACCACGCCGCCCTTTTCGCCATTTCCTTGTAGCGCGACGTACAAATCGCCGTTAGAGGCCACGGCGAGGTGCCGGGCGGGGCCGAGATCGTCAGCCGCAACCAGCGCGCAGAAACCCTGCGGCAATTTGATGCCGCCGTTATCGGCGTCACACGATGGCGTGCCGGCGCCGTGCAGCCAGGCGGCGGCGAACAAGCCGCAAGCCGCCGCGACCCAAAGCCCGCGGGGCAGGTCTCCGGCCTGCCGGCCGATCGGGCTTGAAATCAACTCTCGCTTTTCTTCCATATGGCCATCCTAGCCTAAGGGTCGAGCGGCTGTACTATGCTCAAGACTATGGCTAACCTCAAGTTCCGCGTGAACGGGCGAATGGAGACAGTTTCCGCCGCTCCGGACACGCCGCTGTTGTACGTTCTCGCCAACGATCTTGCGCTGCAAGGGCCGCGCTTCGGCTGCGGGCTGGCGCAGTGCGGGTCGTGCTCGGTGCTGGTGAATGGGGTTGAGACGCGATCCTGCGTAACGCCAGTGTCTTCGGTGGAAGGCAAATCGATCACGACGCTCGAGGGTTTGCCTGAGTGGTATGCGGCGCAGAAGAAGCTGGCGCATGCGCCCGAGTTGCATCCGGTGCAGCAGGCGTTTGTCGACGAACAGGCCGTGCAGTGCGGCTACTGCTTTAACGGGATGATCATCAAGGCTTCGGAGCTGCTTTCCAAGAATCCGAAACCCAGCGAGGCGGAGATCCGGTCGGCAATGAACGGGCATCTGTGCCGGTGCGGGACCTACCCGCGGGTGATCAAAGCAATTCAGCGCGCGGCGAACGCGATGGCGGAGGTGGCGCGATGAAGCGGCTCAGGCGGCGCGATTTTCTGAAAGCGGGTGGTGCGCTGGTGATCGGGTTCCCTCTCGGCAGCGCCGTTGACGGGCAGGAACGCGGGAACACGGCCGGACCGCCGGACCCGAAGCAGGTGGATACGTGGCTCGCGATTCACGCGGACAACACCGCGACGGTGTTCATCGGGTTCGCCGAGCTGGGGCAGGGCAATTCGACCTCTCTGCTGCAAATCGCGGCCGATGAGCTGGATCTGGAGATGAGCCAGATCAAGACCGTGCGGCTCGACACGAACGTCACGCCGAACCAGGGCGGCACGTATTCGAGCGCGTCGATCCAGCGCGGCGGGCCGCAAATTCGGACAGCCTCGGCGGAGGCGCGCCTCGCGCTGCTGCAGATGGCTTCGAAGAAACTCGACGCTCCGGCGGACCGGTTGACCGTTGCCAAGGGCGTGGTTTCGGTCAAAGAGGATGGCAAGCGTTCGGTCACCTACGGCGAGCTGGTGGGCGGGAAGTTGTTTAAGGTGCCGTTTACCGGCTCGGCGCCGGTAAAAACGCCAGCGGAATATAAGGTGGTCGGCACGCGTGTTCCGCGCAACGATGTCCCAGCCAAGGTGCGGGGGAAATATGTCTACATGCAGCACGTGCGCGTGGCGGGGATGCTGCATGGGCGCGTGGTGCGGCCGCGCGGGCAAAGCGCGTATGGCGCCGGGGCTAAGGTTCTGGAACTGGATGAAAGCTCGATCCGCGGTATTCCGGGCGCGCGTGTGGTGCGGCGCGGAGATTTCGTCGGAGTTGTTGCGGAGAACGAATGGGATGCCGTTCGCGCGGCGCGTGAACTGAAGGTGACGTGGGATTCGACTCCCACACTGCCGGGAACTGCCGGGTTATACGAGCAGATGCGCGCGTCCAAAACGAATGACCGTGTGGTGACGGAGCGGGGCGATGTGAATGCGGTGCTAGGCTCGGCTCCGCACGTGGCGACGCAGATCTGCCGTGGGCCTTACCAGGCGCACGCTCCGTTTGGCCCAAATTGTGCGCTGGCGGACGTGAAAGCGGATTCGGCGCTCATGATGTGCTCGACGCAGGATGTGTACGGAACGCGCAACAGCCTGTCCCGTCTGCTGGGCCTCGCGCCGGAGAAGGTGAGAGTCCAATATTACGAAGGATCCGGCACCTACGGGCACAGTTGCTACGACGACGTGGCGCAGGCGGCCGCGTTGATGTCGCAATTGGCGGGCAAGCCGGTGCGGCTGCAATTTATGCGCTGGGACGAGCACGGATGGGATAACTATGGCCCGGCGCACGTGGGCGAAGTGAAGGCCGCCGCCGACGCCAGCGGCAAGATCGTCGCGTACGAATATCACGGTTGGCAGCATGGCTGGATTGGCGTCGAAACCTCCGCGCAGTTAACTGGCTCGGCCGTTGCGGAATTCCCGGCCGGCGCGGTGATGGGCGTCAGCGCCCTGAATTGCGGCGGGATGTACGAGATTCCGAACCGGCGCCTGATCAGCCACATGCTCCCCACGAAGGACTATCTGAAAGGCGGCTGGCTGCGCTCGCCACTCGATCTTTCGTTCTCCTTCGCGTCCGAACAGGCGATTGACCAGCTCGCGTACCTGGCGGGCATCGATCCTTACGATTTCCGGCAGCGCAACATCACGGACGCGCGGTGGCGCGGGGTTCTGGACGCGGCCGCGCACGCGGCGAAATGGACGCCGCGGAGGGCAGGGGCGAGCCGCACCGACGCAAAGGTTGTGCGGGGGCGCGGGATCGGGGTCGGCACGCACCTGGCGTCATACGGCGCCGCGGTTGCGGAGATCGAGATCAATCGGGAAACGGGCCATGTGGTGGCGAAACACCTATATGGCGCGATCGATGCCGGCCAGGTGGTGAATCCGGAATTTGTGGAGAACCAGATCAGCGGGCAGTTGGTGCAGACCGCGAGCCGGATGTTCAAAGAGGAAGTGACGTTTTCGAAGACGAATGTGACGAGCGTTGATTGGAAGAGTTATCCGATTCTGCGGTTCGAGGAATCGCCGGAAGTGACCGCGGTCGTGGTGCAGCATTTGGATCAGCGGTCGACCGGCGCGGGCGAAGAAGTAATGGCCGCCGCCGCGGGAGCGATCGCGAACGCGTTCTTCGATGCGACGGGAGTGCGGATGAGCGAATATCCGTTCACGCCGGCGCGTGTGCTGGCGGCATTGAAGGCGGGATAAACGAAGGTAGTGGCAGGTCCGGCATCCCCGCGGTCAGCGGAAGAACTCCAAATCGGGAGCTATCTTCCCTAACAGCTTCCAGAGATCCCGATCGGACGTGTATCCGCGCCCGTAACGAAACGCCGACGCCAGAAAGCACCGGTCCCCTAGCGAGATGCCCTTGCGGACATACTGCGCCGAGAGTGCGGCCAGATCCGCATCGAACGCCGTGACCTCCAGGTGAAGCGCGTCAAAAGCCGACTGTGCCTCGGGCGCGGGCATTCCGTGGTTCACCAGCTTCGCTATGATTTCCGCCTGGTTCACCGCGCTGACCAGCGCCTCCGGCAGCAGCTTTCGCAGCTTTTCGCTCCCGGGTTCGCCCTGCATCAGCGCCAGCACCGCCGATGCGTCGAGCACATGCCGTTTATGATTTTTCAAGATCTCGAGCCGCCTCCGCCCGGCGGTCCGCCACCAACTCTTTCGATAGACTCAGCCCTTCGGGAACATATTTCCGCACCAGGGCTTTCGCGCGGCGCAACCCCTGCTCCCGGGTTTCCAGAATCAGCGTGCCTTCCTCCGTCATCACCGCTCGCAATTCGGTTGACGGACCGGCTCCCACTTTCTTTCGCCACCAGGAGGGAAGCATGACTCTACCCTGATTATCGATCTTTAAGGTAATATCTTCCATATCTACCAGTATATCGTTAAATCAGGAAAGCGCGTTGGCCCGGCTCTCTCTGCTCGAAGCTTCCCCTTGCTGGGGCAAGGTTGCGGTCTGCCCACTTGTGGTACCGTGCGGTTATGCTCGGGAAGGGCGCGGCGAAAAAAGTCATCATTTACGTAAACGAGGACGCCCAGTATCACCTCGGGCCGCTGTACGAATCGATATTGACCTTCCTGCTGCATAAGGGCGTAGCGGGCGCCACGGCGACCCGGGCGCTGGCCGGGTTCGGGCCGCACCAGGTGATGCATACGGCCAAGATCGAGGTGCTGACGCGGCATATGCCGATCCGCATCGAATTCATCGAGTCCGCGCCACGAGTCGATGAATTGCTGCCAACCCTGTACGACATGGTGACGGACGGCGTGATCGAGGTGCAGGATACAGAGGTCGTCAAGGCCGTCCGGCAGGACCGCGCTGCCGAGGCGAAGCTGCCTCATGCGGAATTGAAAGGCAAGGCGCGGATGATGCGCATCTACCTCGGCGAGTCAGACCAGTGGGATGGCGAGCCGCTGTACGACGCGATTGTGAAGCGGCTGCGCATGATGGACATCGCGGGCGCCACCGTGTACCGCGGGATTCTCGGGTATGGCGTCAAGGGTCATACGCACAAGACCGGGGCGCTGCACTTTTCGCGCGATCTTCCGGTCATGATCTCGGTGGTGGACACGGAAGAAAAGCTAACCCGGGTGATCGATGCGGTGGAAGGCATGATGACGGACGGCTTGATCGTGCTTTCGGATGTCGACGTGATTCGCCTGGTGCACGCCCCGCCGGAGTCCTCGGCTCATGCGAACGGTTAGCCAGGCCAAGCTGCTGCGGCTGCATTTTTCCGAAGCGGACCGGCACGGGGGCAAGCCGCTCTACGAAGCGGTCGTGGACCGGGCGCGGCAGCTCGGCATCGCCGGGGCGACCGTCTTTCGCGGTGTCGAGGGCTATGGCGAGACGGCGGAAATGCATCGCGCGCATCTGCTGCGGCGCGACCAGCCGATTGTGGTCACCATCGTCGACACGGCCGAAAATATTGCGCGGCTGATTCCCGAGGTCGAAGCGATGATGGACACCGGGTTGATTGCGACCTCGGACGTGGAGTGCATCCGGATCGAGCGGGGGCGGGATTAATTCGAAGCAGGTCAACTCCCGGAAGTTCTCGTCGGCCGCTGGGGCCCTTGAATCCGGTAGAAGCCTTTTTCGTTGTTGAACCCGTTTATATAGGAGTAAAGGCCCTCGACGATCTTGATCTCGATCTCCCATCCGTCGGCTTCCAGCTCGCGTACGGTGACCGAGGCATTTGACGGAAAAGAGACTCCACGGCTCTGCAAGTACGAATACGGATCGGTCTTCATTTGAGCGCGAAGATCCGTGCTCGTGTGAAGGTCGTTCAGAAGCTGCGTGAGACCCTGAGTGCGGGCCAGTTCCAAGGTGACCTCATGGCCACGAATCATGGGAGCAATGTCGTCATCTATCAGCGGGAGCGTTCGCATAAACCAGCACATAGCATTCTCCTTGGGAAATTGGTTGGCAACTTTAACATTGTGCAAGCGAGAAAATCAACTACGGATGGTGATTGTAGGAGTATGTTCTTGCTTCTCCGGTTCAATCGCAAAGGAGCGGCAGGCGCGGAGAATCGGGATGAGATCCCGTCGCAACTCTTGGACAGAGCGGTAGCGCACCGCCGCGTTGCGTTCGAGGCAGCGCCGCAGCACGCGCTCGAGTTTCTTTCCCTCGTGCCCTTCGGCTTTCAGGCGCAACGGGTCTTCCAATAGTGATTTCAGCAGCTGGGCGGGCGTCCGTCCCCGGAATGGTCTCCGCCCCGTCAGAGCTTCCACGGCCATCACACCGAGGGAGAATATGTCAGTGCGTTCATCGACCTCCCCGCCCGTGAACTGTTCCGGCGACATATATCCAAGAGTGCCAACGACCGTGCCGGCAAGCGTGAGGCTGTCGGGATCGTTGAGGTCGAGAAGCCTCATTTTGGCCAGGCCGAAATCGAGAATTTTGATGAGAGTGCGCCCTAATCCGTCGGTTGCGATCAGTACATTCTCCGGCTTCAAGTCGCGGTGAATGATTCCTTCCTGATGCGCAGCCGCCACGCCTTCGAAAAGCTGATCGAACCACTCCGCCGCCAGCGCCGGCGCGACCGCACGCAGCCGTCGCAGTTCCGCCCGCCATGTCGATCCGCGCACTAACTCCATTGCCAGATAAGCGCCATCCGGACGCGCCAGACCATAGTCGTGGATCGCGATGATGTTGGGATGATTCAGCCGCGCCGCCGCTTGCGCTTCGCGCTCGAAGCGCCGCATGGCGGACTTATGGGCCAGTAGTCCGCTGGTGACCACCTTGATTGCTACGCTGCGCTTGAGCCCCAAGTCCCAGCCTTCGTACACAGCGCCATAGCCGCCCTGTCCAATCCGCTGGTCCAGGCGGTACTTGCCGTCAATCACGCGTTGCACCAGCAGTGAAGACGTCAATGACGACCCATCGGACGGGCAGCGGTCGGCTGCGTTGTCATAGCAGGCGCCGCATTGCGGGCACTCCCGCACCAGGTTTAACTCCTCGCGGTCCAACAGCGCCAGCACGTTCTCTTTCATCTTCTGCTCGTTATCTACCCTCTCCCGCAACCACAACAATTCCAGGGCGACGCCCATCTCCGCGGCGATGGCCTTTAACAGATTCTGGTTCGAGGCTGTGTAGGGCTCTTCGGATTTCTTCTCGCCTAACAGGATCACGCCGATCGACCGTTGCTGCGAGTCTTTGACCGGCACAACCAGTCGGGCGCCGAGCTGTTCGAGCAACTCGGCCGCATCCTGGGGGAGATTGCTGCGTCCAGGAATAATCTCGATGGTGCTCCTGGAAGTGCTCAAAAGCTGCAGCAGTCTTTCCTTCTCCACGCCGCCAAACTCGCCGAAATTCCCAAATGACGAGAATGCCGGAGCTGATGGGTTCAGGCTCGGACGCCGGCAACACACGTGCACAGTCGTCGGGTGGAGTCCGGCAGTAACTTGAGTCCCGACCAGCGTTAGAATTTCGGGGATCGAGTCAGCCAGCTTCACCTGTTCAATGAGGTCCCAAAGCACCTGCTCCTGAGCACAAGCTTCCCGGAAAAACTTGCGATCCAGCCAACCGATCAGCGTCCGGCGGTATTTAAGGCTCAACGCGGCGCTGGATACGAGCGCGCCATACGAATACACCGAACTCTGCGTTACCAACTGGACTACCGTCCGATTCGGATTCGTGGCAATATTCCAGAGGATTGCGAGCGCCGGTAACAGCAACAGGAGCCGCAGTGAGTTTTTCGCGAACAAGTACTGGATTCCGAGACGGATCACTGCGTTTACGCCAAGCACTCTATGCTTGACTACCGCGTACGCCAAGGTGACCGGAATGATCGCCGAAAACAAGTTCGTAATGATAATGTTGAGCGGATAAGAACCACTTCGTGGCAGCGAGCTGCTCCCGAAGGCGACCAGGATGAGCCCGAAGAGCCCGGGGAGCAGCAAACCGGTCGCCGCCGCCACGGCGACCCATTTCATGCGCCGTCTCTGATCCGGCATTTCTGCCAACATCCGGTAATTGCGCCACAACACGAAACAAGTTGCCAACGCGAGGACAATCTTGAACACACTCTCCAAGCCCAATACGTTCGTCTGATAGAGCCCGATCCAGCCGGCGTGATCAAGATGGTAGCGGACGGCGGCCTCCTCGCCCCGCACCAGCACGAAATTGAGAATGGTTCGCGGCAGAAATACTAGCAAGGAATAGGCAAGGATGAATATCGTGGTTGACTTCCAAAAGCGGTTTTCCCGCACCGATGACGGAAACCGGGAGAAGAATAGATATCCCAACGTGACGTGCCACGGCGGAACTGATCCAGCCAGCGCATAAACGAAGGCTTGGCCGCCGGCAAGCAGCGAGTCGATGGGCCGAAGCATTAAAGCTCCGATGTGCACTGCGGTGACCAGGGACGCGGCACAGCCTAAACGTGTCAATGACGAACCGGGCCTGAGAAGCCCTAGCGCGATGCCAACCGTGCCGAACGCCAGGCCTGAAATCAGCAGCGAGACGGACCAAGCGACGTTCGGGAGGTCTCGTCCGGGCGTCAGAGCGAGCCGTATGTCGCGCTGCTCTCCGCCACGCAGGACCGTAATCGAATAAGACTGCCCGGCTAAGAAATGCAATTTCACTGCTGGATCGAGCCTGGAAAAACGCGTGTCACCGTCGATCGCCAGGATACAGTCGTTCGGCTGGAGTTTTCCCGCGGCGGAGCTACTCGCGTCGACGGTTCCGACGCACCATTGGCTACCGGCTCGCTTCGCGGTCCAACCCGGCTCGCGTGATTGCGGTCCCAGGCGAAACACCATGATGGACGCAAAGACGTAGAGAGCGAGAACCGCACCCCCCAGAACGAGAGCCAGCCACGGAAAAACCCGGGCGATCCGGTTGGCAGCATTCGCCGGTTGCATATCTCGTCGGCTCAGGTTGGGAGATTACCCGATCATACTGGCCAACTTCGTGCAAAGCAAGCCTACGAAGCCTGGTAAAAACCACGAAGCGCCGGATACAACGATTGATACGTTTTGTGGCCGCGCGCGTAGATCTCCTGTTCGTGGGGCCGCGGCGCGACCGAGTCGACTTCGCGGATGGCGTCGCGGCACAGCTCGGTGAGCGACGAAGCGCCGCTGGTCCCGGCAAGCGCCAGCAGCGCTGCGCCGTAGGCGGAACCTTCCTGGGTTTCGAGAACCACCACGCGCCGGCCAAAAATATCGGCCAGCATCTGGCGCCAGAAGGGGCTGCGCGCGCCGCCCCCCGAAACGCGCACCGACGTGACGGACGCGCCCATCTGTTCGATGATTTCGAGGCAGTCTTTCTGGCTGTACGAAACGCCTTCCAGCAGCGCGCGGATGAGGTCGGCGCGGGTGTGGCTGGCGGTGAGGCCGATCCAGCCGCCGCGGGCCGTGGCGTCGAGGTGCGGCGTGCGCTCGCCCATCAGGTAAGGCAACCAAAACAGGCCGTTGGAACCGGCTGGCGCGCGAGAGGCCTCGGAGGTGAGGGAGTCGTAATCGGTTCCGGACGCGAGCTGATTGCGAAACCACTGCAGGCTGAGGCCGGCTCCCTGCGTCACCCCCATGACATGCCAGGCGCCGGGCACGGCGTGGCAGAACGTGTGAACGCGCCCCTGCGGATCATAGGCGGGCGACGGTATGTGCGCGAAGACCACGCCGGAGGTGCCGAGCGTGCACGAGACCAGTCCCGGTTCGACGATGCCGTTGCCAATGGCGCTGGCGGCCTGATCGCCGGCACCGCCGACGACGGGAGTGCCGGGGGCGAGCCCCGTGGCCGCGGCTGCGGCTTGCGAGACTTGGCTGGTTAAGCCGGTCGATTCCTTGACAGTGGGGAGGATCGCTCGATCGAGGCCGAGACGCGTGGCGAGCTCATACGACCAGCGGCGGCGCACAACGTCGAACAACGCCGTGCCGGACGCGTCGGAAACATCGCTCGCGTATTCGCCAGTGAGCCGGAAGCGAACGTAATCCTTGGGAAGCAGCAGCCTGCGTACGCGGGCGAACGCAGCCGGCTCGTGGTCACGAACCCAGAGCAGCTTGGGGAGAGTGAAGCCGGTCAGCACGGGATTCGCCGTCGCGGCCAGCACGGCTTCCTTGCCGACGAGCTGATTGATCGCGTCGACCTGGGCCTGGCTGCGCTGGTCGCACCAGATGAGGGCCGGGCGGATGACTTGATCGGCGTGATCCAGGATCACCAGGCCGTGCATCTGGCCGGAGAGACCGATCCCGCGGACGTCCGGGCCGGAGGCGCCCGCCTCGGCCAGCACGCTGCGCACGGCCACTTGCGCGGCGTCCCACCAGTTCTCGGGACGCTGCTCGGCCCAGAGCGGCCGTTCCATATGGATGTCTTCGTGAGCACCCGTGAACGCGCTTGCGATTTGTCCCTTTGCATCCACAAGCAGCGCGCGGGTGCCACCCGTTCCGACATCGATACCGAGCCAGTACGTCATGAAAAGAAAGTGCGATTGCGATGCATTCCCAGCAGAAGCTGAACAAGCCGGTGCGGAATCAATTCATGCAGGGTCAAGAGTTCCTTGTTCGCGGCTGCGAGTGCCTGAGCATCTGTTCCGGCAGACACACCGGAACCGGCCTGCAGCGCGGCTGTTGCTTCCCGAATGACCGGATCTTCGAGGGCTTCGCCGGCGATTTCCCACAGGGTGATGAATCGATCAACCGCGTTGGGAAAGCTGACAGCGAAGACACCGTAATTGCTCGTCGTCCGCAGCGGTTTGAAATCAAGGTTGAAGGGACCGTTAAATCCGTTGGCACGCAGGAGCATGAGC
>DASXAK010000199.1:0-2720 GCA_036406715.1 Bryobacteraceae bacterium | reverse complement strand
ACTCGTGGTTCGCGGCGGCTATGGCTTCTACTATGGACGCACGCCGCAGATCCTGGTGTCCACGGCGTACAACCAGAACGGCATCAGCGCCTCCAGCCTGACGTTCACGGGCGCGGCCATTCCGGCGTATCCATCCAATTTCTCCTCCCAACCGGCAGGCATCGTCGGCGCGGCGCCGTCGATCCTGTTGTTCGACTCGACTTACGTGTTGCCATTGGTTTTCCAGGGCAGCCTCGGAGTTGAGTATGAAGTCGCCCGCAACACCACGATCTCGGTCAGCTATCTGAATGTCCGCGGAGAGCATCTGACGCGCACGCGCGACGTGAACCTGCTACCACCGGTTCCGGTGACCGTGGACCTGCCCGGCCTCGGACAGCGAACGATGTTGCGCTACCCGGGACCACAAGGCTCTCCGATTCGACCGATGGCTAATTTTGCGCGCGTCGAGGCGTTCGAAAGCGGGGCCAACAGCTTCTACAACGGATTTACGCTCGGGTTCAAGCGGCGCTTTTCGGCCCACTATCAGGTGAATCTGGCCTATACGTACGCCAAAGCCATCGATGACGTTACCGATTTCACAAGCGTGGTGCCGTTCAATGCAATCGACGAAGGCAAGATGCCCCAATATCCGACTCTGCCGGCTCTCGATCGCGGTCCCAGTGTCAACGATCAACGGCACCGTGTGATCACCAACTTCGTCTGGAACCTCGATTACTTTCACGGCATGAAGAATATGGCGGCGCGATATTTGATCGACGGCTGGTCGCTTAGCGGCGTAATTCTGGCGCAGACCGGCCAGCCCTTTTCGAATGGCGTCGGCGGCGACATCGTCAACGACACCAATAGCCAGACCAGCCGTGTGCCGCAGGACGGGCGTAACACCAACTACGCGCCCACAATTTCCAATTGGGACCTGCGCGTGATGAAGTCAATCCCGCTCTACCGCGAGCGTGTTCATTTCCTGCTCGCGCTGGACGCATTTAACGCGTTCAATGAAGCCGAATTCCTAGCCACCAACATTCGGAACGGAAGATACAATTTCACGCCGGCCACCGGAGTTTTCACGCAGGCTACCAATTTCGGCACCTACGCCAGCCAGACGCTGGACAACCGCATCTTGCAGGTCTCGGGCAAGATCACGTTTTAGGTGGAAGAACCGGCGCAGTCGTTGCGTTTGTAACACTGGCCGCCCTCCTGCTGGTGTCAAATATGCCCAATGCCGGGCGCACCAGAGGGGGAGCATGCAGCCCAGACGGATACGGTTTGTTCTCGCGGCGAGTCTCGTCATTGCGCTTTCGGGTTGCGCGCGACACGACAAGAAAGACGAAGCGGATCGAACGATACGCCACGACGACCCGCGGCCGGCAGCAACCACTCCTGGCGGCAGTACTGGTATCGGGTCGGCGGATCGAAGCAGCGACCCGAGCCTGGCAAAACCGAGTCCCTTGGGACCTGTAGCTCCGAAGCGCAAGACGCGGGGCACGAGCTCGGGGACGACGGACCGCACCTCAACTGTGCATTCACCTGACTAGCGGACGTATACTGGATTTGAAGAGCTCTTACCCCGATGGCGCTGTTCAAAACCCGCAGCGCCGCCGTGTACGGCATCGATGCGCACCTGATCGATGTCGAAGTCGACATGTATTCGTCCGGCTCGGCGCGTGACTTTGTCATGGTCGGCATGCCCGACCTGGCGGTGCGCGAGAGCCGCGAGCGGATCAAGTCGGCGCTGATCCATTCTGGTTTCTGCTATCCCAATAAGGCAGTCACCATCAATATCGCGCCGGCCAACGTGCGAAAGGAAGGTGCGGGATTCGATTTGCCGATGGCGCTCGGAATTCTGGGCGCGATGGGAACCGTGAGCGCGCTCGATCGGCACATTTCGGTGGGCGAGTTGTCGCTGGACGGCTGCATCCGGCCGGTCCGCGGGGCGCTTTCGGTGGCGGTGTGCGCGCGAGACCAGGGGATTCCGAACCTCATCCTGCCGGCGGAGAACAGCGCCGAAGCCGCGGTGGTCGAGGGCGTCAATGTTTATGGGATGCGCCATCTGGCCGAGGTCGTTTCGCTGCTCGCGAATCCCGGCGGGTTCGAGCCGGCGCAGCGCAACGGCAGCCTCCCCTTCGACGGCGCGACGATGGCGCCGGATTTCCGGGACGTGCGCGGGCAGACGATGGCCAAGCGGGCGCTCGAAGTCGCGGCGGCCGGTAGCCACAATGTGTTGATGATCGGACCTCCAGGGTCGGGTAAGACCATGCTCGCCCGGCGGCTCGCGGGAATCCTGCCGCCGCTCAGCTTCGAGGAGGCCATCGAGACCACCAAAATTCACAGCATCGCGGGCCTGCTGCGCAGCGGCGCCGGGCTGTTGCGCGAACGGCCATTCCGCGCGCCGCACCACACGGTATCGGATGCGGGCCTGATCGGCGGCGGGTCCGGCATTCCGCGGCCGGGTGAAGTGAGCCTGGCGCACAACGGCGTGCTGTTTCTCGATGAGTTCCCGGAGTTCCCGCGAGATGTGCTGGAGTTGCTGCGGCAGCCGCTCGAAGATGGCGCGGTCACGCTGGCGCGGTCGCAGATGACCTTGTGTTTTCCGTCTACGTTCATGCTGGTGGCCGCCATGAATCCATGCCCGTTCATAGGACAAATATAACCAGGTACAAGACGGAGTGCCGGTAACTCTGCTGAGGTACGGTTGTTGCTCATAGGCTCGGTCCTGAACTGAA
>DASXAK010000198.1:0-12407 GCA_036406715.1 Bryobacteraceae bacterium | reverse complement strand
GCCAGGGTTTCTGCGATCCCTACCAGCAGCGCAGCCGCCAGGCTCAGCGATTCCGGGAACCGAAGCTGCGTCAAGCGGACCGCCCAACCCTGAGCGTCGGTGATTTTGTAGAGTCCGGAAACCAGGAATACGATTGCCAACACGATCGCCGCGATCCAATTCACGGCGGTCTTCCAGCCGGGCAGTTCCATCGGAAAAAGCGTGTCCTGCGGCTGTGCCATACTGTCGTTCATGGAGCCCATTTTAGCCCTTCGCACTACTGCTCAGGGCCGGGCCCGCTGGCTTCCGTTTTCTGCATGATTCCGGTTGCACTCATCCTGCTGGCCGCCGCTACCCACGTCGATCTGGTGGATGACGTCTTTCACATCCCCTCCCGCCAGTGGCGCTATGTGGAATTGGCTCTTCGCCAAAGGCCGGCACTGGTCTCCGCCGACCTGGATGTGCGGTCTGGTTCCCGCCAGGTTCGTCTCGCTCTGCTGCGGCCTGACGACCTGCAACGCCTCCGCGAGGACCGGCCGTTTGGCGTGCTCGCCACTACCGATCCGGCTGGTTCCGACCAGCTTCGCTACCAGGTCCGCGTCCCCGGCGATTACGTCCTCCTGATCGACAACCGCACCAGCGGCGACCAGGGATCTGAAGCCCACATCCGGGTGTCCCTCGATTTTGGCTCAACGCCGGGACCCGCTGTCACGCAGTTGCCATTTCAACGTCAGATCCTGGTGATCGCGATCAGCTTCGCCGTGTTCTTCGCCATAGCGGGCTTTTCGGCCCGCCGCCTGCTCCGCGGCATCCGGCACTGAGGCCCGGCCCGCGTTACAGGCGGAGAAGTTTTACCAGATTTCCGCCGAGTACGGCTTCCTTCTGTCCATCCGGAATGTCCGCTGTGAGGATCGCGTCCACCGTGTCCGGCCAGACGAACGGCATGTCGGTCCCATACACCACCTGGTTCGGCCCCATCTCCGCCACAAGGTGCCGCACGCCCTCGGCGGAAAAAACCATCGAGTCGGCCAGGATCTGGTCGTGCAGATATTCGTGAGGCTTCTTTTTGTTGACGCACTTCGCGTTCTGCCGCACGTCGCACGCCACCTCCGTGCGCCCGAGATAGGAAGGTAGATACCCGCCCGCGTGCGCCGCGCAAATCTTCAAGCCGGGAAAACGGTCCAGGGTGCCCTCGAAAATCAGGTGCGCGAGAAATACCGTCGTTTCCAGCGGATTTCCAATGACGTTTCCGAGATCGCCACCGCCCTCGAGCGAGCCGGGCTTGGCAACGTTCTCGGCGTTGTTCGGATGCATGAAGACGAGCACGCCCAGCTCCTGCACCTTGGCCCAGAACGGATCGTATTTCGGCGCCGTCAGCGGCTCGCCGTTCACGTGTCCGCCGATGGCTACGCCGCGCATCTTTAGCCCTTTCACGGCGTGCTCCAGCTGTTCCACTGCCAGATCCGGAAACTGCAGCGCCGGCGAAGTGAATGCGACAAACCGATCCGCGTGCGCCGCGCACCATTTCGCAAGGCCTTCATCGTGCACCTGGACGATCTTCGCCGCGAGGTCGCGGTCCGCCGTGTACCACCAGAACGTATTGACCTCGACAATCTGTATGTCGATGCCGCGCTTGTCCAACTCTCGAATGCGGTCGGGACCGAGCGGCTGCCCGCGGGCAAACCGCTTGAGTGGTCCATCCTTAATCACATCCGCGACTTCGGGGAAGTTGGCATGCGCGTGGATGTCAACTACCTTCACGCGCTTGCCGCCGACACGCACCTCGCGCCGTGTGCCCTGCGCGGAAAGCGCTCCGCCGGCTAGCAGCGCACCCCCGGCGCTTTGCAGGAACTCCCTTCGGTTCGGCATAGTATTCTCCTAACAGGCCGCCGATGAACGCAGATCAACGGCGTTCATCGGCGGCTAATCCTTGTTAGTGCAGCACCAGCTTCTGCACCCGCAGATTTCCAATCTCGCCCACGTACAAGTTGTTCTCCGTCCGGCAATCGATGGCGTTGACTGTACCAAACTCCTTCGGCAGCTTTCCGGCGCGACCGAACTTGCCTGTGATCGTTCCGTCCAGCCGCATCCGGTAGATTTCCCCATCGCGATCAATATCGTCGGGCGGGTTGGAATTCGAAACGTACAGCACAGGATTCGCACCCTTAGTCAGGCAAAGCGCCTGTGCGTTGCCCACGCCCGTGAACGCCGTCTTGAAATTTCCTTCATTGTCGAACACCTGAACGCGTTTGTTCCCGCCGTCCGCCGCATAGACGTTGCCTTGCGCGTCCACCGCGAGGCTGCGCACGTTCGCGAATTCGCCGTTGGCCGTCCCTTTCTTGCCCCACGACTTGATGAACTTGCCGTCCTTGTCGAACTTGGCGATGCGCGCATTGCCCAGTCCATCGGCGACGAAAATGTTTCCCGCCGCGTCCCACGCGACATCAGTCGGCCGGTTGAACAGGTCGGTCGGCTGGCCGGCGCCGTCGTTCGCCTGCCCCGCGCGCGAGGGAACATTCACGGCCTCTGCCTTGCGTCCCAGTAGCATGGCCACGTGATCCTGAGGATCGAACTTAATTACCATGCTGCTCATCTGATCGACCACCCAGAGGTTGTCATTCGGATCGACGCGCACCTGCGCGGCAAACATAAAACCGTAGCTGTCCTTGCCGATCTCGCGGACAAACCGGCCGTTCCGGTCAAACTCGAACAGCCGCGAGCCGCCGTGCGCGAACGGCCGCGCGGTGCCGATCGAGATAGTGGGATGCCCGGTGCGCGTGTAAACGAAAATATCGCCGCGCGAGTTCGTCGCCACGCCGCCCACTTCCCCGAGGTACACGTTAGGCGGAAGCTGAAGCACGTTCGGCGCCGAATCGAATCGAATTTCGGGCGCTGCGTTCTGCGCGTTCGCAACCGCCGAGGCGACTACTGCCGCAGCCAGACAGACGGGGAGTAGAGATTTCATCGCGCACCTCCCGCATTGCCCCCAGCCGTTTGCAGAATCAGTTTCTGCACCCGCCAGGATTCGATCTCGCCGGCGACGATCTCATTGGGATTGCGGCAATCCATCATGTGCACCACCTGAAATCCAGGCGCGAGTTTGCCGGGGTGGCCGAATTTCCCGAGCACAGTCCCGTCGAGCTCGGCCTTGTAGATTTCGCCCGTGATGTCCCAAGTCCCCGGCATGTTCCCGTTCGGATTCGAGTTCGACAGGAACACGTACTGATGCGGCCCGGCCGAAACGCACACGGTCCAGCCAACACCCAAATTCGTGATCTCACGAATGGGCTTCAGATTGTTGTCGAGCACCTGGTAACGGAAGTTGGTGCGGTCGGCGACCCACACATTCCCCTGCCCGTCCACCTGCAACCCGTGCGGCAGGTTGAATTCGCCAAGCGCTTTGCCCGGCTTTTCACTCCCGGCCTGCGCGAGGAACCGGCCGTCCTTGTCATACTTCACAACGCGGTTATTGCAGTATCCATCGGAAACGAAGATGTTGCCCTGCGGATCCCAACCGACATCGGTTGGCCGGCAGAAAACGTATTTCTGCGCCGGAGCATTCGGCCCCACCGGATACGCCTGCGCGCCGACCACGGCGGGCGGCCGCCGCCCGAGCACCATCAGGACCTTTCCTTCCGGGCTGAATTTGGTGACCATGTTGGTGCCTTCGTCGACAGTCCAGATGTTGTCGTCCTTATCGACTCGCACCGAATGCGCAAATTCGAAACCGTAATAGCCGCTCCCGATTTCTTTAATGAAGTTGCCCGACTTGTCGAACTCAAACAGACGGGTCTGGGCGCTCCGATGGTAGACGAAGATATGCCCCTTCGAGTTCGTCGCGACTGCGACCGACTCGCCGAGATACTCGTTCGCCGGAAGCTTCAGCAGGTTCGGAACCGAGGTAAAGCGAATCTCGGGCACATTCTCGATAGTTGCTTTTCGCTGGCCCAACAGCGGCATTGCCGCCAGCGCGGCCAGGACAATTGACGACGTCAGAATCCGTTTCATAGGGACTCCTCCCGCACAAAATCGGGATACCATTTTACTGGAACGCGAGCCGGGTGGCGCATGCCCCTGGCTTGCGCAGTGGCAGCCGGCGATCTTTTCGCCGGCGACGGGTGCGAAGCACCCTGATTCTAAGCTTCGCTTCGGGCGCCGAGTTCGCTTGCCAACGCTCGCCGGCTACTTCCGTTCCGGCACCGCAAACACATACAACCCGTTTCCCGTCGCAGGATAGTGCAGGTCGTACGCCACCACCGACGGCACGTTCCGCGGACTCCCGCCGCCATTGCTCGTCGTCACCGCGACGTATTGCCTGCCGCCCGCCGTGAACGTCAGCGGAAAACCCTGTACAGCCGCCGGCAGGCGCGTCTCCCACAGAATCTTGCCGGTATTCACGTCGAAGGCGCGGAACATGCGGTCCAGGTCGCCCGCGAACGCTACCCCTCCGGCCGTTGAGATCACGCCAGTCAAGAACGGCGCACGCTGTTCGTACTTCCAGAGTTCCCGCATGGTCCGCACATCGTAGGCGGCCAGCTTGCCGACGTTGCCGTTCGTCCCCGGCATCTCGAAAAACCGCCGCAAGGCCCCGTTTCCGCTGCCGCCGCCAGCGATCTTCTCGACCGCCTGCCCGTTCATCTCCAGGCAGCTCTGGCTGAGCGGAATGATCAAACGGTTCCCCGGCGCGTAGTACGTCATCGACGGCCAGTTCTTGCCGCCTTCCGTCGACGGGCAGGCAGTCACCCATTCGCCGATCCGCTGCTCCACGATGTCGTTCCGATAGTGCGGCTCACCCGTTTGCGGATCGATCGAATCGTAGACGTTCTGATAGACCATTTCCTTGTGACCGAGATATTTCCCTGTCTTACGGTCCAACTTCCACAGGACGCCCGTCTTCCCAGCGCTGAAAACGAGGCGCTCGCCTTGATCGTCCACCAGCACGCGCTCGAACACTTCATCCAGATCCAGCGTCTCGCCCGGAACGAAGCTGTGATACCAGGCCAGCTTCCCGGTGTCGGCGTTGAGTGCCACAGTGGAATTCGAGTACAACGTCGCGCCGTTGCCGGAACCGCGGCTCACGCGCATCCACGGCTTGGCCTGCGCCGTTCCCCAATACGTCAGGTTCAACTCGGGATCATAGCTGCCGGTAATCCACGTCTCTGTGCCGGCGCGGAAGACGTTTGAGAGTTTGCCCCAGGTGTCGCCGCCCGGTTCGCCCTCGAGGGCCACCGTCCGGAAACGCCAGGCTTCCTTGCCGGTCTTGGCGTCATACGCGCTGATGAAACATTTCTCGTCGCGATACGTGGCACACGAGTCGCGCCCCAGCCCTTCGATCACGCGGCCGTTCACTACGATCGGGCCGCTGGTCTCTGCGTACTCGCCTTTGGAACGGTCACCGATAGTCGTATCCCACGCCACCTTCCCCGTCCGCGCGTCGAATGCCATCAGGTGCGCGTCCGCGGTGGCGACCAGAACCTTGTCGTCGAAAATCGCGATGCCGCGCATTGCCGGCGCGGTCGGAATCGAGCCGTACCGGTTCTCCCAGATCAGGTCGCCGGTCTTCGCATCCAGCGCCTGAAGCACCTCGCCGGCGTTATTCACATACAGGACGCCGTTGTGCACGATAGGCGCGGGCTGGTTGCCATTACTCGCGCCATCCTGCATCGACCAGCTCCACACCAGCCGCAGCTCGTTAACGTTCCGCGCCGTGATCTGGTTCAGCGGGCTGTAGTAGGTCGCCTTGTAATCGCGCCGGATCATGAGCCAGTCGCCGGGATCCGGATTGCGCAGCATCGCGTCGGTAACCGGAACATAGTTCTTCACCGTGCCGGCGACGGTGATCCCTCGCGGCGCCTGCCGGCTCGGATTCTCCGCCCTAACTGCTGGAATCGCGGGCGCAGCGGCGGCACCCGGCTGCAGGTAGGCCGCTCGTTGTCCCGACGCTATTGTACGGATCACCGTCTTGGCCTCCGCAGCAAGGGGCCTATCGCTCGCGTGAGCGCCGTTCGCGTCCAACAGGAAGGCGGCCAGTTCGACGTACGTAGAGTCGCGCAACGACCCGGTGGCCCCGGGCGGCATCGTCGCTTGCATAAAACCGACGAGCTCGCCGACGGTCTTATCGCCCCACTGGCTCATGAACGTACCGCCGGCCAATTGCGGGCCCTCGCGTCCGGACAGGTCCGGTGCATGGCAGGCCGCGCAATCACGCTCATAGGCGGCGCGTCCCGCCGATGCCTGCTCAGCGGTGTAAGGGCCCGGTGATGCGGCCTGCTGCGCGACGATCGCCAAAACACAAGTGACGATCGCGGCTGCGCTGATTGAAATTCGACTTTTCACTTAGCACCTCCCCGCCCGTTGAACGCCTCGCGTGCGGCGGCGACGGTTTTCGCGATGTCCTCTTCCGTGTGCGCCGCCGAAACAAACGCCGCTTCGAATTGGGATGGCGGCAGATAGATTCCGCGCTCCAGCATCGCGCGAAAGAAACTCCCGAACCGCGCGGTGTCGGAGCGCTTGGCGGATTCATAATCCGTCACAGGCTGGTCGGTAAAGAAAAACGTGAACATCGATCCGACCCTGTTCACCGTGACACCCCCCGGCGCCGAGGCGACTAGCTGCGCGGCTCGATTTTCGAGCTGGTGATAGATCTCCGGGTGTGCTTTCAGATGCTGCAGCATCGCAAGCCCCGCGGCCACGGCCAGCGGATTGCCCGAGAGCGTACCGGCCTGGTAGATGGGTCCTGCCGGCGCCACCTGGCTCATAATGTCTTTGCGCCCGCCATATGCGCCGACCGGCAACCCGCCGCCGATCACTTTCCCGAGAGTGGTGAGGTCGGGCCGAATCCCAAAGCGTTCCTGCGCCCCGCCGAATGCCACTCGAAACCCGGTCATTACTTCGTCGAAGATCAGCAGCGCGCCATGCCGCTCGGTAATGTCACGCAGCCCTTCCAGGTAGCCGGCCCGCGGCGGCACGCAGCCCATGTTCCCCACTACGGGTTCCACGATCACGGCCGCTATGCGGCTGCCGTGTGCTCGAAAAGCTTCCTCCACGGCCTCCGTCGAGTTATACGGAAGTGCGATCGTCGTATCGCTGAAGCTCTTCGGAACGCCCCGCGTGTCCGGAATCCCGAGAGTCGCCACTCCGGATCCCGCCTTCACCAGCAGCGAATCCACGTGGCCGTGATAGCAGCCTTCGAACTTGACGATGAGGTCCCGTCCGGTAAACCCGCGTGCCACGCGAATCGCCGCCATCGTGGCCTCAGTGCCGGAATTCACGAGCCGCACCATTTCGATCGATGGGACGGCCTCGCAGATCGCGGCCGCGAGTTCAATCTCCTGCTCGGTAGGCGCACCGAAGCTGGTCCCGATCGCGAGCGCCTTCTCGATCGCTGCCAGCACCGCCGGATGCCGGTGGCCGAGCAGCAGCGGCCCCCACGAGCCCACGTAATCGATGTACTCGTTGCCGTCTACGTCGTGGAGGTGCGAACCCTCGCCGCGTGCGATGAAGGCCGGGTTCCCGCCCACGCTGCGGAATGCCCGCACCGGCGAGTTCACTCCGCCCGGAATCAGCTGCTGGGCCCGGCGAAACAGGTCTTCGGATTTGGAACGTGTCACTTGCTTGACAGCTCTGCGTTCATCGGCATTCATCGGCGGCTTGCCGTGGCTAGTCTATCTTATCCCGCCTTGCGCGGGACCAGCCGCCGAAAGCTGAGGCTCATCACGATCTCGTACAGGCTGCAGTTCAAGTTCTTCATGAGCCTCTGCCGCAGCCCGATGTACGGCTGCCGTCCCGCGAATAGATCTTGCATGAGGCTGTAAAACCGCGGGCTGCGTTGCGTAAACTGCACCATCCGCGCCGGAACCGATTTCCAAAGAAACTTGCCCAGAAAGAACCGGCGCGCGATGCGCGACCCGTACTCCAGATCCGCCGCAAAATCGCGGCTCAGCAGGCGCCGGTATTGATTCACCTTCTCCGCCAGGCTGCTCACTTCCGAAAGAAGCGCGCGCACCGCCAGATCCGCCGAGCGGATCGCGTAGTAGAGGCCTTCGCCCGTAATCGGATCGACCAGTCCGGCCGCGTCGCCGACTGCCAGCCAGCCTTCGCCGGCCACGCGATTCTCGCGCCACGACGCCGTCCCCAGAGACGGGATCAGATGCCCGTAGAACGATCCGTGCTTCCACGAGATTTCCCGCTCGGTCATGTAGCGCTCCAGCCGTTTGCGCAATGAGCTGGCCGGTTCGCCTCTTCCGCAGATTCCCACGGAGAGATGGCCACAGCGAGGAAACACCCAGATGTACCCTTCGAGAGCCGGCAGAAATTGGATTTCGATGTTCTGCTGATCGCCCGGCACGTAATAGCCAAAAGCGGGCATCGCATCGCCGGGGCCGAATTGCGTGCCGACATTCCGCAGAGGATTGCGCGCGCCCGTCGCGACAATGCAAAAGTCGGCGTCGGCCACGCCGGACTTGGTATGGATGCGCCAACCCGAACCCTGCGGAACAATGTCGAGTACGCGCGTCTTCTCGAGCTGAGCGCCGGCGCGCTCGGCGCGCTCCAGCAGCAGGCGATTGAGATCCAATCGCGAGTAAATCAGGAGAGGATCGTCCAGCTTGAGACTCACCGCCCCGGCATGAGGCGCGGCCAGCACCGTCTCGGAAACGAGTTTCTTCGGAGTCGGGTTTTCGAGAAGGAACGGATATTGACTGTATGCCTTGTAGGTCAGCCCGCCGCCGCAGGGTTTCTCCCACGCCAGTTTTTCGTCGAACACCAATACCTGCACGCCCGCGGAAGCCAGCCGTTCGGCGGCGAACGCGCCTGCCGGACCTCCACCCAGAATGGCGACCCGTTTCACTTCTTGCCGCCGGCCGGTGGTAAGTCCTCCGGCGAAGGCATCCTGGCGCCGCCGTGCGGATTCGGCGCGCCTTCCGGCACCGCGCCACCGCCATGCGGATTTGCCGCACCCGGAGCGACTGCACCGGCGTGCCCCGAATCCTGCCGTCCGACTACTGTCCAGCGATTCCCCTGCTGTTCGAGTTGATAGCGCATCGTCATCCCTTGCGACGCGCTGACGCCCTTGGGCGCGAACGACACCGTCGCATCCGCTTTATCACCGTTGAACTGAACCGAAGTGACCGCCACGTCCATCGAGCCGATGTTCAAATCCTTGCGCCCGGAAAGATATTCCAATACACCCTGGCGGACGGCGTCTTTGTTCTGACCGCCGCGGTTGCAGCCCGCAAGGCACAGAACAGCCAGCAGAAGGGAGGCGATTCGCACATACCGATTATAACCACCTGTCGCGCTAAGTGCTTTCGGAACCGCCTCTGAGACGTGCGCGTTCAACTGGTACACTCAAAAAAATGGCTACCGAAAAAGAACAAACGCAACCGGCGCCGCCCGTCGGCAAATGGGCGCCGGTTGTTGCGCTGGGTTGGCTCATTCCCGGCGGAGGCCACTTCCTGCTGAAACGCACCGGCCGCGGCATGCTCCTGCTGGTCGCGATCACCGGAATGTTTCTCTGCGGCCTGATGATGCGCGGCGCCATGTTCCAGCCGCAACGCGGCGACCTGCTCACCACCGTCATCAACACCGGCGGCTTCCTTGGCGATATCGCCTCCGGCCTTCTGTATCTGCTGAGCGTGTGGCTTGGCTACAGTCAGCCGGATATGCCCGGGCACGTCCATGACTACGGCACGAAATTCCTCGTCACTGCCGGCCTTCTTAATATCCTCGCGATGACCGATGCGTTCGAGATCGCGGCCGGAAGGAAGGACTGATGCCCAAAATGAACCTCACTCATTTCGAGGCGGCCTTCCTGTTTTCGCTGTTCACCTCAGTCGTTCTGGGCGTCGTCACCAAACGCAGTGATCGCGACCGCCTGCATTACGGCGTTTACGTCTTCGTGTGTTTCTTCGTGGCCCTGTTCGGAATAGGCTGGCTGATGTACTTCGGCCACGGCTAGTGCCCGTGGCGCAGGCCTCCGGCCTGCCGGCCTTTGTTCATCACTCGATCACACCCTTCTTCCGAAACCAGTCAATCAGCACGTCGCGAAGCAGCCCGCCGTCGCCGGAGAACTCCAGTCCGGTTGTCCGCAACTGTTCTTCGGCCTCTTGGTTGGCCGCGGTGAAATCCGTGACTGCCAGGGTGTACTCGCGATCCGGATCCACCTTACGATTCGCCACCACCACCGCCGGCATCGCGCGGCCTTTGAATTTGCCAAAAACCACGCGGTTATCGAACGGCATGATGTTCCAGATATTCCGAACCAGCAGTTGTCCTTTCGGCAAACCGTCCCGAACGCCTCCCAGGTTGATATACGCAAAGTCCGCGCCGGTCTCCTCGCGCATGGCCTGTTCAATCAGGCGCTTGACCGCGGAATGGTCGAATATCCGTTTCGATACGGCAAGCGGCTGGTCGACTCGCTTGGTCACTTCGGCTTCCCATCGCTTCACCAGGACCGCAACGTCGGCCGCGGGCTCCATGTGCCGGTTATCCACGGGAATCCGTTTCCAGGACCAGCTCACGGGCGCCTTCTTCTCGGTGTCCACCTGGAGTTGCAGCCGTCCCAGTTCCTCGCCATACCCTTTGACGCGAACCACGATGCGGCCGTCGTGGACCATCTCATGCGGCAAGCCGCCATGGATGTGCCCGGTCACGATTACCGGAATCTCCGGCGCCTCTCTCAGAAACTGGTTCTCCTCGGTCCCGTTGATGTGGCCGAGCAGCACAATCAGGTCAGCTTGATCCCGAACTTCGGCGGCATACTTGCGCGCCGTCTCCATCACCGGAGCGGCGTGCCACTGTCCCAAAAGCTTCGCCGTACTCAGCGTTCGCAGTTCCTCGGTCATCGCGCCGATCACGGCCACGCGCAGGCCATTGACGCGCAAAATCACATACGGCTTGGTGAAGAGCTGCCCGGCCGCGTCGACCATGTTCGCGCTCACCATCGGGTACTTGGCCGTTTGAATGAAGCTCCGGGTCTGCATCCAGCCGTAATCGAAATCATGGTTGCCGAGGGTAGAGGCGTCGAAACCGAACAGGTTGGCGATGTCGAAGACCGGCCGCCCTTGAAAAATGGTCGATACCGGTGACCCTTGCGCGAGATCGCCCGCGTTCAGCAGGATGCAATCCGAGCAATGCTCGCGTTCGCGCCGAATCACGCCGGCGAGCGTGGCGAATCCTCCGCGTCCGTTCTCCAGAGGCGTGAGCCGCGCGTGCAGGTCATTGGTGTGGAGAATCGTCAGCGACCGGATCTCGCCGCTGATCCCGGAGACGAACAAGAGGGCCAGCGCCACAACAAGGCCGGCGCGCTTCTGCATATATTCACCGATTGTATCGTGGCGCACGCTCCAGACCGGTGCGATGATGGTGTCTTCCGATGTCGCTCCCGGACAAGAAAGAAGACAAGCAAGAGTGGCTAGCCGTGGCGCGCGCCGCCATGGAAATCGAATCCACTTCGTTGGCCCACGCGGCCTGCCGGCTCGATGGGGAACTGATCCGCGCTGTGGAATTGATCCTCGCGCATCCGGGCAAGGTGGTCGTCACCGGCATCGGCAAGTCGGGCCACATCGCGCGCAAAACGGTCGCGACGCTATGCAGCACCGGCACGGCTTCGGTTTATCTGCATCCCGCCGATGCCGTTCATGGCGACCTGGGAATCTACACGCCCGGCGATCCGACCGTGATGATTTCGAAAAACGGAACGTCTGCGGAACTGCTCGCGCTGGTCCCGCTGCTTCGGGATTTTCGGTCACCGCTCATCGGCATTCTCGGAAACCGGACCTCGCCGCTGGCTTCGCAACTCGACGTGTTCCTGGACGCTTCGGTCGAGCGTGAAGCCGACCCGAACAATCTCGCGCCTACGGCCAGCGCGGCCACGGCCATGGCGCTGGGCGATGCGCTCGCGATCGCGCTGATGCGCGCCCGCAACTTCACACCCGAGGAATTCGGACGCTTTCACCCGGGCGGCCAGATCGGCCGCAACCTGCGGCTGAGCGTCAGCCAGGCCATGCACACGGTCGCCGAGATCGCGGCAGTTGCGCCGTCCGCGTCACTGCGCGACGTGATACTCGCCATGACGGATCGGCCGTGGGGCGCTGCCTTGGTGCTTTCGTCATCCGGATTACTCGAAGGCCTGATTACCGATGGCGACCTCCGCCGTGCCCTGACGATGCACGAAGAAATTCGCGGCTTGCGCGCAGAGACCGTCATGACGCGGTCGCCCGTATCCACAGGTCCGGAAGCGACTCTGGCCGAAGCTCTGGAAAAGATGGAACGCCGGGCCTCGCAGATCTCGGTGCTACCGGTAGTGGACGAGAGCCGTCGCGCGCTCGGGCTCTTGCGGCTCCATGACATTTACCTCGGTAGCCGCTAGCCAGCGTGGGGCAGGTCTCCGACCTGGCGAAGCCTACTGCTGCCCGCCGCCGCGGCGG
>DASXAK010000197.1:0-35513 GCA_036406715.1 Bryobacteraceae bacterium | reverse complement strand
CTCCGCCGGCGAGGATCTGATGGCGGGACGGTCGCAATGGATCACCCTGCTGTGCGAGGTGCTGCCGCGCGCGCTGCTGGCGGAACTTGGCTTGGCTCGCATTCTGCTGGGTTCCAGCGGGGGCGGACAATTCCTACTCGTGCTGCCAGGCGAATCGCGCGAGGCGGCGGAACAATTCCTGAGGGAAGCGACGCGCCAGATCTCTGAACTCAGCGGGGGCCATGCCGGCCTGATCTGGGCGGTGACCGACAACCTGGGCGACTGGGCGGTGATCCGCAAACGGCTTCAGGATGAATTGCAGAGGAAGCGGAACGCGCCGCTCGCAGGCGCGGGCGCCGGGGCATTCCAGCCATTCAGCCGGAGATCCAACGGCAGTGCCGACCAGTATTTCGCGAAAGAACTGGGAGCCAAGGTGCGTGAGGCGTCCACGGTCGGATGGTTTCCCGAGAACCCCGCGAAGGTCACGGCTGGGGAAGGGAAGCACACCTGGCAACTGAGCTCGAATCTTTCGCCGGATGGAATTATGCTGGCGCGCCACGCCGCGCCTTCCGACGATGGCAAGACGGCGGCGCCGGTGCAATCGCTGGCGCGCCGCGCACAAGGCCGCTCGATCTGGGGCGTGCTGCGCGGCGACGTCGATAATTTCGGGCTGCGCCTCCGCCGCGTCCATTCGATCGAAGAGCACGTGCCGCTCTCGGTGCTCTACAAGCAATTCTTTGCGGGCGAGCTGGAAGTGTTGTGCTCGATGCCGGAGTTCTGGCGCAAAGTCAGCATTCTGTATTCGGGAGGCGATGATTTTGCGGTGTATGGCTCGTGGGACGCCTTGATCGCGCTGGGGCGCGAAGTGCAGCGCCTGTTTCATCGCTTCACCGAAGAGAACCTGAAGGAATACCCAGGGGCCGAAGGCAAGACGATTTCGATGGCGATTGCGCTGGCGCCGGAAACCTACACTCCGTTGGCTTCGGTTTACGAGGAGGCCGGCCGCAATCTGGACCTGGCCAAGGCTTCCGACAAGGACTGCATTTATTTACTGGGCCGCATTCTGGAATGGCGGCATCTGAACGATGCCGCGGAATTGAAGGACACCGTCACCCGTCTGATTCATGATTTCCGGATGTCGCGGCAGTTCCTCTATCAACTGCGTAACATATATCGTCACGAAGCCTACGGGGAAGCCGGCAGCGAACTGCAGCGGACCTGGCGCTTTCAGCGCCGCTTCAACCGGGTACTGAGCGGCACACGAGATCGTGAATTTCAAAAGTTGAGAGCGCACCTGATCAATGAACTGGTGGGACGCAAATCCGCGGAGGTGAAGCTGCGGCCCGCCGGGCTAGTGGCGCTGGAATGGGCCAGACTGGTGACAGAAGGATAATCGATGACGCAAGAGCAGCAACGCCCAAATCGGGAGAACCGCCCGCCTCGGGAAGGCCGTGGGCCGGGTGGGCCGCCGCGTGAAGGCGGAGGAGATCGAGGGGACCGGGGAGATCGTGGCGACCGCCGGGACCGCGGACGTCCGGAGGGGCCGCCGGAAATCGAGCTGGAAAAGCTGATCAACGACAGCCTGTATCTGGACAACCAGGCGCACGCGATTGTCAGCCGGATGCGTGACATGGATTCGGGGACGAAGAGCCAGCTACGCCGCTTGTACAGCGCGGTTCGCCGCGCTGTTCGTGCACCGGAAAACGAGCGTCAGCACGAGTTCGTGATGCTGCGCGCCCGGCTGGCCTACACGATTGCGCGACACGGGTTGCGCAGCCTCGATCAATTGGAAAAGCTGCTGCTACAGGTCACGCGGAAGAACGACCATCGCGGCTACGAACGGTTCAAGGATCTTTTCGAGGCCATTGTGGCCTACAACGAGTAAACGATGAGCGCCCATACTGCCCAAACTGAGCTCAAGCTGATTGGAAAACTGATACTGGAAGGCGAGTTGCGCTGCGAAACCGGACTGCACGTTGGCGCGGGCAAAGGATCGCTGGAAATCGGCGGTTCCGATAATCCGGTAGTGAAAGATGCGTTCGGCCGGCCGTACGTGCCGGGGAGTTCTCTGCGCGGCAAGATTCGATCGTTACTGGAGCAATCTTCCGGTGTGGCGGTTCCCACCGAACTGGTCTATCTATCGCGCCGTAAAGGCCAGGAGGTTCGAATTCATCAGAGCGACCGGCCCGACGACGACATCTGTCTGCTTTTCGGGCGCAGTCCCGGCCGCATGGAACGGGTGCAGGGCGAAACGCTCGAGACCACGCAGGCGACGCCGGCGCGGCTTGCGGTGTTTGACGCGCCGCTCGATCCGGAAAGCATCACCGCGCAGATGCGAGAGAACCTCGACGATGAACTGACCGAGGTAAAGAGCGAAAACGCGATCGACCGGATCACGTCGCAAGCCAATCCGCGGACGCTCGAACGCGTTCCCGCGGGGGCTCGTTTCAAAACGCGGTTTGTAGTGGACGTGCTGTGCGATGAAGATGCGCCGCTCCTTTTGCGGCTGTTGGAGGGTTTGCGTCTTCTCGAAGATGATGCGCTGGGCGGCGGTGGGTCGCGTGGCAGCGGGCGCGTGAGTTTCTCCGGGTTGCGGCTGGTCTGGCGCGGCCGGAATTATTACGCCAATGGCGCGGCGGAAAAGGAGATCGCCGCAGGCGCGACACTCGGCGCCATCCAGAGCGCCGTCAACGAATCGGCGTTCGCCTTCATCAAAGAGGAGGCATGAACCCGGGGCTGGTCGTGAAGTTGCGGTCGGCCGGGCCGTGGCGCATCGGGCCGGATTCGGGGTCCCGCAACGAGGTCGATTTCATCTATCACAGCGACTCGCTGTATTCGGCGGCGACGGCGGCGATGGCGCGCCTCGGCTCGCTCGACGAGTGGCTGCAAGCCACCGCGCGAAACGGCGCCGCGGCGGTGTGTTTCAGCTCCTGCTTTCCGTTTGTTGACGAAATCGGGTTTGTGGTTCCGCCGCGCACCTTGTGGCCGCCGGCCAACCCGGCGTTGGTTGCCGCGCGCGTCCGGTGGAAGAGCGCCCGATTTGTGCCGCTGGGAATCGTGCCGGCGCTGCTGGCCGGCCATCCTCTCGATGAAAACGAGTGGACCGTCGATGGCCCGAGCGGCTGTCTGGTGCCTGTGGGGCGGGGCGGTCCGTTTCGAACCGCGGTGCGCTGGAACGCGGCTGTCGACCGGCTGGGTGGATCCACGGAACGGCATTCGACGGCGTGCCTCGAATTCCGCCCGGGCGCGGGATTTTGGACGGTCATTTCATTTGCAGACGAGGCCGCTCGCGACCGCTGGCAAGATCCCGTGAAGGCGGCATTCCGATGGCTGGCCGACAGCGGTTTCGGTGGCGAGCGTTCACGCGGTTGGGGGAGATCAGAAGCACCGGAGTTTACCGAAGGACAGTTGCCGGGGATGATTCTGGAAAACGGGGGCCAGGGGCCGGGGGCTGGGGGCCAGTGGCTGCTTTCGCTGTTCACACCGTCGGCTGAGGATTCGGTGGATTGGTCGCGCGGAAACTATACGGTGCTCGAGCGCGGCGGGCGCGTCGACAGCCCGGCTGGGTCGGGCGAGTTGAAGAAGAACATTCAGATGGTGGCGGAAGGGTCCGTCTTGTACGCGGCCGGATCCCTACGTGGATCGGCGCCGGATGTAGCGCCGGAAGGGTTTGCGCACCCGGTGTTCCGCGCTGGTTTTGCGGTATCGATCCCGCTGCCCGAGGTAAGTTGATGCGCTACCGCGTGACCTGCCTCACCCCGGTGCTGGTTGGCGACGGCCGCAAGCTTTCGCCGATCGACTACATGGTCTGGAAGGATCATGTCAATGTTCTCGACCAATGGCGGATCTTCCGGCTGCTGGCCAAGGGGCCCCGGCTGGAAGGTTATCTGGCGCAGCTCAAGAAAGCGGACAAGCTGGATTTTGCGTCGTGGGGCGGGTTCGCGCAGAACTTCGCCGGGCGGCGGATTCCGTTCGAGAACGCAGCCTATTCCGCGTACTGGAATCGCGCCGTCGGCGAGAGCCTGCACATTCCGACGTTCGCATCGAGTGCATCGGGACCCTATCTGCCGGCGGCGGCGCTGAAAGGCGCCCTGCGAACCGGGATGCTGTTCGCGCACTGGCGCGAGGGAATGCTGCAGGAAGTCTTGCAGCGGGTCCGGGGCGAACGGCTGCCGCGGCGGCCGGCGGAGATCGTCGAGGATCACGCACTCGGCTCGCCCGGCGCGAATCGCATGCGATACGTCAGCGCCGGGGACTCTGGAACAGTGGCTGTCTCGCAATTCAAAATCTACCTGCTGCGCACCTCGACGCTGCAGCCGCGCGGTCCCCAATTGGCGCTCGGGTGGAAGCAGAGCCCGCGCGGAGCGGTGGACGGCGGGCGGCCCGAGGAGGGCACGCCGGCATTCGCGGAAATGGCCACGCCCGGCACCACGTTCGAAGGCGATTGGAACGAGAAGGCATTCTTTCTGGAGCCGGAGGTCCGCCGGATGGTTCGCTGGCCGGAATCGCTCGATCGCGCCAAGATCTTTGAATCCGCCAATGTGTATGCCGCCGGGCTGCTGGCGTTACAGCGCCAGTATGCGTCGATGGCGGGTCTGGGTCTGCTCGACAAGAGTCTGGAAGAACTGGAACAGCGCCTGGCGCAAGCGCGCGAGAGAGGAGCGTGTGTGCTGGCGGTCGGCTGGGGCGGCGGCCTGCTGACGAAGAGCTCGTGGCTGGACACCACCAACCCGGAATACAGGCAGATCCTACAGCAATTCGCGCTCTACAATCGCGCCCTCGCGTCGAATCTGCCGTTCCCCAAAACGCGCCGGATTGTTTTTTTGAACAACAAGCCGGCGACGCTGCCGGGGTGGGTGGAAGTAGGGGTGGAGTAGGGCCGAATTCCGAATTCGAGGCGACCGGTTATTGCTGCGCGATGGCGCGGCGGCCGCGGCGCAGAACAAACTTCTGGATTTTGCCGGTGGCGGTTTTCGGTAGCTCGGGCACAATCGAGAACGCTGCTGGAACTTTGAAGTGGGCCAGATGCGCGCGGGCGAAGTCGCGGAGATCGGCTTCCAACGCCGCAGCGCCGGACTTCAGGACCACGAAGGCATGAGGGGCTTCGCCCCATTTTTCGTGCGGCACGCCCACCACGGCGACTTCCTGCACGGCCGGATGCCGAAGCAGAGTGCCCTCGACTTCGACTGACGAAATATTTTCGCCGCCACTGATGATTACATCTTTAAGGCGGTCGCGGATTTCCACGTAGCCATCGGGATGAACGACCGCCGCGTCGCCGGTATGCATCCAACCGTCGCGCATTGCGTCCGCGGTGGCTTTCGGGTCCTGGAAATAGCCTTCCATGATGACGTTGCCGCGCGCGACAATCTCCCCCAGCGTCTCGCCGTCGTGAGGCACTTCGCCGCCGTGAATATCGACAACGCGAAGTTCGCCGGACGTGATCAGCTCGACGCCCTGCCGCGCTTTGATGGCGGCTCGCTCGCGCAAAGAGAGTGCGGCATGCTGCGGCCGCGGCTCGCAGATCGAGATGAACGGCGCGGTTTCGGTCATGCCGTAGACGTGGGTGACCTCCCAGCCGAGATCGCCTTCGATGCGCTCGATGGTCGCGGCCGCCGGAGGGGCTCCGGCGGTGAGCACGCGCACGCCACGAGGAGCATTGCGCCGCAGATCCTCCGGGGCATTGGCAAGGCCGATCAAGACGGTCGGAGCCGCGCACAGGACGGTGACGGATTCGCGAGTCAGGAGCGTGAAAGCGGCGGCCGGCTCGACTCTGCGGAGGCACACATGCGTGGCGCCGACGGCGGTTACGGTCCACACAAATGTCCAGCCGTTGGCGTGAAACATGGGCAGCGTCCACAGATAACGGTCGGCCGAAGTCATGGAGACGTGAACCAGGGTGCCGATCGTGTTCAGGTACGCATTGCGATGCGTGATCATGACGCCCTTGGGCCGCGAGGTGGTGCCGCTGGTGTAATTGATGGTGAGCAGATCGTTTTCGCCGATCTCGGGGCGGGCGAACGCCGGAGAAGTGGCGGCGAGGATCTGCTCATAATCCAGCCAGCCGGGATGGCTGCTTTCGAGCGCTACGAAATGCTCCACGCCCGGGATCTCGGCGCGAACGGAATCGATAGCCTCGAGGTAATCGGAGTGGGCGCAGACGACGCGCGAGCCGCTGTGGCGGATCATGTAGGCGAAATCGCCGGCCGTCAAACGGTAGTTGATCGGGACCAGCACGGCGCCGATTTGCGGGACGGCGTAAAACGATTCGAGCTGCGCGTGTGTGTTGGGCGCGACGTACGCGACACGATCGCCCTGACGAATGCCTATCGATTGCAGCGCGGCCGACCAGCGGTCGACGCGATCGAGGAACACGGAGTAGGTAAACCGCCGGTCTCCATCGACCACCGCATCGCAATCAGCATAGAGGCGGCGGGCGCGGCGTGCGAAGTCGAGTGGCGTGAGTGGGGTCTGCATAAATCGCGGCTTCAGGCTGGCGGATTGTCGGGGAAGCGGCGGTCGGGGCGGAGGCGCGATGCCAAGATGGCGCCCAGCAACAGGAGCACGACCGACGCGATGAAAGGCACCACCCAACTGCCCGTACGGTCGACCAGGTAGCCGAAACTGGAGGGCGAAACCAGACCGGCTACGCCAAATCCGAAATTCATCATGCCGCTTGCCGTCCCGGCGTAGCGTGGTGCGATGTCCATGGGCACCGACCAGATCGGCGCCACGATGAGCTCGGCGAAAAAGAACGCGAGCGTCAGACCGGCGGCGGCTACCGACAGATTATGAATCAGGATAACCGGCAGCAGGAAGATGAACGCGCCAATAAAGCCGGCGACGATCACCGAGCGGCGCGCCAGCGTCAAGCTCCCGGTCTTGTGCAGCAGGCGATCGCTGACGATGCCGCCCACCGTGTCGCCGATCACTCCGGCAAACAAAACTCCGGCGGAAAATAATGCCGAGGCTTGCAGGTTCAAGTGGTAGTTTTCCAGAAAGAACGACGGTATCCAAGTCAGGAACAACCAGAGGGTCCAGCCATAACAGAAGTCGACCATCGTGACCGGAAGAATGAACCGCGCCAGGCGCACCCACGGAATCGATTGCCGGCGGGTCGCCGAGCGGGGTGGTAGTTTGGCCAACTCGGTTTCGGTCATGGCCGGGTGCCCGCGCGGGTCGTTCCGGAAATACCAGGCCCAGACGAGCAACCAGATCAGACTGGTTGAACCCAGGATCACGAACGTCGCGCGCCAGGAAACCAACACCAGCAGAGCGGCAATCAGTGCGGGTGTCAGTGCATTGCCGATGCGCGCAAAGGAATGCGTGATGCCTTGCGCAAATCCCCAACTGCCGGCGGGAGTCCAACTCGCCATGGCGCGAGTGGCGGTCGGAAATGCGGCGCCCTCGCCGAAACCGAGCGCCAGGCGCAACGCAAAGAGCGACGCGAATCCGCCTACGGCCCCGGTTAGCACGGTGGCGGCGGTGACGATCGCGCAGCAGCCGGCCAAGGCGAACCGCGGCCCCAGACGGTCCGCCACCCAGCCGCCGACGAGCTGGAAAAAGGCATAGGGGATGGCGAAAGCCGAGAATACAAGACCGAGTTGCTCGTTGGTGAGCCTGAGATCGACTTTCATCAGCGGCGCGGTGGTCGAGAGGCTCACGCGATTCATGAACAGGATCAGGTACATCAGGCAGAGCAGCCCCAGCACTACGCGCGGAGCGCCGAGGTTTACGCCGATGCGGGTTCGGGGGCGCGGTTTTTGGGCGGCGATCATGCGGCCGGGCGGCTCTCGCCCTTGATCTGAGTGCGATGCAGAATCCGGCGGAGGCTCGAGTCAAACGAGTCGCGGCGGTGCATGGTGCAGCGGTTGTCCCACAACACGAGGTCGCCGGGCCGCCATTGATGGCACCAAGTGAATTCGTCGAGAGTCGCCGACGTCCACAACTCATCGAGCAGCGCTTCGGAATCGGCGAGCGACAGACCACCGATGTATGCGTTTCGACGACGGCCCAGGTACAGCGCCCGCCGCCCGGTTTCCGGATGGGTCAGGACGAGCGGATGATATATGCCGGGTGAGTTGACGGCGTCGTCGACAGCGTTCATCCCCTGCCGGACATAGCCGCCACTATTATAGGTTGCGTCGTGTTTCAGGGTCAGGCCGGAAATCCGCTCGCGCAGCGCGCCGGGCAGTGACTCATACGCCGCATACATGTCGCAGAAATACGTGTTGCCGCCTTCGGGAGGAGTTTCCAGCGCGTACAACATGCTCGCTTTGGGCGGGATCTCGAGATACGACATATCCGTGTGCCAGACCGCCTCGCCCGCGCCGAGACTTCCGATGGGCACGCCGTTTTCCATCACGTTGGAAACCACATAAATTTCCGGATGCCCTTCGACGAAGCGCCGTCCGGTTTCCTGAACGGGCGCCCAATCGAGCGCTCCAAAGCGGCGGCTGAAGCGGATCAGGTCATCATCGGTCAGGCACTGGTTGTGAAAGAGGAGGACCTGATGATCGAGCCAGGAGCCGTGAATCCGCGTGAAATCCGGGTCACTGATGTTCCTCAGATCCAGCCCGTTGATCTCCGCCCCGAGCGCCATCGGGGAGGATTGTATCAAAAAGGCGATGGACGGCATGCTTCGACGGACGTCGTCAGCGCATGAAATGTTGAGAGCAAGCCTGTCTTCACCAAGCCTCCAAGGTGTGGCACACTCGCGTTATGAAAACCCCGATGCCGACGCCGCGTGTCCCCCGCCGCAGTCAACCGACCATCATTCAGCCGGCCGAAACCGCGACGGTGCGGTGCGGTTGGGCGCGAGATCCGCTGTCGATCGCCTACCACGATGCCGAATGGGGCGTTCCGCAGCATGATGACCGCGTTCTGTTCGAGTTTCTGGTGCTTGAAGGAGCGCAGGCGGGCCTGAGCTGGTCGACGATTCTCAACAAGCGCCCGGCCTATCGGCGCGCGTTCAACGGATTTGATCCGCGCAAAGTGGCGCGGTACGACGAACAGAAGATGGCGGAGCTGCTGGCAAACGAGCGAATTGTCCGGAATCGTCTGAAGATCCGCAGCGCGGTTCAGAATGCGCGCGCATTTCTCGAGGTGCAAAAGGAATTCGGCAGCTTCAACCGGTATATCTGGGGATTCGTCGGAGGCCAATCGTTGCAGAATCGGCGGCGGTTGATGAACCAGATCCCCGCGCGGACCGCCGAATCGGACGCGATGAGCCGCGATCTCCAGAAGCGAGGATTCACGTTTGTCGGTTCAACGATCTGCTATGCGTTCATGCAGGCCGTGGGGATGGTGAATGACCATCTGATCACCTGCTTCCGGTACGGCGAATTGCGGTGACGCCGGTCACACATCCCACAAAGGATGTGACACCATTCACAAACGCTGGCTGGGATCGCTTGGCTCTCGAACTGCAATTCGAATGGTATGCGCGCAATGAAAGTGTTTTCCTCAGAGAAGCAGCTATTACTCAAGGGGCTTGGCGTGGCTATGGGCGAGTGTGTGTTTGGGTTAAGCGGTCCCTTCTTTTTTGACCGTTTCGGCATGAATATTCCGGAAGGCGCGGCGGTTGGATGCGCGGCCGGCGCGGCCATTGGTTACGGCATCACAGAGATGCTGTTGCGCAATCGCAACAGGAAGTACGGCATTTCCGAGGTGCCGGAGGTTTCCAGGCCCGATGTAATCTCCGCTACGGATGATTTACACACTGGTGGAACTCGTCGCATCGTCGGTGGGGATCTGACTAAAGAAATCATCGAAGAGGCGCTCACGGGCCTGCCGGAATACCGGCACGATCACATCCACGTCGAAGTACGAGGGTCCAAGGTGGTGCTCAAAGGGACCGTAGGATCGTGGATCGACGAGGCCGAAGCGGAGCGCATTGCGTTCGATACGCCGGGAATTCAGGAAGTCGAAAACCGGCTCGAGGTGGTCGGCGAGTTCGGTTAGCGATAAGCCGCGGCCTGGATGCTGTAGAGCTCCGCATACTGGCCGCGCCGGCTCATGAGTTCTTCATGACCGCCGACTTCAACGACACGCGCGCCATCGAGCACCACAATCAGGTCGGCCATCCGCACCGTGCTGAAGCGGTGAGAGACCAGGACCGTGATGCGGCCTTCGCCGCGCGCGGCCGCCGCGTAGCGCTCGAACAACGCGTGCTCGGTTTCGGCGTCGAGCGCCGCCGTCGGTTCATCCAAGACCAGCAGGAGCGGAGTGTCTCGCATGAAGCCCCTGGCGAGGGCGAGCTTTTGCCATTGGCCGAAGCTGACCTCGACGCCCGCCGGCCAGGTGGCGCCGAGTTGCGTCTCAAGTCCGGATACCAGCTTTCCCACCACGTCTTCCGCGCCGGCGCGGCCGACAGCGGTGACGACTGCAGCTTCGTGCTCAAGCCGGGGAATATCGCCAAGACCGACCGTATGGCGCGCGCGAAATTCAAAGCGGAAAAAGTCTTGGAAGGCGCCGGCAAGGCGGGCGCGCCATTCGTCGGCGCGAATGCGCGAGAGATCGGCGCCGTCCACCAGGATGCGGCCTTCGTCGGGTGGATACATCCGGCAGAGCAGCTTGACGAGGGTGCTCTTCCCGGCGCCGTTCTCTCCGACGATCGCCACCACGGAACCGGGCTTGAGGTCAAGATTGATATCTTCCAGGACGCGGCGGCCGGTGCCGGGATAAGCGAACGAGACGTGTTCGAAGCGGATGCCGTGTTGAATGCGGCCGGGAGCGGGCATGTCCGCGTTCTCGGTCAACGAGGCGGCATAGTCTTCGAGCCAGGCGAGGCGCCGCGAGCCGTCGAGCCAGAAGCCGCGCAGGAAACCGACCTCTCCCACCGTGGCGCCGATGTACGCGGATAATCGCGCGCCGGCAGCGAGCACGAGCAACACCTGACCGGGTGTGGCGCCGGGCCGCGCGGAGACAAAGACGACCGCCGCGACGTAGGAGACCCCAAAGACGGCCCAGGCGAGCGCATGCCAAAACGCAGTGTTCCAGCGAGCGGCGGCTACCGGCTGATACCACCGTTCCCAAGCCTCACGGCGCTGCCGGACCAGTTGTTCGCCGATGCGCATGACGCGCACCTCTTTGCCCGGCGGCGCTGTTGTGGCGGTCATGAATAGATGGCGAGTCAGCCGGTTGGCGAATGCCACGCTCTCCTCGATGGCTCGCTCGACGCCGGGACGCCACGTTGACGTCAACACGGTGGGAAGCGCGAGGACGGCGAGCAGCGCCAGCACCGGGTGAATCGAGATGAGCAACGCGAGCGTCACGGCGAGCCGCAAGATCCATCCGCAAGTGGAGAACAGCGACATGTACATGTGGTCGAGCACGAACACCTGGTCGCGCAGCATCGAGAGGCGGTCGAGGTACTCCGGCCGCTCGTGGTGGGCGATGGTGGTGACGGAGGCTTGGAGGCGGGCCACATGCGCCTCCAGCGCTACCGCTACGCGGTCGCGGAAGCGGCGTTGGGTCCGGTCGCTCGTCACCTTGAGAAACCAGGTCGCGACCGATGAGACGCCAAGCCCGATCGCGGCGCTCACGATGAGCGGGCGGCGGTGCTCGAGAACGCCATCGGCCAACAGCTTCAGCCACAGCGCCAGCAGTGCATCCGGCAGCGCGGCAAGCAGCGCCAGGCCGAAAGAGACGTTGAGCAGCCGCGGTTCGGCCTCGTGCGCGCGTTTGAGCGCGCGCCACATGGATTCGAACGAAGGCGGCAGCGTATCAGGCGAGCGCATCAAGCGCGACTCCTTCTTCTTCCTCGCCACCGCCAAAACGCGAGGCCTGCAAATCGAACATCGTGCGGTAACGTCCGCCAAGGGCCATCAGCTCATCGTGAGTTCCCAGCTCGACAACCCGGCCGTTTTCGAGAACGCAAATGCGGTCGGCATGGCGCACCGTCGAAAAGCGATGCGAGATCAGAATGGTAGTGGTGCGGCGGGTCGCCGCCAGTATGCGTTCGAAGATTTCGGCCTCGCCGCGGACATCAAGCTGCGCGGTGGGTTCGTCGAGCAGCACTACGCCCGCGCCCAGCTTCACGGCGCACAAAGCGCGCGCGAGTGCGATGCGCTGCCACTGGCCACCGGAAAGATCGGTGCCACCGGCGTACGAGCGCGAAAGCACCGTGTCCAGGCTGGCGAGATGAACGGCGCCGGCGTCGGCCAAGGCCTCTTGGATGACACTGTCGGGCGCGCTGCCGGGAGCGACATTGTCGCGGAGAGGCAGCTCAAAGTGGATGAAATCCTGGAATACAGCCGTGAGGCGCGCCCGCCACGCGTCCACGTCAAGCTGCCGGAGATCGATGCCGTCGACCTCGACCGATCCTTCCTGCGGATCGTATAAGCGGCAGAGCAGCTTCGCCAGCGTGGTTTTGCCGGCGCCGTTCTGGCCAACAATCGCCAGCGACGAGCCGGCGGGAATGGCCAGGTCGAATCCATCGAGCACCGGTTGACTGCCGCCCGGATACGAGAAGTGAAGGTTCCGAAAGCGAATCTCGCGTGCCGGCATTCCGGCCGCGGCGCGTGTCCCGCGGACGAGCTCGCCGGCCGGTTGCATGGCCGATTCCAGACGAAGCACCGCCTCGACGGGCGCCGCCGCTCCGTCGAGCACCCAGGACAATCCACCGAAGGCAATCGTGCTGGTGCCGAGGGCCGCGCTGGCAAACGTCACCAGGCGCGAGAGGGCGAGGCGGCCGGCGGCCATATCCGCGGCCATCATCCAGAACACGACGGCGTTGGCCGCGAGCGCGATCAGCAGGCTCCACAGGACAGGACGCTCGCGCAGGCGCGTTGCCTTCCATTGCAGATCGAGCAAGAGTCTTCGGCCCGAAGCAAACCGGTCGACGGTCCACTCCGAGAGGCCGAAGAGCCGCAATTCCTTGGCCGCGGGAGCATCCACGGCGAGCCGATAGGCGTAATCGGCCTGCCGCTGCGCGGCTCGAACTTCCTCGGTGTTGCGGTCGCGCCACACCGCGCTCTCGCGCAGCAACCAATGCGTGGCCAACCATGCTCCGGCCAGCAACAGAGGCGCCCACCAGGTATAGGCCGCCAGCACCGCCGCGGAGGCCAGCCCGCCGACCATCTCCAAAAGTCCGGAGGAAGTGAAATTCATTGCGACCGACAGCGGCGGTCCCGTAATGCCGAGATCGAAATCGCGCGCCATCGTGAGATCGGTGGTGAGCCGCGGGTCTTCGAGGTGTCCCATGCCGGGCGGGCGCACGCAAGCGATGGTCAGTTGATCGTAGAGCCAGGCGGCGGACCGGCTTCCGAGGTTGGCGCCGATCGCTTGATGCACCGGCGAAAGCACCTGAAGAAGCACGAAGATCGCGCCCACCAAAGCGAGCGGAGCCGCCAAAGACGCGCCGCGGCTGACAGCGCCCACCAGCACACCCATGGCGATCGCAAATAGCGCCGGAAGCAAGCCGCGCAGGAGCAGCACCAGCCACCACGCCGCCGCGAGGGGGAGGCTGGCCTTCGGCAGAACGCTGAAGAACTTCCATTCCGGGCGCGCACGTAGCGGCTTCATCATGGTCAAAGCCTTGGTCGTTGTATTTTAGCGAGTCCTAATGGCCCCCGGAGACTGCTCTCCTTCACGTTAAGCCGGTGAGCGGCCCGAAAAGTTACGCCGGAAGTTTCTGAGGGGTTAAGGCGGGGGCCGCAGGCAGCGGTTGCCAACACTTCAGAGAAGTTTGAGGATCTATGGCAATCCCTTTTGGGACGTCAGCCACGCGTCAAACTTCGGGTTGGCGTCGCGCTACGGCCTCCCGAAAATGAGTGTAACACCGCGCACGAATGGCGGCGGGTGCAAAACGAGCCGGACACGAGCTGGAAGCGCCGCGCGGCAACCGGTATCGGATCGCATCGAAATCACACTTTAGGGCATACTTATCCGATAAATGTACCCGTGCACCGAGTGGTGCGCGGCGAGCGATCAGTCGGTTGATCCCGCACCCGAACGGGCGTGGTGCGGTCCCGCCGGAAATCATTGTCGAGAGCGCCGGGTAATGATTGCTCTGCTCCGCAGCGCCTTTCGTGCGATTCAAAACCGTACTTTACGTGAAAAAGAACAGTGCGGAGAAACCCAGAGCTCCGCAGCCTCGCAGGCGTTTTCGGGTTCGCCAAAGCGAATGCGGGAGTTGAATGTGAGATCAAGCAATACTTCTGGATGATAGAAATGTTGCAGAGTTATTCCAACTACACTCGGCTATTGACACCCTTTGCGCTTCTGGTCCACACTGAGGCCATCAGCTTTCGGTGCTGCCGCTTCTGAATATTTTTCTTCCGAAACGGCGCAAAAAGGGAGTAGCGGTCGAAAGAGTAAAAAGGGCGGTAGCTTGTCTCAATTGACTCGCCGAGATTGGCTTTGGCGCGTGCCCTGAACTCAGCGGGTATCATCCCCAGTTTGGAAGGACGACGCTGCTGCACGAATCCACCTCCTGCTCGAGCTGATTATGGACTGGTTCGCGATCAGAGTAAAAAGTAACCGGGAGAAGGTAACGCAGCAACACTTGGCCGGAAAGGGGTACGAGGTCTTTTTGCCCTGTTATCGGCCGAAGGAAGACGGCCGGCGTCCATCTAGCGAGTTTCCACTCTTTCCGGGCTACTTGTTTTGCCGCTTCGATGTGAATAATCGGCTCCCCATCCTGGTCGTTCCCGGCCTCGTGCATGTGGTTGGTTTTGGGAAGCGGCCGGTGCCGGTTGATGAGAGCGAACTGGAATCCGTACGGATTCTGGTGAAGGCCGGCTTGCCGCTACGGCCGGACGAACCCTACACGATCGGTCAAGCGATCCGCATCCAAAAGGGTCCTCTGACGGGTGCGGAAGGAGTGATCATCGGTTTGGGCGAGCAGAGGCTGGTCGTGTCCATATCATTATTACAACGGTCTGTCTCCGTGGAATTGGAGCGGGAATGGCTCGCGGACGCGGTAGCGCGCGGCGCATCCTCCTGAGCCAGCGAGAAAAGCGCGACAGAGTAAAAGCCATGTCACTCACACGATGGACATTTTTTGTGATTTTGGGAACAGTTGGTTATCTATGGGCCGACAACGCGGTCGAACCGTTGCCGGCCAAGCCGGCCCCTCCCGGTTATGTGCTCGGAGCCAACGATCAGATCAGTGTTGATGTAGTCGAGTTGCCGGAATTCAACAGCAAATCGTATCGCGTGGACCCAGACGGTACGGTGAGTCTGCCGCTCCTGGGGCGCGTGCAGGCGGCCGGGTTGACGCTGTCGCAGTTCGAAACACAAGTGCAAAAACAGCTCGAACGGCAAGTCCGACATCCGCACCTGGTGACGAACCTGGTCGAAACTCGCAGCCAGGGAGTCTCTGTGATCGGAGCCGTAAATACTCCAGGAGTTCAGCAACTCCAGGGCGCACACACGCTATTCGATGTTCTGGCGGGGGCGGGAGGATTAAAGCCTGAAGCGGGCGACGTGATCACGGTGACGAGACAGGGCGGACAGCCACCGCTGGATTTGCCGGGCGCCGTTCGCGACCCGGTTAGCGGCCGGACCACAGCTGCGGTGAAAATCAAAGACCTGGTTGATAAACGGGATCCGCACGTGAATTTCACGGTGGCGCCTCATGACGAGATTTCCGTTCCCAAGGCCCAGGTCGTCTATGTGATCGGAAACGTTCAGAAGGCCGGCGGTTTCACGATCTCGGAAGGCCGGGAAGTGTCTGCGTTGGAAGCGCTGTCCTTGGCTCAGGGGCTGGCGCCCAATGCCTCCGCGTCACACGCCCGGATTCTTCGACGCAATGCAAACGGCGGCATTGACCGCCAGGAAATCGCCGTCGATCTGAAGAAAATTCTGGACGGCAAGACTAAGGACGTCGCGCTTCTTCCCGACGATATTCTGTTCATTCCGGATAACGTGCCACGAAAGGTGACGACCAGGGTTCTCGAAACTGCCGTGCAGACCATCTCGGGAGTCGTTATCTGGCGCGGCATCTAACACCGGTCGCCGCAATATTCGAACGTTTTCTTCCTTTCGCGCCCCTCAACGCTTTGGCGGATTTGTCGGACTCCGTATGGTAAAGCAAGAAACCGGGCGCCGCACGGATGATATTGTCCCGAGCGGTCGCGTTTTTCCTTGGATTCACCTGGCCTGCGATCTGGCCGCGGTGTCACTGGCGTGGCGCGCGGCGCTCGAGCTCAGGATTTTTCTCAATTCCTACTTGCCGCTCGAGATCCCACGTGGCGCGATTCAGATCGTCGCCTTGAAGCTGGTCTATGTCCTGCTGTTGTGGGTCGTGGTGTCCGTGGTTTTGGGAACGTACCGGCAGCGGAATCATTCCTCGCTTGTATCGGCATTGCTTCGTGTGGCGGAGTCGGCCGCTGTGGTTAGCGCACTGGCGATTACGGTGACATTTTTCTCCCGGCAACTCGGCGCCGAATTGTCCCGCTCGCTCGTCCTGATCTTCTCGCCGGTCTGTTTTCTGCTCCTCAATGGATCGCTGGCGTTGTCGATTTATGTGACGAGACGAGTCGATTTCACTTGGCCCGCGCCGCAACGTGTGGCGGTTGTCGGCGTGGGGCCGTACGCCGAAGACGTGGTGCGTGCGATCCGGGAAACGGCGGATCCCAGCGTCACCGTTCGGGGACTGATTGTTCCCGAGCGGCCCGACGCCGTGGAGGCCCGAGCCGCGCGCACATCCGCCGCGGTAAGCGCCGTCAACTCGGCAGGGAGCGTGGTCGTTACCGTCGCCGCGCGCACATCCGGGGTGGCGCCGGCGCTATCGCCGGTCGCGACTCCACCGGTCCTCGGCACGGTCCGGCAATTGCCGGAGTTGATTAATCGCGAATGCCTGGACCGGATTATTCTGAGCGGCGGTTCGTTGTACGACTTCGAAGAAGAGTACTGCGGACAAGTCGCGGCGCGAATGGGTGTGACGGTCAGCCGCATCTTCCGTGCACCCGGTCCCGCCGTCTCGATCCGGTATCAGCCGCAGTACGGCATGCACCTGATCGACATAACGCCGGCTCCGTTCACCCGCTGGCAGGAGGTGATCAAGCGCGGAATTGACATCTTGGCATCACTTGCCCTCATCACACTGCTGCTTCCCCTGCTGATGCTGATTGCCGTGATGATCCGGCTGACCTCGCGAGGGCCGATTTTCTATTGTTCGCGCCGCGTCGGCAAGGGTGGACGCTATTTCACTTTCTGGAAATTCCGGTCGATGTATGTGGGCGGACCGCGCCGGGACGATCTCGATGTCGCGAATGAAAAATCAGGGCACATCTTCAAAATGCGCCAGGATCCGAGGGTGACGCCCGTGGGCCGTATTCTGCGGCGGCTCAGCTTCGACGAACTGCCGCAGCTTTTCAATGTGCTGGCCGGAGAAATGAGCCTGGTGGGCCCGCGTCCGTTGCCCGCCGAAGACCTGGATCCCGATGGAATGAGCCGGAAATTCGCGGATTGGGCAACCCAACGTTCGCTAGTCCGGCCCGGAATTACGGGTATCTGGCAGATCCGAGGCCGTAGCGAGCTCCCGTTCAACAGCATGATGGAGCTGGATGTGGAATACATCCGGAACTGGTCGCTCCGGCTTGATCTCCAGATTCTGTGGAACACACCGCGCGCCATCCTTTTCGGCGAAGGCGCCTATTGAGAACCAGGAGGTTCAAGCTGCAGGACCGGCCGCGCAAGCAATCCGTCGTTGGAGTCGACATCAGCACGACGAGCTATCACGAAGTGGTGGAGTTCTGCCGCTGCTGGGTGGACGAGCGCCGCTCAGGACGCAGCGGCAGCCGCGCGCGGTACATCTGCGTTACGTCTGTACATGGCATCATTACGGCGCGGGACGATCCGGAAGTTCGCGGAATTTTGAACTCGGCCGATATCGCGACGCCGGACGGGATGCCGCTCGTCTGGGCCCTCCGCTCATTCGGCATCAAAGAACAGCAGCGAGTCTACGGACCCACACTGATGCTCAAACTGTGCGAGAGCGCAGCGCAGCGTGGAGATTCCATCTTTCTTTATGGCGGCCTTGAGCAGACGATCGATGCGCTTTGCCACCGGCTCTGCATGAGCTTTCCTGGCCTGCGCATTGCCGGACATTATTGCCCGCCGTTCCGGCCGCTCACGACCGAGGAAGATACGGCGGTGGTGTCACAGATTCGGGCGTCGGGGGCCGACATCGTGCTGGTCGGGATCAGCACACCTAAACAAGAGCACTGGATGAGCGCGCATCGTGATGCACTTCCCGGCTTGATCATGATCGGGGTGGGTGCAGCGTTCGACTTTCACGCGGGCCGCGTCCGGCAGGCGCCCGGATGGATGCAGCGCAACGGCCTCGAGTGGCTCTTTCGGCTGACGGTGGAACCGGCCCGGTTATGGCGGCGGTACCTGCTGGTGACGCCGCGGTTTCTTCCGTTGTGGGCCATGCAGTTGATCGAACGCCAGGCGGGCGGGGCGAGAGCCTGAGATGGTGAAGCGGATTCTAATCGTCCACAACCGGTACCAACGTGCGGGAGGCGAAGACCGCGTTGTGGAAGCCGAAGCCGAATTGCTGCGCGAGCATGGCCACGAGGTCTTCCTGTACATCGACGATAACGACCGGATCAATGAAATTCCGAAATGGAAGACGGCGTTCCAAACGATTTGGAACCACGAGTCGTACCGGAAGCTTGGGAGCTTGATTCGCGAAAATGGAATCGAACTCTGTCATTTCCATAACACGTTCCCGCTCGTCTCGCCTGCCGCGTACTATGCGGCAAAACCGGCAGGCGTGCCCGTTGTCCAGACGCTTCACAACTACCGCCTGCTGTGCCCAGGTTCATTGCTGATGCGCGAGGGCCGGATCTGCGAGACGTGCGTAGGCCGGACCGTTGTCTGGCCGGGAATCGCACACCGTTGCTATCGGCACAGTTATGCGGCCAGTGCGGCGACGGTCGCGGCCATCACTGCTCACAATTTCTCCGGGACGTGGTCGCGCCAGGTCGATTGCTATATCGCCCTGGGCGAATTCGGGAAACGCAAGTTCATACAAGGCGGCTTGCCGGCCGCGAAGATCGCAGTGAAGCCAAACTTTCTCGACCCCGATCCCGGCTGTGGAGATGGCCGCGGCGGTTACGCGTTGTTTGCCGGCCGTCTCAGCGCGGAGAAGGGAATCATGACGCTTCTGGATGCATGGAGCAACCATCCTGAATTTCCCGTTCTCCATATCGCCGGCGGCGGGCCTCTGGCGGGTGCGGTTCAAGAAGCCTGTTCCCGGAACGCTCGCGTGAAGTGGCTCGGCGAGATTTCACGGCCGCAGATCCTGGAACAAATGCGCGGCGCGCTATTTCTGGTTTGCGCTTCCACCTGGTATGAATGTTTTCCGCTGGTCATCGTGGAAGCGTTTGCCTCCGGTCTGCCGGTGATCGCCAGCAATCTCGGCGCGCTCACGGAGTTGATCGATCCCGGCAAAAACGGCCTCCTGTTCGCACCAGGAAACGCTCCAGATCTTTCGACAACGGTCCAATGGGCTCTCGCGCACCAGGAAACTCTCCGACAAATGCGCGACAACGCCCGCCAGGAATACGAGCGGCACTACACGGCTCGAACGAACTATCAGCTACTCAGCTCTATTTACGACCGGGTGCAAACGCACCTGCCGGCAGTGTCCGCCGGCGCCCGGCCAGCCGCCGCATGATTGCGATGATTGGCTCTACTCCATGCCTTCATCAGTAGCCCAAAATTCTTAAGGGAACCCTCCATACTATGTCGCTAAGTCCTCAACCTTGGTATCCATCTCCAAACCGGAATCCGCGGAACGGCAACGTTGACCGCAGAATGGAAGACCTCCTCAACGTTCTGGAAACCGCGCTGGCGCCGGGTTCGTATGCAGCCTCGACCGAGCACGCGCCCACAGGGCTCGCAAGCTATGGGCGGGCGCTCCAACGGCACAAATTTGCCCTGCTGTTCTCCGGAATTGCGTTCGCGTTCCTGGGATGGTTTTGGGGCCATACCCAACCGAAGGTCTACCGGGCGCATACCGTGATGGAGCTTCTGGAGCGCAATCGGTCGCTGATGAATATTCAGAATTTCAATTCCGGCAACTCCGCCATTTCTGAAGAACTCTACATCGATACGCAAGTAAGTCTGCTGGAAAGCAAGAGTCTGCTCGACCGCGTCCGGCGCCGCTTGGAGTCCTCGGGAGCGATCCAGCCGGTGCCCCCTTCGAAAGGCGACAGCGACGCTGATCCCACGGAAAAATCGGCCGTGAACGCCAAGAAGCTGAATGTTTCGCCGGTGCGAACGACGCGGCTGGTGGAGATGACGTACGACGCCAATGATCCGAAGCTCGCCGCTCTCATTCTGAATACGATCACGTCAGAATATATACAGCAAGACGTCGACGCCCGCGTCGACAACTCCGAGCAGATGCGCCAATGGCTGCAGACGCAGCTCGCGGAAACTAAAGCGAAGCTGGAAGCATCGGAATTCAACCTTCAGAACTACGCGCGCTCATCCGGGCTCTTGTACACTTCCCCGAAAGGAAACGTCGCCGAGCAGACCGAGGATAAACTTCAATTTATCGCGCAGGACCTCTCTCAATCCCAGGCGAAAGTTGCGGACCTGCAAGCCAAATACGAGATTGCAAAGGCGAAAGCTCCCGGTTCGCAGATCGATGATGCCGATAGCGGGCCCGTTCGGGATCTCGAACTGCGTTTGGCCGACCTGAAGCGCCAACGTGCTTCCTTAAACAGTGTCTTCACCCCGGAATACTACAAGGTGCAGGAGCTCGATGCCGAGATTCAGGAGCTGCAAGCGAATCTCGAGAAGGAATACGCGCGCTGGGTAAGGCGGATGGGCGACGCCTACTCGACGGAGTTGCGGCACGAGAAATTGCTGGAGGAGTCGTACAACCACCAGCGCGGACTCGTGGGTGACCAGGCGGGGAAGGCCATCCACTACAACGTCCTGAAGCGCGAAGTGGAGACGAACCGGAACCTGTATGACGCTCTTCTGGCGGGGATGAAAGAAGCCGGGGTGAACGCCGCAGCGCGCGTGCACAACGCCCGGGTGGTCGATCCGGCGGATCCGCCGCGCCGTCCTGACCACCCCAGTCCTCTTCAGGATGCCGGGGTCGGCCTGATTTCCGGGCTGATGCTGGCCGGGATCTTTGCGATGATTCGGGAAGGCAACGACCGCCGCGTGAAGAGCCCCGGCGTGGTTCCTTCGTATTTGAATCTTCCGGAGTTGGGAGTCATCCCGTCTGCGAAACCATATCTGTTGCCGACCGCATACAACGAAGGGAGGGGCCATCGAGGCGGCGAGCGTCGGCCTGCTTTCAGTCCGGTGCTCGAAGCGTTCCACTCGGTGGTGACATCCATTCTTTCCGGTTCGCGCTCGGTGGAGCCGCCCAAGGTGGTCGTCGTTACGAGCGCGGCCGCGCATGAAGGAAAGAGCACCGTCATCGGGAACGTTGCGGTCATTGCCGCTCAGATCGGAAGGCGAGTGCTCCTGATCGACGGCGATTTGCGCAATCCCCGCCAGCACCACGTATACGGAGTCCCAAACACGCCGGGGCTCAGCGACGTGCTCGGCGCAGGGGATTTGGCGACCGACGACATCGTCGCCGACCTGATTCGCCCGACCTCAGTTCCCGGCTTGTCTTTGCTGCCCAGCGGCACCAAGGCAGATCAGGTCGGCATGCTGCTTCATTCGCAGCGATTGGAAGAGCTGATCGCCCAATTCCGCGACGACTTCGACCTGGTTCTGGTCGACACGCCGCCGGTTCTGCCGTTCGCCGATGCCCGCGTGTTTGGGCGGTTTGCGGACGCTGTCGTGCTCGTCGTCCGTTCCGGCCGTACGACCCGGCATCTTGTGCAGGCGGCCCGCGCCCGTTTCGTCGAAGACGGAGTACCGGTGTTCGGCACCATCCTGAACGATTGGAATGGCAAGCAGGCGCCCTACGAAGCCCGCGACTATGCGTATCCAACGTAGGCGGAGGTTTCTCCTGCAAAGAAGACCTTCGCAATGACTCCGGTCACGGCTGTTCCAGAGGATCAGGCTCGAAGCGACGCCGGCCGTACCATCGCCGGGCTGATTCCGGAGATGGAGCACCTGCGGCGGTGGGCGCCTCGCGGCGTCCTCGCCGTGTTGGATCAGGGTCTGATTTCGGGCGCAAATTTCCTGCTGGGTGTTAGCCTCGCCCGATCCGGCGGACCGGAATCCTACGGCGCATACATGATCGTGTTTGCGGCGTTTCTGCTCATCGCCAACGTGCATCAGGCAATCCTGATCGAGCCTGCAAGCGTGCTTGCTTTTTCGTTGTTTCCCCAGCGTAATGACCGCTACCTGCGCACGGTTTTGTTGATGCACGCCATCTTCACCGCAGGTTTCGTCCTCGTGGCCGGATGCTTCTGGCTGTTGGCTCCACGCTTCCACATCACCGGCGCTCTGGCGAACGCGGTGGCCGGGTTGGTCATCGTCACGCCTTGTGTTCTGCTCTTTTGGCTGTCGCGCTCGTTCGCTTACCTCGATTTCGCGCCCGGACGCGCTGTGGTGGGTTCTTCGGCTTACTGCGCGGCCGTGATGACTGGAATCGTGATCAGTTATCTCCGAGGGCACAATACGCCGTTCAGCGCCTTCAGTTGGACCGCCGCCGCCGCGGTGATCGCCAGTGCCGTTCTGCTCCGCCACTACCGCCGCATGCGGCCGCCTGCCGGGACGGAGCCGGGCTTGCGGACCGTCTGGACTCGCCACTGGCGGTTCGGCCGATGGGGCCTGAGCTCGGTGGGCCTCAATTGGGCGCAGACCAACAGCATCTCGCTCATCAGCGGGTGGCTGTTAGGCCTTCGAGCCACCGGCGGCCTCAATGCCCTGGTCGGATTGCTGCTGCCAATGTTTCAGGTGCTGATCTCCGCCAGCCGTGTGGTGCTGCCGCGGGTCGCTCAGATTTACACGCTGAAGGGACTCCAGGCCACCAGGCGGCCGATCGTTCGCGTCGGCATCACGCTGTTCCTGTTGACATCGGGATACTGGCTCCTGCTCGCCGTCGCTCATCGGCCCCTGCTCCAGATTATTTACGGCGCAAAATTCATGCCCTATGCCTACCTGGTCCCGATCATCAGCCTCCACCTGGTGGCCTGCTCGATCATGGCCGCGTGCGATCTTGCCTTCAACGCGATGCAGTCGCCGCAATCGTCGTTCCCGATCAAGATGGCGATTGTGGCGATCATGATCCCCACCAACACTTTCCTGATGTGGCGGTTCGGGCTGCTCGGCGCGGCCATTGGCGTTCCCGTGTTCAGTGCTGCTTCGGGAATCTGGATGGCGGCGAAAGTCCGGCAGATCTGGCGTCGGGGGGAGAATTCTGTTTTGCACGGCGCTCCGGCGTCCGCCGTGGTCTGCAGTTGAATGAGAGTGCCGATGGATCTGGATCTGGCTTCCGCTCCACCTTTCACACCGTGGCAGTTGCTCGTCAGGCCGACTCGCGTCGTGACCCGGGTGCGCGAGTACTGCCGGGAACTAGGGGTGCCCGTTGGTGTCCAGTGGTTCTTCTCCAGAGCGCTGGCGCATCTGGGGCTTCCGAGTCCCGCCCGCCGCGTCATGAAGCCGCGAGACCTGGTGCACCCTGTCAACGTGGAAATGCGCCCGAGTAGCGACGAGTACGTGTTCAATCAGATCTTTATCCGGCATGAGTATGCGCCGTTGTGCGAGCGGGTTCCAGAACCCAAATTCATTCTCGATCTCGGCGCCAATGTCGGCTATGCGAGCGCGCTATTTGCGAGTCGCTATCCTCAGGTTCGGGTCCTCGCCGTCGAGCCCGATCCGCGCAATTTTGAGCTGTGCCGGCGCAACCTCGCGCCGTATGGTGACCGAATCCAGCTGCTGAACGGCGCCGTATGGCCTTCTTGCTCGCGGCTGGCGCTCACTCATGAATTTGGCAGCGGCCTCGCCACCCAGGTCAAAGCGGCCGATAGCGGCGCGAAAGGCAATGTGGAAGCCTGGGACATTCAGACCTTGCTGGATTTCGCGCAGGCGGATGTCGCCGACATTGTGAAGATCGATATCGAAGGAACCGAGGCGGCATTGTTTTCAGCCAACACCGAGCAATGGCTTCCCCGAGTGCGCAACATTTGTATTGAGCTGCACGGCCAGCGATATCGCAATATCTTCTTCAGCGCACTGGCCGGATACGAATACGAAGCGGCGGAAACGGGCGAGTTCACCATGTGTCTCGATCTGCGGAAGCGCATGAATGCGACCGCCGTCGAGTGAGCTCTGCATCGCGAGCATGACAGACACCTACAGCACCGTCAAACCTGTGAATGAAGTCCGATCGTGGGCACAAAAGCGCGACGTGCGCGTGCCCTGGTTTCTGCTGATTTACCTTGCGGCCATCACCATCATCGGCAAGGGCCCCACGTATCTCGGGTATCCGCCGCTGTACTGGGGTGAGATTGTGCTGGCGATGAGCTTGTGGGCGATCCTGCCGTGGATCTGGAACACGAATTCCATCGGCCGGACCGGCCTCCTGACCCTGCTGATCCTGGCTTTCATGACGTTGGGAGCTGTCCTTACGATCCACTCGGTGCCCCGTTGGGGGTTGGACGCCCTGCGCGACGCCGCCGTCTGGTATTACGGCGCGTTCTTCTTTATCGGCCTCGCACTGGCGTCGCGGCAAGCTGTTGCCGACCGGGTCTGGCGGATCTTGCAGATCATCTGGATCATCTCTTTGATCTGGAACACCGCCGATATTCTGAGCCAGCACCGGCTCTCGCAATCCGGTCCGTTGATTCCCTGGCGTGGCGTGCCGATCTTCTTTAATTCGACTCACGAGGCTGGCCAGAACCTCGCGCTGGGAGCGCTTATCGTCCTCTGCACCTCGTTCTTGTGCAAGCGTCCCGTTTTGCGCGCGGTCCTCGGCGGGGTGGCGATGCTCGGCCTGGTGGCATTTGCAATGTCCGAAGGACGCGGCATGCGCATCGGCATTGCCGCCGGTGTGGGGGTCGTGATCCTCGCGGGCTTAGGCTCTCGTCGCCGGTCCTGGTTCAACGAGCGGCTCCTTACCCTGACAGCGGCTGCGATTCCTCTGATCCTTCTCGCGGGTCTGCTGTTTTCCGGCCGGATCGCGAAGTACGCAAACCTGGACCGGTTCGCCCAGGCCGATCCCGCCAATCCTGAAGGCACGGCCAACTGGAGAATGATCTGGTGGCAGAATCTCTACGACCACGTGATGGCCACCGACCCGGTGTTTGGCATCGGCTTTGGTGAGAGCCTCTACACCTACAACCCATTTCTCGAAGCGATCAATGACGAGCTCGTGGTCCGCTCGCCGCACAACTTCAACATGACCGTGTTTACCCGCATGGGCTTCGTCGGCCTGTTCTTTTGGGCCGGCATTCTCATCGTGGGCATCGGCTCGCTTTGGCTGCGGCTCTGGTCCGGGGCAACCACGCGCGGCCAACCCTACACGCAAGAACGGCGCGATGAGGTCGCGTTCTGGGTCGTCATGCTGGTGTGTACCGTCGTCAACAGCTCGTTCGGCGTCCTGATGGAAGGGCCCGTCCTCGGCATCTGGTTCTGGTTCGCGCTCGGTTTTGCCAGCGGGCGTGCGTTGACGCCGGGCGCTGCCGTCGAACCGGTGCGCCAGCGGGTGGCTCGTCTGATTCTGCGTCAGCGAATCGCCGAGTATTTGATGCCCGCCAATTAACTTATCCACCACTCGAAGTCACAAGGAAGAGAGGAATAATCACATGTTGAGAATTCTGGTAACCGGAGCAGGCGGTTTCATCGGGCACCACCTCACCAGTTATTTGGTGAGCAGAGGCTACTGGGTTCGCGGAGTCGATATCAAACGGCCCGAGTATGCCGATACCGCCGCTCACGAATTCAAATTGCTCGACCTGACTCAGGCTGAAAATTGCCTCCAGGCCACCAAGGACGTCGATCAGGTGTATGCGTTGGCCGCCAACATGGGAGGCATCGGCTTCATCGAGAGCAATAAAGCCGTAATCGTGCGCGACAACACGCTGATCAGTCTTCTCACCTTGGAAGCCGCCCGCGTCAACGGTTGCAAACGGCTGCTTTACACCTCGAGCGCCTGTGTTTATCCCGGCTACCGGCAGCGGGAAACGGATATTCTGCCCCTCAAGGAAGAAGAGGCCTATCCGGCGGATGCGGAAGACGGCTATGGGTGGGAAAAGCTCTATACCGAGCGCGCTTGCCGTCATTACCGTGAAGATTTCGGGCTGGACACTCGAGTCGTTCGCTTCCACAACATTTTTGGTCCCCTAGGAACCTACGACGGAGGCCGCGAGAAAAGTCCGGCCGCCATCTGCCGCAAAATCGCGCTGGCCGAGGACGGCGATGCCATCGAGGTCTGGGGCGACGGCAATCAGACTCGCTCTTACTGCTATATCGATGACTGCGTGGAAGGCATCTATCGCCTAATGCAGAGTGATTTTACCGAGCCTATCAATCTCGGCCAGGATCGCATGATTTCGATCAACGAACTGGTCGAAATGGTCGCGGAGGCTGCCGGGAAGACTATTCTCAAAAACTACAATCTGTCGGCGCCCCAGGGTGTTCGCGGGCGCAACAGCGACAACACCTTGCTGCGCCGCGTGCTCAACTGGGAGCCGGCTGTTTCGCTCGAAGAAGGACTTCGTCGCACCTACACATGGATCGAAAAACAACTCACCGCCGCCGGCCGCCTGCGTGACCGGACTGTCCGGACGGCAGCATAACCGGAAGCGAAGCTTTGTGGAGACCGTGAGCGAGTTCGCGGCGTCGTTCCGGCGATTGGCCAACCGGGACGACTTCCGCCGTAATCCTCTAAAAGCCGTGTTGAAGCGAGTGATCTGGCGCGCGCGCTGGATCGCGAGCTCCAAACCCGTCGAACTCCACCATCAGGCGGGCTTTTCCCTGTTCGCCACCAAAGGCGCTTCGGCCGCCCTCATCTACTATCTCGGCAGTTCGGAGCCCGAGACAGCCGCTTTCATCACCGGATTCCTTAAGCCCGGGATGGTGTTCTTTGATGCCGGCGCCCACATCGGGGAGTACACCGTGATGGCGGCCTCATCCGTCGGCGCCGACGGGCAGGTCCACGCATTCGAGGCACAACCGGCAACAGCCGAGTTGTTGCGCAGGAGCTGCGATGCCAACCGGTTGCAGAACGCCGTAGTGAATACGTGTGCCGTCTCCGACCATGAGGGCGAACTGGAATTCGATATCTGTTCCGATCCGACCATGTCTGCGATCGCAACGCCGACGCGCACCCGCCACCGGAGTCTCGGACGGATCCGCGTTCCGGCGATCACGCTGGACGCGTATTGCGAGCGCACCGATGTCTGGCCCGACCTGCTCAAGATCGACGTCGAAGGAGCCGAGTTGCGAGTGCTGCAGGGGGCGGCAGGAATACTTGGCCGGCCGCTTCCACCCGCTGTCTTGTTCGAGTGCCTGGCCGTTACTTATAAGCGGTTCGGCTACAGCCCCCAGGATGTCATCGATTTTCTGCGCGGGTTCGGGTACCGGATTTACCGTTTGACGGAAGGCGGGAAGCTTGTGCCGCACGTCTCTCCCGTCAGCGGCGCGTTGGGTTACAACCTGGTCGCGCTGAAGCCCTGACCTGCCGAAACAGGAGCCTGCCAACCAAATGTGCGTTTCCGTGGTGATGACGGTCTACAACGGCGAACGCTTTCTCGTCGAAGCCGTGGAGAGCGTCCTTAACCAGACTCTGTCCGAACTCGAATTGATCATTGTCGATGACGGATCCACCGACCGTTCTCCGCAAATCCTTGAACCTTACGCCAAGCGGGATACCCGCGTCAGACTCTTCCGTCAGGACCACCGCGGGGTTTCCGCCGCGGCCAATACCGGCATGCGGCAGGCCGCTTATGATCTGATCGCGCGCTCGGACTCCGACGATCGGATGCTGCCGCATCGCCTGGAGCGCCAGCTCGCGTTCCTGAAACAACATCCCGAAGTCGACGCCGCTTGCAGCCGGTGTTATTTCATCAATACGGCCGGCAGGCGAATCGGGGCGTCCTCGTGCCGGGTCGACCTGGAGCGTGGCAAACGGGAACTGAAGCCGGCTTACTTTGTAAACCTGACCCAGTCCACGGTTCTGATGAAGAGGGACGCGTTTGTCAGAGTGGGCGGCTATCGCGAGGAGATCGATTTCGCGGAAGACCGGGACCTTTGGGGCCGCCTCGCGACAGCCGGGTACACCATCGCCTGCCAGGACGAACTTCTTGCCGAGTACCGCCTGCACTCCGGGGCCATGACGATGAAGCGGGCTGCCCTCCAGCAGGAGCTCTGCTACTTCATCGATGAGAACGTGAGGCGCCGGCTCCAGGGCCAGGCTGAGCTGTCTCTGAACGCTTTCCGCGCCCTCCGGCAGCGCGCGCCTCTAACCCGACGGCTGCACGAGAACCTGGACTTCCTCGCCGTGCACGCATTCAAACGCGCCTCGCGCCATTATGGCGAACGCCAATATTTCCGGTTTGCCTTGGCTTTCAGTGCCGCGGTGTCCCTGAATCCGATCGGAATCGTGCGTCGAGCGATTGACCGGATTCAAAATCATCAGCGAGGAGCGGCGGTCTTCCCCCCACCCTCGACGACGCACCTGCAAACCGAATTGCAAGCGCCACAAAACGCTCAGGGAAACGATTGAACTCGCCGCTATTGCGCAGGCGGCACGTTCGTGTCCATTAAGCCGTGCAACTCCTGGCCCATCTGATGCATTCCGTCCCAGGTTTGATAGTATCCCCACATCCAGTGCGTGGCTGCTGGGTCGACCACATGGTAGGTGTTGTAGTCGAACGAATTGTTTTGCGCCGCGACCATCGCCTGTTCGTTGAAATCGGCAACTTCGCCGCTAAGGGCTTGAGCGCTCCTGAGAGTAATTGAATTACCGTAAACGGAATTGTTGGCCGAAACGTGCGGTCCATAGGCGCCGTCTCCGCGATTCTGCTGGATGATGCCGATCCCGTTCCCGAATGCGGCTGACGCGTCCACGGTGTTGCCGTAGACCGACACGTTGCTGGAGTTCTGAATCAGGATCTGCGCGCCCCACATCCACGGTACGTTATACCAGGAGTTGTTCCGCAGCACATTGTTTCGGATCGTTGCGCCGTAGCAGGTCTCATAGGAAATTCCTGCGCCGCCGATGTTGTTCATAATCACGTTGTTCTCGTAGAGCGTGTTGACGGAATCGGAGTCGTTCCATAATCCGTTGCCGATGTTGTCGTGCACCGAGTTGCCGCGGACCACCAGCCCGTTGGTCCTGCCGAACTTCGCGCCGGCGGGGTCCCACCACAGTTCGAACCCTCCCCAGTTATTAAATGAGATTTCATTGCCCTGAACCAGAATATTCTGGCCGTCGCCGCCGATTCCCTTATTGCCGTTGTGATGCGTGAAATTGTTTAGTGCCTGGCCGCCATTGCCCAGAAAAATACCGGCTCCATGGTTCCAGCGTTCTTCCGTATTGGAAACGACCCAGTTCGGACCGGGAGACTGATCGCCGACCGCGCCCCACTGAGCGGGCACCGCATATTTCTCAATGCACAGGCCCGAAATGGTCACATTGGCTGCCGGCCCATAGAAAGCGCTTCGGGCCACGCTGGTTTCGATCAGATGCCCGTTCGGATCATCAGCGAAGTAAATTTTGTGATTGGCGTAGTCGAAATACCAGGTGCCGGGCTTGACCTGAGAAATATCGGTTACATGCACTAGCGGGTTGCCGTCGTAAAACAGATCTTCCGGGTGCATGCAGCCGGGATGTTGGGCGTTGCAGATTCCGCTAAGCTCTCCTTGTTGGTATTGATTGTAGGCAACCCACAAGCCGCCTTCCTGGCCAAAACTTTCTAGAACCTGAGCTCCACTGAGTATCACGCCCGATTGGACGGCAGTGAAGCTGTCGCCGTTTTTGGGCTGAACGGATTGAAGACGGTAGATTCCCGCATTCAGCATAAATGCGGTGCCTTCCGGGTTTTGATCGACCGCCTGTTGAATGTTATCTCCTGGGTTGAGCACGACTTGGCCCCAGCCAACTGCCGCCGGCAGGAGAAATGAGGCCGCGAGCAAAGTACGCGCGGGTATGAAAAGCTCGGGGAATTTCAAAACGGAGGAACGTCCTTTCCTGAGGGTTCGGTGAAGTTACGACGATGTCACCAGATAACTATGTAGCACCCCTCGGACGCTCCTTGCAACACCTCGCTCGCCTCTATTGCGCAGCCACGTTGGTATCGAGCGAGCTGTGCATGTCCTGGCCCATCGCCTGCATGCCGCCCCAATTCTGACCGCCCTCCCACATCCAGTGGGCCGCCGCCGGATCAGTCACGTGGTACCAGTTGTAGTCGAATATGTTGCTTTGTGACGAGATCAGTGTTTGTTCGTTGAAATCGGTGGCTTCGCCGCTTGAGCCTTGAGCGCCGTGGTAGGTAATCGAGTTTCCATAGATCGCATTGTTGGCCGAAATGTGCGGGCCGTATGCGCCGCTTCCGCGATCCTGCTGGATGATGCCGATGCCGTTGCCGTAGCCAGCCGATACATCCACAATGTTGCCGTAAACCATTACGTTGCTCGAGTTCTGGATCAGGATCTGTGCGCCCCACATCCACGGCACGCCGTACCATGAGTTGTTCTGCACCACGTTATTTCGGATGACAGCCGAGTAGCTGATCTCGTACGCGATTCCGGCGCCCCCGATGTTGTTCGTCACCGTGTTGCCCTCATAGAGCGTGTCGATGGAATCGATGTCGTTCCACATTCCGTTGCCGATGTTGTCGTGGACGAAGTTGCTGCGGACCACCAGCCCGTTGGTCTGCGCAAATTTCGCGCCCCCGGCTTCCCAGGTCATATCGAAGCCTCCCCAGTTGTTGAAGGAGATCTCATTGCCCTGGACGAGAATATTCTGACCGTTGCCGCCGATTCCTTTTTGCCCGTTGTGATGTACTAGGTTGTTGAGCGCCTGGCTGCCGCTGCCCAGAAAAATGCCGGCTCCGTGGTTCCAACGCTCTTCGGTATTGGAGATTATCCAGTTCGCACCCGGATACTGATCGCCGATCGCGCCGAATTGAGCGGGTACCGCATACTTCTCGATGCACATGCCCGAGATCGTAACGTTGGCCGCCTGCCCATAGAAAGCGCTTCGGGCCACGCTGGTCTCGATCACGTGTCCGTTTGGATCATCGGCGAAGTAGATTTTGTGATTGGCGTAGTCGAAGAACCAGCTGCCCGGGTGGACCTGGGAAATGTCGGTTACGTGCAGCAGCGGGTTGCCGTCGTAAAACAAATCCTCCGGGAACATGCAGCCGGGGTGTTGGGCATCGCAGTATCCGTTTATCTGTCCCTGCTGGTATTGGTTGTAGGCGACCCACAAGCCGCCTTCCTGGCCGAAACTGTTTAGAACTTGCGCTCCACTGAGTATCACGCCCCATTGCGCGCCAACGAAGCTGTCGCCGTCCCTGGGTTGTACGGATTGAAGACGATAAATGCCGGGATTCAGAATAAATGTGGTGCCAGCCGGGCTTTGATCGACGGCTTGTTGAATGCTGTCGCCGGCGTTGAGCACCACCTGGCTCCATGCGGATGCCGGAACAAAGACACAAGCCGCGGCAAGTAACGTGCGGGTACGTACGGAAATTTCGGGGAATCTCAAAACGGAGGAGCGTCCTTTCGCTGAGGGTTTGGTGAAGTTAGTTACGATCGCACCAGATACGTATGTAACATCACGTGCGCTTCCTCACAATCCCGGCAAGAGTTGTGAGGGCGTCAGGGCGAAAGGACTGACCGCGTGTGGACGATTGTACCGGCCCGTTCTAAGGTGCTGGTGAAGCGATTATTTCCACGTGCTCGGTATGATTGGCGTACCCACAAGTGGTGGGGCGGTACCACCACGGAGTGGAGGTACCAGTCGGCAATGTGCGCCGTTTCCTTCCGGAAGCCGCCGTCGCGCGCAGTTGCCCCAACCGGGATGACGCTTGTGTGGAAGGGAGACGCGATGGCACTCGACCCCAGCGGTCACTGCGTCGCCGCTATACGCGGGGGCAGCGTCAAGATTTATCGAGACGGGCGTGTGATCTAGTGAGCGGCGCAACCGGCATTCGCCCGCGTCCGATCAGTTGAAAAAGGCAGGAAACAAATATCGGCTCTGGTGTTATGAATACCATAACCAATGGGCCGGATTAATCGTTCATACGTTGGACTGGCAATTGCCACTGACCTGCGCGCCCCCCGGGCGAACTTGGCCGCCGGCGGCGCGTAGGTGCGGTATTCCGCACGTTCGCGCCCCAGCATCCACCCCGAGCGCGAGGAGACCGTATGAGCCCGCAAACCATCCTGGTGGTGGACGACAACCTGGCGAGCCGCCGGTTAATGCGACTGATCCTCGACCGTGGCGGTTACCGCGTCCTGATGGCCAAGGATCTCGACAAGGCCCTCGCCCTTTGTCGGGGACACATCAAGTTCGATCTCCTCATCGTCGATGCCATTCTCGGTACCGGCCAGGGAAAGCTCGTAGCCGAATGCTTCGGAGAACTGCGACCCGGGGTGCCGATCCTCTTCACCTCGGGTCAGCCCTTACCCGTTCTCACCAGAAAGGGTCTAATCGATTCGACCGCGCTTCAGCGGGGCAAAGTCACTTTTCTCCAGAAGCCGTTCACCGTGATGGGGCTGCTGAATACGGTCTCGGAGATCCTCCGCGAGCCGAAGACGTCAGTAGCGAGCTGAAAGGTGCCGGAGGCGGGTTCGCCTGCGTCTAGCTGGCCGAACGAGTCTTCAACATGCGGAATGACTCCAGGCTCCACTCTCCGGCAGCCTGGTTTTGCCGCAGAATATAGAGGTTCCCGTCGTCGGCGCGCACTTTGAAGAACTGATCGTCGGGTCCGTACCACTGGTCGACAATCTCTTCGACCATGTAGTCGCAGCTTCCAAGCCGAAAACGGACTGGCCGCTCATCCGCCTTCCGTCCGGCATAGCACTGGACCGAGATCTCCATGGAGTTCATTATCTCCGGTCTTCCCCTCAAGAGCAACCTCATCTATGCAGGTTCCCCGTCGCGCGGTGCATTCGATGACGGCGTCGGGCGATACTGGTCCCGATGGACGACCGGATTTCGGGTTCGCTCTCGATCCTGTTCCTATACGACGTCGGCGACGAAATCCGCCTCGACGAGCTGCGCCGGATTCTCGGCGCGCCGGTCCGGCGCCGTGAGCCTCCCTTCCGGCAGCCGGCACCCGAGTACGTCCGGTTCTCCAACCCCCCGGTCGTCGAGCCCCTGGAAGCCGTTCCCCTCGCCGACGGCGAGCTGTTCTCCGGCCGCATCGCTTACTACGATTACGGGGTTGTCAGCCTCAAACTCGACCTTCCTTTCAACGGCACCTGGCAGCAGATGATCGCCCTCTCGGCGCGCTGGATGAATGCCCCCGATCTCGATCGCCGTACCGCCGAGGTTCTCGAAAGCCACATTCAACGCGCCTGGCCGGCCCTCTCCAACCCATATAAGGAACGGCTGACCGAGGATTACATCATCATCCACCTCCGCGAAATCGGAGGCCTGCCCAACCACTCCGCCGCTTACCTGATCGAGCACTGCGGCGATTCCATCGCCCAAGCCGTTCGTGGCGAAGTGGCCCGGCTCTCCGCCGTCGAGCGCGCCGAAATCCTGGAATCCCGCATGTCTTATTACGACACCGACATCCTGGTCGTCGGGTGGAACGCCTCCCTGATTTACGACACGCCCGAAGGCGCCGATCCCACCATTCAGCTCCTCGAATACGCCAATACTCAGCTGCTGGAATTCCGCCACTACGACGCGGTGCTCACCCGCCTGCTCTCGGAAGTTTATCGCTCTCTCGACAAGGGCACCGGCTTTCTCGCGCGCTGGCGCCTGGGCCGCGAAGCCGCGCGCCTGAAGACGATCCAGCTCGACGTCCGCGAGCTCACCGAGCGGGTCGATAATTCAATCAAGTTTTTGAGCGAGATGTTCGCAGCGCGTCTCTACCGCATGGCCGCGCGCAAGATCGGCGTGCCCGATTACCGCGTGCTGGTCGAGCAAAAGCTGCAAAGCGCCGGCGAGCTCTACAGCTTCATGATGGACCGTTTCCATCAGGGCCGCGCCTTCGTGCTCGAGCTGATGGTGGTCATCATCCTGGTGATCGAGCTGGGATTCCTCTTCAAAGGCATCAGCTTGCCCTAAACGTACGGAATTCCTTTGCCGGCCAGCCCCACGCAGGTCCAAATCAAAATCGAAAGGCAGGCCGCAGTCCTCGCCTTTCCCGCACTTGCCGCTTCCACCATCACCCATCGGCGCTGGATCGTGAACTGGGACGCAATTCCCAGCACGATGAGAATGATCTTGATCGGGAACGAATAGCTCTCGTAACACTTCATGGGCTCGGAGAGAAACATCGGGATCCCCGAGGCAATCAGCACCGCGATGCTGACGAGCATCCACGGCTCTAACTGGCGCGCCAGTACCGCCGCCGACGAGTAATACCGCCGGCCCAATCCAAACACCCGCAGATTCACGATCAGCACACTTCCGAGCAGAATCGCCAGCGCCAGCAGGTGAAACGTCTCGATCACCGGAAATGCCCAAACCGTATCGCGCACCGTCATTCCCAGCCAGGTGCTTCCGCACCAGTCGAAAAACGGCTGAAACGACGCGCTAAGCATAAGCCAGCGCCCTCCCCATCGCCACGACGCCGATCCAGATCGCCAGTGAGCACGCGCCCGCAATCTTCGCCCGCAGCGGCGTGCGCGCGTTCTTGTCCCACGCCTCGACGTCGCGGAAAACCGTCGTGTGAAACAGCAGCGCATTCGCGCCGGCCAGCACCAGCAACACCAGCTTCGTCCGGAAAAACGGGCTGTTATAACACTTCACGGCTTCCGACGAAAACAGGATTACGCCCGTCGAAATCATCGTCACGAAGCCGGTCCACACCCACGGCAGGAATTGTGACGCCACTTCGGAAACCGGTCTCTTCTTCATGGCGATCCCGAGCAGCCGCATATCGAGCAGAGCCGCCGGCCAAAGCATCACAGCCAGCCCCAGCGAATGGATCGTCTCGATCACAGGAAACTGCCACGACGACGCCTTCACTCCACTCGCCCACGGCAAGCTCTGCAGCCACTCACAAAACCCGAGGATCGACATACAGTACTAGAGTGGCACAAAGCCCGCCCGCCGCGGCTTCCGATGCCCACTCGAGTGCGAAATCGAAATCGCGAGCGTAATTCGGATTCTATTTCGCCGGTTCCTCCGACACCTTCACCAGCAGCTTGCCTGTGTTCGCTCCATCGAACAGGCGATTGAGCGCCGCCGGGGCCTGTTGCAGGCCCTCCACCATGTCGATGCGGTACTTCAGCTTGCCCTGCTGCAGCCATTGCACGATCTGCGCCGTTGCCTCCCCGAACCGGGAAGAGAAGTCGGTCACTATGAAGCCCTGCACGCGCGCTCGCTTGGTCAGGATCAACCCGAAATTCGCCGGGCCCGCGGGCGGCCGCTCCGCATTGTACTGAGAGATCAGTCCGCAGACTGACACACGCGCGCCCAGGTTGATGCGCTCCAGGACGGCTTCCAGGATGCCGCC
>DASXAK010000196.1:0-6698 GCA_036406715.1 Bryobacteraceae bacterium | reverse complement strand
TTCCCGGCGAGATCCTGCACAAGATTCTCGCGGGACAGATCGAAACCGCTAAGCCTGGCCCCGATCTGCACTTCGCCGTTGTTCGCCTCGGGACCAAACCGGCTGGTGTGCTGGGAATTCACGGCGTGATCTCCAGCACCGCCGTCGACGCGGTCTCGAGTCTGTTCGCCATCGGCTTGGAACGCGCGCGTACTCTGGAGACCGAAAGCCTCGCCAAGGCCGCCCGCCAGAGTGAAGAGCTGAAATCGACGCTCCTCGATGCCATCGCCCATGAGTTCAAGACTCCGCTCACGTCGATCAAGGCTGCCACCACTACCGTTCTCGCCGACACTCAGTTTACCGGCGAATATCGCGAGCTTTTGAGCATCGTCGACGAAGAAACCGACCGGCTCAACAATCTGGTCAGCGATGCCATCCAGATGTCGCGCATTGAAGGCGGCAAGTTCAGGCTGCGCCGTTCAGTGGTTTCTCCTCGCGGCGTGATCGATTCCGTAATCGGCCAGATGCGGGCCCGCCTGGAAGATCGGCCCATTCAACGAACGGTGGCGGAAGACGCCCCAAACGTAGCGATTGATCGCGACCTGATGCAGCTTTCGCTCAGGCAGCTCGTGGACAATGCCCTGAAGCATGCTCCGGGACACTCCGCCATAGAGGTCGGCGCCGAAGTAGAAAATTCGCATCTCCGATTTTGGGTGCTCGACGATGGTCCGGGAATCGCACCCGCGGAAGCCGAGCGCGTTTTTGAGAGATTCTACCGCGGACAATTGAACCGTCATGCTGTCCCCGGCTCCGGAATCGGCCTGTCGGTAGTCCGCGAGATCGCACGCGCTCACGGCGGAGATACGTTTGTCGAAAGCTCCCCGGGAAAGGGCGCCCGCTTCATCATCGACCTACCTCTCTATACTGAAGAGCTTCCATGACCTCAGCCAAAATTCTGGTCGTCGACGACGAGCCCCAGATCCGCCGCATCATGCGGACCACTCTCACGGCCCAGGGCTACGAGATTCACGACGCTCGCTCCGGAGAAGAGGCGCTCGATGCCGTTCGCGAGCAGCGCTTCGATCTGATCCTGTTGGATGCCAATATGCCCGGAATGGGCGGCGTCAAAGCCTGCCGCGAGATCCGTGGTACCTCAGACGCCGCGATTGTCATGCTCACCGTGCGCGGCGCGGAGGAAGACAAGGTCGCGGCCCTCGATGCCGGCGCCGACGATTACGTCACCAAGCCCTTCAGCATGCCCGAGCTGCTGGCGCGGATTCGCGCCGCCCTGCGGCGCGTCCCGGTCACCAGCGACTCCACCCTGATTCAGGCCGGAGAGTTGGAGATTAATCCCGCCGCGCGAACCGTGAAAGTCGCCGGGCGCGAGGTGCGGCTTACTCCCAAGGAATTCGATCTGCTGCACTACCTCGCCACCAACGCCAACGTGACCATCGCGCACACCAAGCTTCTGCAGGCGGTCTGGGGACCGGACTACGGCGACGAGGTCGAATATCTCCGAACCTTCATCAACCAGGTTCGAAAGAAAATCGAGAATGATCCGGCCCATCCCAAGTACGTCATCACCGAACCGTGGGTCGGTTATAAGTTCCAGATTTGAGCGCTACCGCATCCGCCGGGTAATGATTTCTCTTTGGTGTTCCCAGGCGGCGATGAGACTCCCGTCCCGCAGTCCCACGAGCGCTGGGAAGGCGCCGCTTTCGGCGAGCGTCTCAATTCTGCCGTCATGCCATAGCTGGATCTTGGTGTCATTCGACCAGATCGCATAGGGCTGATTCCCGGCCAATGCCAGGGCCACGTCCTTGCCGTCCCCGATCGGCACTTCCGGCTTGCCGGGTTCAGCGAGATAGACAGTGTCGCCGCGGCGCCATGCGCTGATCATTCTTTCTCCAGATACCACCATGCCGCCGCCATCCATGGGACACGCATTCAGCGGCCACGTGCCGTTACCGAGCTTCTGCGGTTTCGAGAACTGGACGCCACCGCGCGATTGCGTGAGATAGAGATCGCGCGAGCCGCCGAGCCAGTTCCGCCACATCACGGCAATCCTCCCGTCACCCGCGATCCCGGCAGAGGGTGCGCAGCATTCGCAGATCGTGCCGTCGGGAGACTGGTAGATGAGAACGTTCCTGGACCACGTCGCGCCGGCATCCTCCGAGCGAGCACCGTACAGGCGGGTCCCTTTGCCGCTCCGTTTATCGAGCCACGCGGCGAAGACTACGCCCTCGCCATCGGCGGTGAGACCGTGCAATCCCTCGGTAGGGGCGCCGGGCACATCGTTCACGACAATACCGGCAGACCAACTCTTGCCGCCGTCAGTAGAGCGCCAGGCCATGAGATCGCCGTCGGAGGGCAGCCCGTGCGCGTGCTGCTCGTGGCTGGGAATCTTGCCGATCACCGCCGTGATCACGATCGTTTCTCCCGCAAACGCGATACGCGGGCCGCGATGCCGGTTCAGCGGCAGGATCGCCGCATCGGCAACCTTGACCGGTGCCCCGAAAGTCTTGCCCCCATCATGGGAAGTGCTGCAATAGATCGCTCTGCCTGCGCCGAAGGTCAACGCCACCCGCGAACCCTGCGCCGCCAGTTGCGGCTCGCGCGCCGGTGCATCCGAGCCCATCGGCCCGAGATGGGTGGCGAACAGCGCGGCGATCAGTAATGAGTGCATCGAAATCCTCCTCTAAAACGCCAGTCGCATGGCGAATTGAAACGCTCTAGGGTCGCCCACCGCCGTGATCTGGCGAAAATTGGACGATGGATTTGCCGGATAGGGTCCCGTCCCAAAGCTGCTGTTCAGACTCACGCCATTCATATGGTTGGTCAGGTTGAACCCTTCCGCCAGCGCCTGCAGGCGCAATCGTTCGGTCAACTGGAAGGAGCGGCTCAGCCGCCCGCCCAAGCTAAGAAAATCGAACCCCTGTCCGGCGTTGCGGCCGATGAAGACCCCGTTGATGGTCGGCCGTGCGGTGGTCCCCTGAATGGTCTGAGCGCCGGTCGTGATGTTGAACGGCAGCGCCGAATAATACTGGAGCATTGCGTTCAATTCGAAGCCGTGGCTGATCCGCTGCCAGGTGGTCGCGCTTTTGCCCATCGGTGAGTGAATCGAACCGTCAAACACCAGCCGATGGCGTTGGTCATCGTCGGAGCGGCTGTAGTCCTGCCAGATGTTGTAGTTGTCGATCGGCGAGCTGAAGAAGAACTCGCCCACGTTATCGAGCGCCTTCGAATACGTGTAGGAGACGCGGAACGAACCCCAGCGCGCCGGCCGCTGCACAAACGAAACGTGCAGGCCATCGTAGTGGGAATCCGCCAGCGACGAGTATTGGCCGGCGTTCCCATAGTTCGGATTGGGACGGCAACCATTGTTGGCGCCGGATGCCACGCAAGCGGGCACGTTCTGGTTGACCGAGATGATCAGGTGCAGGCCGCGCACATGCTGATACCCGGCCGTAATCGAACTGCCGTGCCCCAACTGCTGTTCGACCTCGAAGCTGCCCTGCTCGGAATAGGCGTTCTGCAAATTCCGATCCATGGTGGAGAAGTTGAAGAGCACGCCGGGCGGCAGCGTGAGGCTGCTGAGAATGTTCGGAAAGACCGGCGCTCCGGCCTGCCCCGGGGAAAGGCTGACACTGATCTGGCTCAACTGCGCGGGATCGGTGGTGTTGTTGGCGGAAAGCAGCGCGTTGGCCAATGCCCGCAGCGGGACGCGGTCGTAGAAAAGCCCGTAGCTGCCGCGGACGACTGTCTTGCGCGCGGTAAACGGTGTCCAGGCGAAACCGGCGCGCGGGGAGACGTTGCTGACGTCGGTCGAGATGGTCCGAAGGAATTGCAGATCGTACCGCAGGCCCAGGTTCAAGGTCAGCCGCGAAGTCAGCTTCCACTCATCCTGCCCATAGAAACCAACGTTGGGGTTGGTTTGATGAATGATGGTGTTGGCGAAGGTTTGGGTAAAGCCGGAGTTGTTGTACGTGCCCGTAAGGAAGTTCGCCAGTGAGGAGAACGAGTAGCTGCCGCGGTAAGAGCGCGGAAAATTGATGGTATCGCCGTTATAAACGAATTCGGTTCCGATCCGAATCGCGTGTGCGCCGGTCTGGTAGGAAAAGTTGTTGGCAAACTGCCCGAGTCGGTTGACGCGCGCCGCCGGAGAACTGGACAAAGTGCCAAATGCCGCGACGCCCGAAATGCTGACCGCGGGCCCGATCTTGTCCGAGGGAGGCGCCTCCAGATTGCTGTTCCAAAACTGGGCCCGCGTTTCATTCACGGAGCGCGCGGAAAAGCTCGCGACATTGCTGACCGCGATGATCTGATCGGTGTCGTCGAGATTCGCGGAAGCCGTAGGCGCGCTCAAGCCACCAGCGCCGCGCGAATTGATGCTTTCGGCGTGATAGAGGCTGTACCGCGCGCTCAACTGGTCTTTCATGCTGAACTCGTGATCGACTTTCCCAAGGAAATTCGTGAGGTGGACGGGGTTCGGATAGAGTCCGCTGGAAATCGGCGGGCCCGGATAGCCGATTGTTTGCAGCCGCGTGTTTAGTGCCTCCACGTTCGCGGGAGAGATGGTCACCAGGCCCGATTGGTTGAGCATGCGCTGCTCGAAATTGGCGAAGTAGAACGTCCGGTCATGGATCAGCGGCCCACCCAAACTAGCGCCATATTGGGCCTGCGTCATCGGAAGGACGTCATTCAATAACGCATTATCGGCATTGAAGCGGCTGTTGCGAAGATATCCGTAGATATCGCCATGCAGCGTATTGGTGCCGCTCTTGGTGACCACGTTCACATAGCCACCAAGCGCCCGGCCGAATTCGGCCTGGCCGCCCGAAGTCACCACTTCCATCTCCTGCACCACATCCAGGCCGTACAACACCCCGGTTAGTCCCGCCGCATCATCGTTGGCCGACAAGCCGTCGACCATGAAGCTGTTCGAGAAGTTGCGCTGGCTGCCAATCGAGATTCCCTGTCCGGGGACTGCCGCCGTTTCTGCGAAAAGCTGATTCGACGCGGTATTGGTGGGAGACACACCCGGGATCAGCAAAGCGGCATCGAGAAAATTGCGTCCATTGAGCGGCAGGGCCTGAATCTCGGCTTTCGGTACCGTGCCGGCGATCTGGGAGCGGGCCGACTCCAGCACCTCGTCCTCGCCTTGCACCAGGACATTCGTTTCAGCCGACGCCACCGAAAGGGATACCGGGATATCAAAGGCTGCCCCGACGGTGACGTTGACAGTACGCGACGCATCCGCAAATCCGGGTTGGCGCACGGTGATTTGATAGGTCCCCACTCGCAGATAGGGGAACCGGAACCGTCCTTCGCGATCCGTGACCGCCTTGTTCGTCAGATTGGTCTCGGTCTGGCGGGACGTGACTTGCGCTCCGGCGACGACCGCGCCCGTGGCGTCCGTCACTCGTCCGCTCACGCTGCCAAGATTGATGGTTTCCTGGGCTCGACCGGGCGGCATACAAAACGCCGCGGCCAGCACGGCCGCATACCCAGCCAACTTCCTTCCTCTGGTGAACATGAGTCCCTTCCACAAAAACAGACAGCCCGACGACGCGTGAAATCCGTCGATCTAATAGGCTGGAGGAGGGCGCTGGAGCAGGAGCGGGTTAAACGGTGAGTTGTCGCCGCGCGAGATGAGCCCGAGCGAGATCTCTGTTTTGAACGGAACTCGTGCAACCGCAGGAGCCGGCTTCAACACAGCCCCGAGCAACGGCGAGACTGGCCCGGCCAACAGGCAAGTCCCCCCGCACTCCCGTCCGGAACTGAAGGCCGCGGGGGCGCTCTCGCCATGCGATCGCGGGCAGCACGACGTGCGCTTGTGCCGGCAGCAGGCGTGCTCCCCGCCGGCCTCGAGCGCCTGCAGCAGGGGCGCCGCGGGCAAGAACAGAGACACGAGCAGCAACAGGATTGTCACGGTCGGACGAATCAGCCGTTGCGCCATAGCCTCGCTTCTGCAAATTTCGTTGTGGGTTCAGACGCCGCACCGGCGTCCTAAATTCAGGACACTTCGATAAGGCTGGGAGGACCGCGTTCCGGACGCGATCGGCCTAACGAGAGGCGATAGAGAGATCGGGATTGGATGGAACTGGCGACGTCCGCGAACATCGGGACTGAGTCGTTCCGGTCCGCTCCGGGTGCCACCGTGTCGTTCGAAGAAGGTGCCGTTGTCGCCACCGGGAACGAGGCACAGCGGACTGCAGTTGCTTTTAGCCCCACTCCGGACGTCTGCTGGCTGCCATCCGGCATAGCGCAACGATGCTTCCCCGTGGAGCGGCAGCAGGCCGGAAGGCGCGACGCGGTTTCGGCAACGAGAACCGGCGCGATCAGCCAAAGGCTGACGAGCGCGACTAGGAACGTTGCCAAGAGCCGGCGCATGAGTTTCATTCTACTCTGCTTTTCCGCGGTCGTGTTTAAGTTCCGACCCAGGCTGCTTGACCGGTCACAGAATTTTTACATTTTTTCTTATTGATTCCGCACTACTTATTAGCGCCGCGCCCCGGGTTCGATAAAGGGGTGGGTTATCGTGAAATCGGATAAGAGGTTTGCGCCACCGCGCAGCTTTTTAAGGTTTTCTTGCCGGCCGGCAAGCGTTGCATTGCGGTGGTTCTGAGCTTCCCGTAGAGCTGTTAAGGCTCGTACGGCTGAGCGCCTACGCGGACGCGGTCGGCGGGAAGAATCTGGAACTGGTTCCACAACATCCG
>DASXAK010000195.1:0-6893 GCA_036406715.1 Bryobacteraceae bacterium | reverse complement strand
CCGCGGCAGGTGCCGCAGATGTCGTAGCGGTTGATATTCAGCCGCAACTGCGTCCCGCGGATGGCTTGCCAGAAATCGATGTCCATCACGTATTCGAGATCGCCGCCTTTTTCAGGCTCGGCCTGCGGCGCGCTGCGGCCGCCGAAGAACTGGGAAAAGATGTCGCGGAAGCCGCCCGCGCCCGGGCCCGCACCCGCGCCGGTGCCGGTTCTCGGGCCGCCGGCGCCGCCCGATCCGCCCGCTCCCGACATGAATTCGGAGAAATCGAAACCGCCGAAATCCATGTTGGGACCCGCGCCGTGACCCGTCGGTCCGCCCGGGCCGGCGCCGCCGAAACCATTCTCGGCGTAGACGCCATACTGGTCGTACATCTGGCGCTTCTTGGAATCGCTCAGAACGTCGTAGGCTTCCTGAACGTTCTTGAATCGCTCTTCGGCGGCCTTGTCGCCGGGATTGAGATCGGGGTGGTATTTCCGCGCGAGTTTGCGATAGGCCTTGCGGATGTCCTCGGCGGAGGATTTGCGCGGTACGCCTAGCGTTTCGTAGTAGTCGTGTTTGGGAGCCGCTGGCATGGGAAAAAGGGGCAGCCCGCGGCTGCCCCACCTTACTCAGTTACTTACTTTTTGTCGTCGACGTCGACGAACTCGGCGTCGACTACGTTGTCTTTGCCGCCGTCCTTCTTGCCTTCTTCGCCGCCGGCTTGGCCGCCATCGGTGGGCGGAGCCTGGGCGCCAGGCTGGGAGGCGGATTTGTACATCGCTTCGGCCAGCTTGTGGCTGGCGGCGGTCAGCCGATCCACGGTGGAGTTGATGCGATCGGGATCGTTTTCGCTGATCGCCTTCTTGGTCTCGGCGAGCGCGTCTTCAATCTCCTTGGCCTCGGCATCGCTGATCTTGCTGCGATGCTCCTTCAACGTCTTTTCGACGTTGTAGACCATGGCATCGGCCTTGTTCTTGGCCTCGATCGTGTCGCGCTGTTTGCGATCGTCGGCCGCGTGGCTCTCGGCGTCCTTGGCCATCTTCTCGACCTCGTCTTTGGAAAGGCCAGAAGAGCTGGTAATGGTGATCTTCTGCTCGTTGTTGGTGCCACGGTCCTTGGCGGTCACGTTGAGGATGCCGTTGGCGTCAATATCGAAAGTCACTTCGATCTGCGGCACGCCGCGGGGCGCAGGTGGAATATTGGCGAGCTGGAACACACCCAGCAGGCGGTTGTCGCGCGCCATGGCGCGTTCGCCCTGGTAGACCTTGATCTCGACCGAGGGCTGGTTATCCGCAGCGGTCGAGAAGACTTCGCTCTTGCGAGTCGGGATCGTGGTGTTGCGCTCAATGAGCTTGGTGAACACGCCGCCCAGAGTCTCGATACCGAGCGACAGCGGAGTGACGTCGAGCAGCAGGACGTCCTTCACCTCGCCGCCCAGCACGCCGCCCTGGACCGCGGCGCCGACGGCGACGACCTCATCGGGGTTCACGCCCTTGTGCGGCTCCTTGCCGAACAGGTCGCGAACGATCTGCTGAATGCGCGGCATGCGGGTCTGGCCGCCAACCATAACGACTTCGTCAATCTGCGAAGGGTTGGTAATGCCGGCGTCTTGCATGGCCTGCTTGCAGGGGCCGACCGAGCGTTGAACGATGTCCTCCACCATTTGCTCGAAACGTGCGCGAGTCAACTTCTGGATCAAATGCTTCGGGCCGGTGGCATCCGCGGTGATGAACGGCAGGTTGATTTCGACCTCGAGCAGCGTCGAGAGCTCCATTTTGGCCTTTTCGGCGGCCTCTTTGAGGCGCTGGAGGGCCATCTGGTCCTTCGAAAGGTCGATGCCGTTTTCCTTCTTGAACTCGGAAACGATCCAGTCGATGATGCGCTGGTCGATGTTGTCACCGCCGAGGTGGGTATCGCCGTTGGTGGATTTGACTTCGACCACGCCGTCGCCGACTTCGAGGATGGAGATGTCGAACGTGCCGCCGCCGAAGTCATAAACAGCGATCGTCTCATTCTTTTTCTTGTCGAGCCCGTAAGCCAGCGCGGCCGCGGTGGGCTCGTTGATGATGCGCATGACCTCGAGGCCGGCGATCTTGCCGGCGTCCTTGGTGGCCTGGCGCTGAGCGTCGTTGAAGTAGGCGGGGACGGTGATGACGGCCTGGGTGATCTTGCCGCCCGTATAGGCTTCGGCGGCCTCTTTGAGCTTGGTGAGGATCATCGCCGAGATTTCGGGCGGGGAATACTTCTTGCCGCTGATGTCGACGCGGGCGTCGCCGCTGTGGTCGCCCTGCTGAACCCGGTAGGGAACCATCTTCATTTCTTCGTTGACCTCGTCATAGCGGCGGCCCATGAACCGCTTGATCGAGAACACGGTATTTTCGGGGTTGGTGATGGCTTGGCGCTTGGCGACCTGGCCGACCAGGCGCTCGCCACTCTTGGTGAAAGCGACCACGGACGGCGTGGTGCGGGCGCCTTCCTGATTTGCGATCACGGTGGGCTGTCCGCCCTCCATGACGGCGACCACGGAGTTGGTGGTGCCCAAGTCAATGCCGATAATCTTCGCCATAGTTGTGAAATCCTCTCGTAATCGAGATTTAAGAATGCAGCGCGGTCTAGCGACCGACTTAGTACAGAACCATTATTAAATTTTAGTGCGTTATTGTCAAGTATTAATAAGTACTTTATTATCATCTGATCAGAGCGGAGTTAGCGCGGTCCAAGAGGGCCGTGAGGAGGGCCGGATGGCCTTCCAGCGGCGGGGTTGCCCGGATCTCGACCTCGGGGTGAGCCCGTTGGACATCCGTTATGAGTTGGGGCAAATCCCGTTCCAAATGGAGCCCCAAGGTCAGGAAGTAGGGGAGGACGACGATCCTTTCGACCCCTTGAGCGGCCAAGGCGGCGACGGCGCCCGCCAGGTCGGGCTGGCCAAGCTCCAGGAAGGCAGGCTCAACATAGCGAAACGAACCCAATTTGGCCAAGTCGCGGGCGACGGCGCGGACGCCCTCGTTGGCACTTTCTATGCGGGAGCCATGGGCAAAGACAATGAGGCCGGGGGTCATGCGGAAGTCCCGGAAAATGGCGGAACGAAGCCAATTTTGCAGCCGGGCAAGATTTGGCGAAACGAAGCCAATTTCGATTTTCGGACGCCGGGTAGGGGCAGGGAACTCATCTCCGCCCATAGTGTAGCGCCCGGGAGGAGCCCAGCAAGTGCAATCGACAGAAAATGCTGGACAAATTGGCCGTGATGACGAGCAACAAGGCAAGGAGACTACACTAGACGAAATGAGGTCTCTTTGCTACGTGGCCGTCGCGTTCGCGTTGGCCATCCCCGGCGTGGAGGGTCAGCCGCGTCCGTCGGCCGCCGAGTTGGTGAAGGAATTTGAGACCACAACCGTCTTCTGGCAGCAGGCAGAGATTGCCATGCGAATCATCGCGACGCACGATGCCAGTGTGCTTCCGCGGCTGGAATCGTGGTTGACCATAGATGACCGGCATCTGCGTGGGAATGCGGCGTTGATTTTCGCCGGCTTAGGCGATTCCCGGGGATTCGACGCGATCACCGCGATTCTGACGGACCGCTCGCAGAGGGGGCCGGGACAGGGGATCGTGTCGGCCACGTCGATTGGTGGGTTCAGTGTCAGGCAGCAGATCCGCGCCGACCGCTATTACGCGGCACACCTGCTGGGCGATTTAAAGGACCCGCGCGCGGTTCCAATTCTGGTTCCGCTGCTGACCGATCCGGAGGTCAGCTCCGTTGTTCCGTGGTCGCTGGGGCAGATTGGGGATCGCTCCGCGATTCCGCCGTTGGTCCAGCAACTGAGCGATTCCGATCCTGACCTGCGGGTTCTCGCGATTTACGCTCTAGCCGATCTCAAGGCTACCGAGGCGCTACCGAAGCTGCGCGAATTGGTCGGCGATACGCAGAGACGCACGTTCGATAAGTTGGAAACGGTTGGCGAGGCTGCGCGAGCGGCCATCGCGAAGGTGGAGTCCGGCGTAGGGCGATGATGGAATCCAGGAAAAAGATCACGGACTGGCTGCTCGATTCGGACCCGGCAATCCGATGGCAGGTGTTGCGCGATCTGGTGCATGCGCCGGATGAGGTGGTCACGGCGGAGCGCGCGCGGGTGGCTACGGAGGGCTGGGGGGCCAGACTGCTGGCGTTGCAGGGCGAAGACGGGCAATGGGCGGGAGGCGCGTGCTTTCCGGCGCGTAGCTTTAACAACTGGCGCGCTGAGAGCCAAGGCCAACCCTGGATCTCGACGCTCCCCACGCTCCAGTTGCTGCACGATTTCGGGATCGACCCGTGCTCCGACCGGGTGCGCCACGCGGTGGCGCTCGTCCGGGAGGGCTGCCGGTGGGAGCACGCGGGCTAGCCGTTCTTCAGCGGGGAGGTCGAGCCGTGTATCAACGGCAGGACGGTCACATTGGGCACGTACTTTGGTCAAAATATCGAGGGTGTGGTCGCCCGCCTGGTGAGTGAGCAACTCGAGGACGGGGGCTGGAACTGCGAGGCGGAGAACGGCTCGGTCCGTTCGTCGTTCGCGAGCACGATCAACGTCCTGGAAGGCTTACTGGCGCACGAGCGCGCGACCGGCGGGACTCCGGAATGCCTTGCGGCACGGAAGCGGGGCGAAGAGTACCTGCTCGAGCGAAAGCTGATGCGACGTAAGAGCACCGGAGAAATCGTCAAGCCAGACTGGCTGCAATTCTCGTTTCCTAACCGCTGGCAGTACGACGTGCTGCGCGCGCTCGAATACTTCCGGTCGGTTGGAGATGCGCCAGACGCCCGGATGGACGAAGCGATCGAATTGCTCCGATCCAAGCAGCAGCCCGATGGGAGCTGGCTGCTGGAGAACACGCATCCAGGCAAAGTCCACTTTCAGCTCGAGGTCGGCGACGGTTTGCCGAGCCGTTGGAACACGCTGCGGGCGCTGCGGGTCCTCAGTTGGTACGAGCAGCGGGCAACTTGAGCCCGCGGCTTCGCTCCGTGTGGAAAAACTCACGAACTCCAAAAACCGGTCTGTTCCCTTTTTTACAAGTTTTACCGGGAGCGTGCGATTTCTCATCGTCTCCGCTGGGTCGTCCAGGGGACGATGCACCCATGAAGCTCACTTTGATGCTAGCGGCCGGCCAGTTGGCCACCGCGGCCACTCTGTGCGTCAACCCTGGCGCCAGCAACGGATGTCTGGGGTCGATTGGAGCCGCTGTTAGTGCGGCGGCGGCGGGCGACACGATTCAGGTGGGGCACGGAACGTACAAGGAGATGGTGACCATTCAGAAATCGCTTGCGCTGGTGGGGGAGAGCCCGCAGAACACGGTTATCGATGCGACGGGCTTGTCGAACGGGATCTTCGTCGACGGGACCGCGGCCGCCCCGAATACCGCGTTCAGCAACGTTTCGGTGTCGGGCTTCGCAATCCAGAACGCCAACTTCGAAGGAGTCCTGGTGGCGAATGCGGCATCGGTCACAATCTCGGGCAACGTGGTCACCGGGAACGATCACGCTCTGGTTCCTTCGGGGCCGTCGGGTGCGACATGTCCGGGCATCTACGCGTTCGAGACGGCCTCCAGTTTCGATTGCGGCGGGGGCATTCACCTCTCCGGGGCGCAGAACTCCACCGTATCCAGCAACGTGATTGTGAATAATGCCGGCGGCATTCTGCTCAGTGACGACACGGGCCAGACCGCCGATAACCTGATCACACTCAACATCGTGGTGAGCAACCCCTATGACTGCGGGGTTGCCCTGGCGTCGCACCCGCCGGCTTCGATCACAGGCGCGATGGTACCGCTGGCCGTCATCCGCAACACGGTAGCCGCCAACATCGCCGATCACAACGGCACGTTGGCATCGGGAGCGGGCGTGGGGATGTTCGGTTTCGTGGCGGGCGCGGCGGTTTCTGGGAACGTGATCAGCAGTAATATATTGACGAACAACCGCCTGCCCGGAGTGGCGATTCACGGGCATGCTACCGGGACATCGGCCGGAGAGAATTTCGATAACAACACGATTGTGGGAAATTTTATCGCGGGCAACATGGCGGATACGTCCGACTCTGTCACGCCGGATACAGCCGGAATCAACATTTTCAGCGCATATCCGATCAACGGTCTTACGATCATTCAGAACACCATCCGGCAGGAGGCGATCGCGGTTGTGGTCAACGCGCCCGGAGCCGTGAACATCCATCTCAATAACTTTGACAACGATCAAGGGATCGGAATCTTGAATCTCACTAGTGGGGGAGTGAACGCAAACCTGAACTGGTGGAATTGTTCGAGAGGGCCGGGAGGGTCCGGATGCACGACGATCTCGGGACCGAACGTCACTACGGCGCCGTGGATGACCGTGCCGGCGGGCGGCATTTAGGAGGCGGCTGGGGCGCGCTGAGAGCTACGCGCGTTCGAGCGCGATGGTGTAGTCGTACCACTCGACAATCTTGCCGTCCTTCAGGAAGAACACGCCGACGCCGTGCCAGGATTTCAGCGGGCCGCCGGTGAAGTGATCGATGCGCTCATTGAAGACCATCGGCCCTTTGGCGAGCGTGTCGCGGACTTCGAAGCGCTCGACGCGATCGAGGAAACTCTTGATGCGATCGCTCACAGCTTGCTTGCCCTTGATGGGCTCATAAGCTTCGCTGACGCGGTAGGCTCCGTTTTCGGCGAAGAAGGACATGAGCCTTTCGAGGTTGTGGTTCGGCCAGGCGGCGCAGAACTCCGTGACGATTTGAGCGTTGGCTCGTTCGGCGGCGGTCCATTCGGCAGCGTTGGCTTTGCGGGGCAGGGCCCAAGCGGCGGCCAGGCCAGCGCCAGTGGCGATGAGTTTGCGGCGAGGAAGTTTCATGGTGGTCTGTCGTTAGTCTAACGCTGAACGACACCGGCGGGCGGGCAGGCCGGGGACCCCTGCGGTA
>DASXAK010000194.1:0-15473 GCA_036406715.1 Bryobacteraceae bacterium | reverse complement strand
ACAAGCAGGAGTGCCCTCGGTTGGGGAGCGACGGTTTGTGACCGCGCGCACATTCTGCATTGTGCGGCTTCGGTAGACTGAAGGTGCCACATGCCCACGACCGAGCTTGGCCGCGCACTCCGGCAGGCCCGCGAGCAGACCGATGCATTATTCGGGCTGGTGCGGCCCGATTCCCTGTATGAGAGGCCGATTCCGGAACGGCATCGCATCCTCTTTTATATCGGCCACGTGGAGGCGTTCGACTGGAATCTGATCGGACGGTATGAACTCGACCTGCCGTCGTTCCACCCGAGCTTCGACCGGCTGTTTGCGTTCGGGATCGACCCGCCAGCGGGCCAGTTGCCGCAGGATGCGCCCGCGGATTGGCCGGGCATCGGCGAGGTCCAGCGGTACAACGAGCGCGCCCGCGACGAGATCGATCGCGTGACGGAGAACGTTCCCGAGCAGTTGCTGCACGTCGCGATCGAGCACCGGCTGATGCACGCGGAAACGCTGGCGTACATCCTGCACCAGTTGCCGTATGAGCGCAAGAACGGGGCGGCGGATGCGGCGGCGCGTCCGTCTCCCGCGCCCGCGAACCGCATGCTCAGGATCCCGTCTGGTACAGCGAGGCTGGGCCGCCGGCCGGACGAGGGCTTCGGATGGGACAACGAGTTCCACGCCCATACCGTCGACGTGCCGGCGTTCTCCATCGCGAAGTACAAGATCACCAACGGCGAATACCTCGAGTTCGTCCGCGAAGGCGCCGATCCTCCATTCTTCTGGGCCGATCGAGGCGGGCGATGGTTCTGCCGAGGGATGTTCGCGGAGGTCCCGCTGCCGCTCGATTCGCCCGTGTACGTGACCCAACGCGAGGCGGATGCGTATGCGCAATGGCGCGGCAAGCGGCTTCCCGCCGAGCCCGAGTGGCACCGGGCCGCATGTTCGGCTCCGGTTTCCGCGGCCGCGAATCTGGATTTTCGCCGGTGGGATCCCGTACCGGTTACGGCGGATGACAACGGCCTCGAGGGCCCGATGCAGATGGCGTCGAACGGGTGGGAATGGACGTCCACGCGGTTCGCGCCTTTCCCCGGGTTCGAACCGTTCCCGTTTTATAAAAACTACTCGGAGCCGTTTTTCGATGCCGAGCATTACGTGCTGAAGGGCGCTTCGCCGCGCACGGCCGCATGCCTGGCGCGCGCGAGTTTCCGGAACTGGTTCCGGCCGTCGTATCCTTACATTTACGCGACGTTCCGATTGGTTGAATCCTGATGTACGCGCGAGCGCTCGATAGCGAATTCGCGCGCGAGGTGCGGGCCGGCCTCACGCGCACCGGCCAGAAAACGCTGCCGTGCCGGTATCTCTACGACGACATCGGCTCGGCGCTCTTCGAGGCCATCACGTACCTTCCCGAGTACGGGTTGACGCGCGCCGACACGCGCATCATCCAGGAGCACGCGGGTGAATTGGTCCATGCCTTGCCGCGCAACCTCGTCGTGACCGAACTGGGGAGCGGGAGCGGGGCCAAGACGCGGCCAATCCTGGACAAGCTCCGGGTCCGGCAGATCGTGGTGTATTACCCGATCGACCTCTCAGCGGCCTCGCTCGCCAAATGCCGGCAGGAGCTTTCGCCGCTGGGGGCCGTCTTCCCCATCGAAGCGAGCTATCTCGAAGGCATGCGCAAAGTGGCGGAACGGCGCGCGCCGGGACAGACGCTGCTGGCCCTGTTCCTCGGAAGCACGATCGGGAATTTCGAGCCCGATTCGGCAATCGACTTTCTGTACGCAGTGCGGCTGTGCATGAAGCCCGGCGACGCCATGCTGCTCGGCGCCGACCTGGTGAAGCCGATCGCCCAACTGACGGCCGCGTACGACGATCCGACCGGCGTCACGGCCGCGTTCAACCTCAACCTGCTGGCGCGCATCAACCGCGAGCTGGAAGCCGATTTCGACTTGCGCCAGTTCGAGCACGTCATCCGCTACAACGACGAGGCACAGCGCATCGAAATGCATCTGCGCAGCAAGGTGTACCAGATCGTGAACGTGCATCGCGCGGACGTGATCATCGACCTCGTGCCGGGGGAGACGATCTGCACCGAGGCATGCCATAAGTTTCGCCTGGAGCAGTTGCGCGAGATGGCCCGGCTGGCCGGCTTTCAAGTGCGCACGCAGTGGATCGACGACGAGTGGCCGTTCGCGGAAATGCTGCTGATGGCGGTGTGAAAGACTTTATTCACCACGGAGACGCAGAGACACGGAGAAAACACAAGATCAAGCAGCTCGGTGTCGCTCTGCTTTCACGAAGAGGCAGGGCTATTTAAAGTCAAAACCTGAGAGCGCAGAGGTGGCGGAGGGCGCAGAGAGATCTTTAGTCTCTGTGGACTTGTCCCCTGTTTTGAGACAAATGGTTAAGACTCAAAATCCATTGAATGGAGAATGAGTCATGGGGTTGTCACGAAGGCAGTTCACCAAGGAGTTCAAGCTGGCCGCGGTGCGGCGGCTGGAACAAGGGGTATCGATCGGGGAGGCAGCGCGGGCGTTGGAAGTGAACCCCAACGTGTTGCATCGCTGGCGGCGGGAATTCCGGCAAGGTGCCGGCAACGTGTTTCCGGGTAACGGCAAGCAGCGCTGGTCGGAAGGCCGGATCGCGGAGCTGGAGCGCAAGGTCGGCCAGCAAACGCTGGAGATCGATTTTTTGAAAGGGTGCTTGCAGCGCATCGAGGAGCAGCGGATGCTGCAGGCACTGAGTGGAAGTCCGCGGTCTACCGGAAAGTCCAAGAAGAAATGAAAGCGGACCGGGGACTGACGATCGAGCGCATGGTGGAGTTGGGCGGCGTGAGCCGCGCCAGCTTTTACCGCTTCGATGGCGGGGGCCCGCCGCGGCCGGACCGAGACATGGATCTGCGCGACGCTGTCCAGCGGGTGGCGTTGGAGTGGCCCAGTTACGGCCGGCCGCGGATCACGGCGGAACTACGGCGGCGTGGCTGGAAGGTGAATCCCAAACGGGTGTACCGGTTGATGCGCGAGGACAACCTTCTGTGTGTGCGGAAGCGGAAGTTCGTGGTGACCACGGATTCCAACCACGGCCGCAGGGTTTATCCGAATCTGGCCGGAGAGATGGTGCTGACGGGCATGAATCAGTTGTGGGTGGCCGACATCACTTACATTCGGCTGGAGAGCGAATTCGTTTATCTGGCGGTGGTGATCGACGCCTATTCACGCCGCGTGATCGGCTGGGCGCTGGAGCGCACGGTGGAAGACGATCTGCCGTTAGCCGCGCTGCGTCAAGCGCTGGAGTTGCGGCAGCCGGCGCCGGGAGTGGTGCATCATTCCGATCGTGGCAGTCAGTATGCTTCGGGGGATTACACGGACCTGCTGAAGACCCATGGCTGTCACATCAGCATGAGCCACAAGGCGAGTCCCTGGGAAAATGCGGGTTGCGAGTCGTGGATGAAAACGCTGAAAGCGGAAGAAGTGTATCGCCAGGAATACCGCGACCTGGCGGAGGCACGGGCTTCAATCGCGCAATTCATCGACGAAGTTTATAACCAGAAACGGCTGCACTCGGCGTTGGGGTACCGGCCGCCGGTGGAGTTCGAGCAGGTGCTGGCTGGGTCGGTGAGGGAGGCGCGCGCATGATCGGGACACACAGGGCGGGGAGGGAAAGGGAAAGCCGCGCGGGCGACGGTGCGGCGCAAATAGTCGTCGGGATGGCCGTGACGGCGGGGAAAATGGGGGCTGGCAAGCCGGAGAATTTCGTGCACTTGGGCGGGAGTCCAATGCTGCCTCAGCAAGTGCCGGGCGACCCAGCAATCGACAATGCTCCAGTCCGGTTGGGGAAAGCGTTGGCGGATATGCCATCGGTCCATACAAGCCTGATAGAGCTTGGCCGCCAGCGACGTGGCTATGGCTGGGAGAGCAGTTTCGAAAGTCGCGCTGGCATGGGAGGTGAGCGCCGGAGGTGTCGATGCCAGTACTGGGGCCGATCGCAGCAGGTCTTCGGCTTGCGGCGCCAAACCGGCTTGTGTGCTCACGACCTTCACCCAGGGGGCATAGCCGGCAAAGGTGCGGCGCAGGGGCTTCTGGTTGGTGAAACCGGCGAGCCTGCCCAGGTGACGCCAGTCGCTACTGGCCGGATCGCCTGCATAAGCCGCCGCCAACAGTTTGCCGGCAGCGGTCGCCACCGCTGGTTCCAGGGGCGAGGTGCTGAGACGGATCCAAGCTTGCAAGTGGCCGGGACTGGTTTGCAAGACTACGCAGGGGTCATGCCCATGGGCGCGCATGGCGGCGATGGTCATCGGCCGCGCATGATCCAGGTCGACGAGAATGTAACCGGCATTCTGGTAGCCAGCATAGGGCTGCACATAGACGTCGCAGCCCTCCCGGTTACGCACGCGCAGGAAGCGGACGGTGGCTGCGCTTTCCAACTGTTCGGCTGTCCAGAGGCGTTCCCCGGGGAACGCTCGCCGGGTCTGGTGGTGAATCAAGCGGACCAGGTACAGCTCGCTGGGCATGGCGGCGAGCTGCCTGCAAATGGCCTGCAAGGTGAGAAAGAAACCGCGATCTTCCATGACCGCAATCTTGCGGTCGGAACCAAGCGCCGTACAATGAACTTTCAACGGACGGCAAACTGTGTCTTAACTGTTTGTCTCAGCCGAGGGGGCAGGCGCAAATGTCACCATCGCTCGCATCGAGCTGCAACGCTACGCTGTGGTGCCCGAGCACAGCCACGTGCATGAGCAGGTGACCACCATCGAGAAGGGCTCCCTCAAGTTCCGAATAAACGACAAAGAGTTCGTGCTGAACGCGGGAGACTCGCTCCTGATCCCTTCCAATGAGCCGCACGCGGTCGAGGCCCTCGAAGACACCATCGCAGTGGATGTTTTCGCCCCTGTTCGCGAGGACTGGATTCGGGGCGACGATGCCTATCTGCGCAAGTAATACGCCCTCTTCGTTCCAAATAACACCAAAAATCCGATGGTAGTTTCACTGTTCGCCGGCCGCCTGTGGCAACGCACACCAAACACGCATTGACCGCTTTTTTTTCACGCTGATACCCTCGATTTCAGGGGGGTTTTTTTTAGGAGGTTCAATGCGGAAAACGGTTCTACAGTTCGTGTGTGTTCTTCTCCTGTCCGCGGCCGCCACGCTATGGTCGCAGACCGGAACGGGCACGCTTTCCGGGAGAGTAACTAATGCAACGGGAGCGGGAGTCCCCAATGCGGCAGTTACTGTCACTAACGTCAACAGCAACGCCAGCGTCAAGGCACTTACAGGTTCAGACGGTACGTTTTCAGTCGCCGGACTCGCGCCGGGGACTTATCGGGTCGATATCGAAACAGCAGGGTACAAGCGCACTTCTCAACAGAACATCGAGCTGGCCGCCACGGGACCCGCGACCGTCAACATCACCTTGGAAGCCGGCAGTATCAACGAGTCGGTCGAGCTGAAGGGGACCGCGCCCGCGATCCAGACCGGCAACGCGGAGCACTCCGTCGGTCTGGGCACGCGCACGGTCCGCGAGCTGCCGATTCAAGACCGCAATCACCAGGAGCTGGTCGGGCTGCAACCCGGCGTATCGCCGCCGACGCCCGCCATCGACCCGGTGCGTGATCCCGATCGCAACCGCTTCTATGCGGTGAACGGGCAGTCGCCCGTGATGAACCAGCAGGAGCTGGATGGGGTCAACAACCTGGAGCCGTTCCGCGGAACGGCGATTCGGGTTGCGCCCGCGGAAGCGATTCAGCAGAAGAACGTCTCGACCGCCAGTCTGACGGCCGAGAAGGGCTACACCGGCGGAGCGTGGGTTACGGACGTGACGCGTCCCGGCACAAACGACTGGCACGGCAGCCTGTTCGAAATCTACAGCGGGAATTTTCTGGCGACCCGCAACTTCCTGAACAGCTCGGCCAACGGCGATCCGAAGTTCAACTCCAACCAGTTCGGCGGAACCGTCGGCGGCCCCGTGGTTCGCGACAAGACCTTCTTCTTCGGGTCCTATGAGGGCACGTATCAGAGGGGCGGCATGACGCAGCTTCTGACGGTTCCCACGGCGCAGGTCATCGGCGGGAACTTCAGCGGGCTTCCGGGATTCACGCTCTTCAATCCGAACAGCGGTGTGAACGGCGTGAACCGCACTGCCTTCACGAACACTACCATTCCGGCGAACCAGATCAACCCGACGGCGGCGGCCATTGCCGGCTTTATTCCGGCGCCGAACCTTCCGGGGTTCGTGAATAACTACGTCGCCAACGTTCCCTACCGCAAGGAAGGGAACAAGTTCGACGGGAAGATCGACCAGCACTTCACCGATCGCACGGCGATGTTCGTGCGCTACGGCTACACGAACTGGTGGTCGGGCCAAGGCTCGCCTCTGGGCGACGTGATCGGGGCGGGAACGCGCGACCGGCTGGTCGGGCAGAACGCCATCGTCGACGTCGCGCACGAGTTCGGCCCGCGGCTGATTACCGACTTCCGCATGGGGTACAACCGCTACGAGCAGAAACTGGGTCTGTGGGGCAGCCAGGCGCCGCTGTTCGCCGCGCTGGGGCTGAACAACAGCAATAATCTCATCGGTATCAACATCGCGGGATTCCCCGCGATCGGCGCGCCGGCCAACATTCCGCAACACCCCGTCGACAACAACTTCAACTGGGTGTGGTCGTGGACTCTGCACACTTCCATGCACAACCTGAAGTTCGGGACCGACATTCGCCGGTACCGTGTGGACGGCTTCATGGACAGCCTCTTCCCGTTCGGATCGAACGGAGCGGCGTTCTTCGGGCCCGGCACGACCCTGACCAATAACGGCGCGGCTCTGTCGCAGTTCGGCGGCTTATACAATTCGTTCGCCGCGTTCCTGCTGGGCGCTCCCACGCAGGTCGGCGTTTCGAATTTCTTCACCACGCCGAGCATCCGGCAGACGCAGTTCGGCTTCTGGCTGGGCGACACCGTACAGATCATGAACCACGTGACACTGGACGTCGGCGTCCGGTATGACGTCTTCGGTCCGCTGGAGCCCAGGAATGCAGGCGGCGCGGCCTTCTTCGACCCGCTCACCAACACGTTCAGCTTCGCCGGCGTCGGCAACAACGGCATGCAGTGGGCCGATTACGACACCAACAACATCGCTCCGCGCGTCGGACTGGCTTTCAAGCTGTCACCCAAGACGGTCTTGCGCGCCGGCTACTCCATGGAGTACTTCCAGGTTCCGTACATGTACTCCGGATTCATGGCGCCGACGTTCGGGTCGGTGGCGGGCGTCCAGGGCGGCTTCGCCGTCGCGCCGTTCAGCGGTGCATTCGGACCCACCGTCAGCAGCACGACTCCGCCGCCGGGCAGTCTGCAGAATGGCGCATCGGCCGGGAACCTGCCGGCGACCGTGATTCCGCAGCACTTCGACACGCCTTACGTCCAGAGCTTCAACGCGCAAATCCAGCAGGAATTCTATTGGGGCACTGTGCTGGACATCGGCTACGTGGGGACGCTGGGCCGTCACCTTCCCTCGATCCAGGAACTCAACGCGGCTCTCCCCGGCGCGGGCGCGGCCGGTCTCCCGTTCTTCGCCATGGGCCGGACGGCGAGTACGCTGGGATTCGACAACTCGCTCACCAACAACTACAACTCGCTGCAGGTCAGCCTGAACAAGCGCTTCGCTCACGGGCTAGCGTTCACCGGTTCGTACACGTGGAGCAAGGCGCTCGGTTACACCGGGGCCAACGACTTCCTGCTCAATCCGTTCAACCTGCGCGCCAACTACGGCCCGCTGGACTATGACCGGCAGCACGTCCTGACCATCGCTCACCTGTGGGAGCTTCCGTTCGGACGCCACGGCAGCAACATCGTGCAGACGCTGCTGGGCGGCTGGCAACTCAACGGAATCTTCACGTGGTCGACCGGCACGCCGCTGACGATCACTTCCGATCCGCTGCTGTGCGCCTGCCCGGGCAACACCGTGACGGCGAACTTCAATGGCGGCGCGTTCGCTGGAACCAACGGCGCGTTCATCAACCCGGCGGCGTTCTCCGCTCCGGCGGCCGGCCAGTTCGGCACCACCGGGCGCGGCATGTTCCGCGGTCCGGACTATACCAACTACGACATGTCCCTCTTCAAAAAATTCAAGGTGCGGGATCGATTCAACCTGGAACTGCGCGGCGAAGCCTTCAACCTGAGCAACACGCCGCACTTTGCCAACCCGGTCACCAACATCAACTCGCCCGATTTCGGCCAGTCGGTAACGACTGTCAACGGGATTTTTGGGCGGCAGATTGACGTAGGAGCCAGGGTGCTTTTCTAGCGCAAACTGGCCGGGCGCCGCGCAGTTCAAATCGTGCGGCGTCCGCTGGACAGCCTCCCGGGCGGGCCTCTATGGCTCGCCCTTTTTTTTTTTGTCCCCGAGGACGTGCTCAGCGCCGCTGAACAATCCGGCGGAAGGCGCCGTCGATGGCGCGGCCGACGATCAGGATCACGGCGAAGATGCCGAGGATCGCACCCGTCCCGACCGCCGCCGCTAGTATGGCGCCGTTCCAGTTGCGCTCGGCAAATTCCCGCGTCCCACCCTCGATCCTGGCGGTCCGTGGGGAGTCCTGCTCATACGAAACGGTTACCGGGGCGTCCACTTTCAGGTTCGGCATCGATCCCTCGTCGATGAGGTCGGCTGCGACTACGGGTTCCACCGCGCCTGCCGGCACAAAGCGCACGCCGACCACTTGAATCGGCTGCGACGCTTTCATGCCTTTCGACCGCTCGCCGGAGAACAGATGATCGATCCGGCTGATACTGGCTACCCGGCCCGAGGTTTGGCGTACGACGGCCTTGGGTTCCGGCAGCGGTCGCGGGAACTCGGAATTCAGGATGCCGATGAGCAGGACAATGACCCCGGCGGCAACGGCCCAGGGAAACCGCGGCCATCGAAGCCATCGCCACACGACCAGCAGCAGGATGCCCCCGGCGACGTACGCGAGGGCGCGCAGCGGGCGGCGATTCACGCGCACCTGTCCAACCACTTTGGCAACCGGAAGGATGCGCATGTTCCGCAGGGTCTCTACGAGCGGCGCTCGCGGAAGATCCTGACGGCGCAAGTAGCGCAGCGGCGCGGTTCCGCCCTGACGCAATCGATCGAACCGTTCGGGCTCGAGATTGGCCACTACGTAGCCTCCTCCAGGCTCGTTCGGGCTCTGGTACCACACCATCACTTCGCACTTGTGCTCCCACTCCGAGTCGCGCACGTAGACGAATTCGCGCTTGTCCATGACCTTGCCGGCGATCTCGACGCCGCGCTCGTCGATGTACCAGGACGAGAGGACAAACGGCGTCGCCACCAAGAGTCCGGCGGCGATCAGTGCGAAGAGGAGCAGAGCCCGAAGCACGGCCACTCGTAAGAGATTACCGCGACGATCGCTGGTGAGCCTCCGGGCAGCCGGATCGCGCGTATTCAATTTGGGAGGGAATGACCATGTCACCTATAACCTTGATCAACTCGTTCGAAGTGCCCGCGGGCCGGGAACGCGAGTTTTTTGAACTTTGGAAAAAAGTGAATTCGTATATGCGGCAGAAGCCGGGATACCTGAGTCACAAGCTCCATCGGTCGATGGAGCCCGATGCGGCGTTCCGGTTTGTAAACGTGGCGCAATGGGCGTCGCTGGAGGACTTCCAGGCGGCGCACGATGCCGGTTTTCGCAACCTGGTCACAGAAGCGGCATGGTCTGGGTTCCCGGCGCCGCACCCGGCCCTCTACGAAGTCGTGCACGAGGGCGCCGGGGGCGGGGCTGCGCGGATGTAGGGGGCGAAGGGCTTCTGTTCCATGCGGCATGGCGGGTCCAGGGGGACCCGCGCAGACCAGGGGGTCTGCCCTACAGGCTATCGGAGCCGGCGGGCGGGCCACCAGAGGTATCCCTCGGGGTCCTTCACGATAGCGGAACGCATCCCGTAGGGCTGATCGTCGGGCGGGCGGTACGCTGTAGCGCCTGCCGCGAGCGCCCGTTCATATGTGGCGTCGACGTCGTCCACGAAGAGGAAGAATCCGTTGGCAGGGATGCCGGTGCGGTCTTCCGGCTCGCCCAACTCCACCACCGCGTCGCCGAGGCGCACTTGGGCGTGCATCACCCGGCCCGCTTGCTCGAAGACCCCCAATTCTTCCGCCCCGAACGCGCGCTTCAGGAAATCGATCTGCCGGCGCGCGTTCGCCGGGTGCAGATACGGAAGAACGCTCCCCACACCCTGTGGCGCGGGGGCGCCTCCGAGTCGAGTCGCGATGTACCAGTAGTTGCCGAAGGCGTCTTCGACAAACGCGCTGCGTTCCCCGTACGGCCGGTCGGCGGGTTCTCCCCTGGCGCCCATCAACGTGACGGCGCCGGCGTCGATGGCGCGCCGGTATGCGGCGTCGCAGTCGTCCACATAGACATGCAGGGCCGACGGCAGGTTGCCCCACTGCGCCGCCGTACCTCCGCCGATTATGATCACCGTGTCGCCGATTCGCACCTCCGCATAGAATCCGTAGGCTTCGGCGCCCGTCTCGCGTTTCAACTCCTCGGCTCCGAACGTGGGCTTAATGAAGTCGACCAGTTCGGGCGCCTGCGCATGAATGAGGAAAGGCGTAATCGTGCGGAACCCAGCCGCCGTGGACGTCGATGTACTCATACTTGCTCTCCTTTGTAATTCTGCTTTCAATCTTGTCTTGAAACTTTCCGCCGGGAGATCGCGAAGCCCCCGCGCGATTCCGGCCAGTGCCTGCAACTCCGTGTCGCCGCCCGTCGCCGGCGACTCGCCGGCCAGTAGAGACTCGATGGCCCGATCCAGTTGCTCGAACAACTCGCGCTCAGGCATCGCGGCCCTCCATCTGCGCGCGCAAGTTCTCGAGCGCCCGCAGTTGAAGCTGTTTCACCGCGCCTTCGCTGCGCCCCAGCGCCTCGGCAATTTCGCGAATGCTCTTCTGCTCCACGAATCGCATGTGAATCACGCGGAATTGGGCCTCGGGGAGGCGCTCCACGAGTTCAAACAGCATGGCGCTGCGCTCGGTTTCATCCGTCGACGACTGCTCCTGGCCGGATGCTAGAGCGCCCGATTCCCGGCCCGAGCGCTTGAAGTGGTCCGCGACCGCCCGCGATGCGATGCGCAGCAGCCAGGCGGCGAAGGGCACACCGCGCCACTCGAATTTGCCGATATCGGCCAGCGCCTCCTGAAACACATCCGCCGTCAGATCTTCGGCCTTATGGCGATCGCCCACGCGCCGCACGATGTACGCATACACGCGATAGAAGTTCTCTTCGTAGAGATCGCCGAAACGCGCAGGGTCGCGCTGCGCGGCTTCCACCCGCTGCCGGTCGTCGGTGCTCTGCGTCATCGTCCTTCCGGGCCGTTCTCGTTAAGATAATCCGCCGGGACGGCCAAAAGGTTACGGCGGGCGGAGCTATCCTCCCGCGAATTTCTCGGGTATTGTAAGGAGCTGAGAGAAACTGCCGCCGCGGCCGCGGCGGCTGCCGGAAACGGGGTGCGATCTCGTGATCGGCCAGACGCTCGATCGGTACCGGATCGAATCGAAGCTCGGCGAAGGCGGCATGGGGGCCGTCTACGAGGCTCGAGACACCCGTCTCGATCGCCGGGTTGCCATCAAGGTCCTGCCCGTCGAGAAGCTCGCGAATCCCGCCCGGAGGCAGCGCTTCATCCAGGAAGCCAAAGCTGCCAGCGCTCTGAACCATCCGAACATCGTGACCATCTACGACAGCGGTTCGCACGAGGGCGCCGACTTCATCGTCATGGAGCGCATCGAGGGGCAGACCCTCGACAAGCTGATCGCTCCGAAGGGAATGCGCCATCCGCAAGCGGTGAAGTACGCGGTCCAGATCGCCGACGCCTTGGCCAAGGCTCACGCCGCCGGCATCATCCATCGCGACCTGAAGCCTTCCAACATCATGGTGACGGGTGAGGGCCGGATCAAGATTCTGGACTTCGGACTGGCCAAGCTGCTGGAGTCCGGCGATTCGTCGCCCGAAGACAGCACCGTCACCATCCGCGACCTGACGGAAGAAGGAACCGTGGTCGGCACCGCGTCCTACATGTCGCCGGAACAGGCGGAGGGGCGGGCACTGGACGCGCGCTCGGATATCTTCAGCTTCGGATCGGTGCTTTACGAGATGATCACCGGCCGAAGGGCGTTCGCCGCCGAATCGCGCCTCTCGATCCTCACCAAGATCGTCAGCCAGGATCCCGCGCCGCCGGCGCAGCTCGCGCCTTCGATTCCGCCGGAGCTCGAAAAGATCGTCCTGCGCTGCTTGCGCAAGGATCCGGCGCGGCGCTATCAGACCATGGCCGACCTGAAGGTGGCGCTGGAGGACCTGGAACTCGAGTCCGCGTCGGCCGCGGGCAGGCAGCTCCGCGCGCGTTCAATGGGCCACTGGTTGTGGCCCGCGCTGGGCGCGGCGGTCCTGCTGGCCGCCTGCTACTTCGTTTGGCGCGCGTTGGGGGACGGCGGTCGCCCGGAGCCTCTCCAAGCCATGGCCTTGTCCACCCTCGCCGGCATCCAGGAATCGCCCTCCATTTCTCCCGACGGCAACCACGTGGCCTTCGATTGGACGGGGCCCAAGCAGGACAACCAGGACATCTACGTCCAACAGATCGGCGCGGGCCAGCCGCTGCGGCTGACCACCGACCCGCGTAACGATTACAACCCGGTATGGTCTCCCGACGGCCGTTGGATCGCCTTTTTGAGAAGCCAGCCGACCGCGCCCACCGGACCGCGCGATCGCGAGCTGATGCTGATCCCGCCGCTGGGCCCGCCGGAAAAGAAGCTGGCAGACGTACGCTCCAATGACTTCGTGAACGCAATCTTCCTGGCGTGGTCGCCGGACAGTAAGTCTCTGGTAGTGACCGATTCTCAAAGCGAAGGGAAACCAGATGCGCTCGTCGTTGTGTCGCTCGAAACCGGTGAGAAGCGGCGGCTGACGAACCCGCAGGCGCCGGTGCTCGCCGACACCAGCCCGGCGATCGCCCCCGATGGCCGATCGCTCGCCTTCTTGCGGAGGACTTCTTGGGGATACGGCGAGCTGCGCCTGCTTCCACTTGGCAGTGGGCTGACCGCCCCCGGCGATGCCAGGCTCCTCACGCCCGCCAAATTCCGCGCCGACCACCCGGCCTGGACGCCGGACGGAAAGGAGATCGTCTTTTCCGCGCGGGACGGTCTCTGGCGGCTGCCGGTCCGCGGAGAAAACAGTCCCGTGCGCATCCCGTATGTGGGTGAAGATGGCCTCGCCCCCGCCATTTCGCGGCCCGAGCCGGGGAAGCCGGCCAGGCTGGTGTACGTGCGCAGTTTCATGCACGGCGCATTCTGGCGAATCGATACGTCCGCACCTGGCGCCCCGGCGACCTCTGTCCCCGCGCTGGCCATCGGATCGACGAAGCCGCAATACCACATTCGGTTTTCGCCCGACGGCCGGCGCGTCGCGTTCGCCTGGGGCCGCTCCGGATCGCGCGAGATCTGGATTACCGATCCCGACGGGTCTAATGCCGTACAACTCACGTCTTTCGATGCGCAGGAGACCATGTGCCCCGTCTGGTCGCCGGATGGCCGGCTGATTGCGTTCTCCTCTAACGCGGACGGTGAGTTCGACGTCTATGTGGTTCCGGTCGCAGGCGGCAAGCCGCGGCGGCTCACTTCTCACCCGGCCATCGATATCTGCCCTAGCTACTCCCGCGACGGCAAATCGATTTACTTCGCGTCCATGCGAACCGGAGATTATCGCGTCTGGAAGATGCCGGCCGACGGGGGCGACGCGGTGCAGGTCACGCCCAATCAGGGCGGCAACGGCGGCTTCGAGACCGAGGACGGCAGCTTCTACTACAACTCGGTTTCGAGCGTGTCGTCGGTGTGGCGGATGCCGGCCAACGGCGGCGCGCCGATGAAGGTCATCGACGGCGTCATTTGGTTCAATTACTGCTTGTCCGGAAACGGCTTTTATTACATTGACCGGGCCGCGGGCGAGACCAGGCTCCAGTACAGGAAGCTCGCACACGGTGAGACCACGACGGTCGCGCGCAACCTCGGCGAGGTTGCGGCAGGCCTCAGCGCGACCCCCGATGGAAAGACAATTCTATTTACCCGGAGGGAATCGTCCGCGAACGACCTGATGCTCGTGGAGAATTTCCGGTAGCGCGCTCTGGCCTCCGCAGCCGGCCTTCCGGCCGGCGGAACCGGCTGAAAGCCGGACACCTGGACAAATTGTGGGGCGGACGCCCTCGTCCGCGGCCGGCCCCCTGGCCGGCCTGTGCTGCTGGCGAAGCGCTTCTGCCCCAATCAGCAGGCTTCCGCAGAACTCCACATCTCAGCAACTAAGCGGCATTGGGCTGGGATGAGAAACTACGGCTGATCGATCTTCGGAAAGTCCGACTGCTGGAACTCCATCACCGGAGCCGAGACCAGATCCTGCAGCGATTGCGACGCCTTGGCAAGCCCCCGCGCGGCGTGGCCGGTGGTGCGCCCCAGAACGTGGTAAAGCTCATGGGCCAACACGCGTGCCAGCGCGACTCCAAGCACGCGCTGCCGCTCCGTCGAACCGACGGCCGGATCAAGGTAGCCCAGCGCTTTGCGCACCTGGTCGCATTCCACTTCACTGAACGGAAGGACGCGGCCGTTCACGACCTTCGTGGAGCCGAGCGCGCGCGTCTCGCCCAAGGTGCCGAAATCCTCCGGCGGCGCCGACCACCGTTCCACTCGGCAACTGCCTTTGAACTTCACCACCACGAGACCGGCGAACGATTCATCGCCGCGATTCTCCTTCGCCAGCCGCCAGTCGAGCGATACGCCCGCAGGTCGCAGCAGGCGGCTGACTTCGGTTTCCATTGTCTGGAGAGCGGCGTCGCCGGGGGCTGCATCGAAATCCATGAAGACGCCGACCGAGGGAGTGGCGCCACTCTTCTGTGGAGTTTGTGCGAGCGCGAAGGTGACCGTGAGAGCGACCGATGCCGCTGCACTGAAGACCCGTGCCATGCGCGAACACCTGTGGAACAAAGTGACATCCTACCAGCACGTGTGAAGTCGCACAAGAAAAATCTTCAAAAAGACGGATCAGTAATTCAGGTTGGCTCCGAAATCCGGGATCGAGCCGCGGCGTACCTCGACAGTCCAGGCAGTCAGCCGGTCCCGGCCGCGCGACCAGAAGTTTCCGCAGGCCGAGAAGAACTGAAGCACCACGTCCGCCTGCTGTTTTTCGAGCAGTTCCTTGGCGAGCGTCATGTTCGGCCCGAAGCTGTTGAGTTGCGGCGAGCCGGGCGTCGTCGAGGCGTTTAGCAGATATTGGCGGGCGACCGGAATGTTGCCCTGCCGTAGCGCCACGCGGCCGATCACGAAATTGCCGTAGTAGATGGCGTTCCCGTAGTTCCAGTCCTTGGGATAGTTCGGCGCTGCCCGCAGCAGTTCACGGGCATAGGTTTGCGCCTTCTCCAACTCGTCCGCGTCCACGGCGGTCTTAGCGAGATCCGACAGATCGTAGAATCGCTTTTCGC
>DASXAK010000193.1:0-5480 GCA_036406715.1 Bryobacteraceae bacterium | reverse complement strand
CGCTGATCCCGCCGCGATTTCAGGAGTGGCTGCGGGAGGTGCTGGCCGCGGCCGAGTTGGTGGCGATCAGCGAGCGCATCGCCGCCTGCCGCGATCCCAAGGACGACAAATTTCTGGAGCTGGCCGTCAGCGGCAAAGCAGAGGTGATCGTCTCCGGCGACGGAGATCTGCTCGACTTGAACCCGTTCAGAGGCATCCCGATCGTGACACCGGCGACGTTCGTGCGAGATACGACGCGATAGCGCGGCATTCCCGGGCCCGTCGTCCCCCTCATTCCCACCGACCTGTCGCCCTATCCCTCGTTAGAGGCGCAGCAGGAGGCCGGGGCCGCCGCGGCCTGGTTCCCTGCGCTCACCACGATGGCCGGCTTGCAAGCCAACTGGGATTTCCTGAGCGATTTTAAGCAGCGCGGCACAGTGGCGCTTGATGCGCTGCGCGCCCAGGCGGCCCAGAGTCCCTGGGGCGTCGCCAGCAACGGCCGCATTCTGGACGAGCCGCGTCTGCGCGCCATGGAGGAGAAGTATCTTCCGGACTAAGGCTGGGAGATGCTGTCCCAGCGGAACCGGTCAACTTGGCATTCACAGATTGACGATGCCCGCGATAGGGTCGTCATTCCGCCGTGGCCACGCCAGTGACGTCGGCCCATGTGTCGAAGGCTTGGTGCGGTCAGACCGGAGGTTGGCGGCGGTGTCGTGGTCTGGGTGGCGGACGGCGAGCAATGATGACGAGCGCCACGTTTGCGCCATAGCCCTATAACGTGAGTTTTGGGCCGGCTCAGTGGGGCCAAAGATTGAGGTGGCATCCTTCACCAAATTCTGCCAGGGCTCCCGCGAAGCTAGGGGCACAGCCCAAAGCGCTGCCGCCTAATGAGGCGTATTGACATTGTGGATACGGATGGTATATTGTACGCATGCCAAAGGGCTCTTCGTTATCCTCGGAAAGCTCGGATGCTGCGACCGCCACGGTCGCGGAGCGTTCCTCGGCGACTGATACGAAGGGCAGCATCAACCTGCGTATCGAGGTGCATACCCGGCAGCTCATAGATGACGCGGCGGCGATTCTCGGCAAGACCCGCACCGAGTTCATGATCGAATGCGCCCGGCAACAGGCCATCGATGTGCTGCTCGACCAGCGGCTCTTCGTGCTCGATTCCGAACGCTACGACGCCTTCATGCACGCACTCGACAATCCCCCCGCGCCGGGGCCGAAACTGCGGTCGCTACTGCGCCGAGTTCCGGCATGGCAGAAGTAGACAATGAGCTGGAACGCCCCGAGCCTCGACTTTCGGCGCCCGTTCCGCTGAGTGCCGAGCACGACCTTTCGGCCTTCGACTGTGGCGAGCCGACGCTGAACGAATGGCTGCGGCTCCGCGCTCTAAAAAACGAAAGCCGGTTTTCGCGCACCTATGTCGTTTGCGACGGCAAGCGGGTGGTAGCCTATTTCTGTATCTCGGCCGGAGCGGTGGAACGGTCAGCCGCACCCGGCAAGGTCCGTCGCAACGCCCCCAACACGATCCCGGTCTCAGTGATCGGGCGGCTGGCGGTTGACCGTGACCATGCGGGGAGAGGTCTTGGCGCCGATGTGCTCTCGGACGCTATGCGCCGTATCGCGGTTGCCTCGCAGAGCATCGGCATCGCGGCGGTGCTCGTTCACGCCAAGGATGAGGCGGCCAAGCGCTTCTATATGAGTTGCGCCGAGTTCATCGAATATCCAGCGGACAGCCGAACCCTGTTTCTACCGATCGAAACCGTGGTCGCGGCCTTCAGCTAAACCTGGGGGGTGGTGTGGGTGAAGCCAAGCGAAAGAGACGGCAGCGAGAACGAGCGGCCTGGCCCCGCGAGGACCGTTTCTTGGGTACGGTCGACCTCCATATGCTGCCACCGGCGGTTGCTATCGACGGCGCGCGCATCCGCGAACTGACGGGCGACGACCGCATACCGGATACGGAACAGATAATTTTGCGGGCGTTCCGAGCGGTGGTTGGGGATCGGACATTCCATGTTGGGTTTTGCCTTGGAAACGAAACCGGGTTCAGTGCGATCGGTATTGCTGTGATCCACCGCTTGATGATGGAAACGCCCGGTGCCGCGCTCCATGTCGTTCCGGTTCAGCATCAGGACATCGCATGGGATATCGTATTGCGGCATTTGCGCAGTTTCTCGGGGCAGGCACTGTTATTTGCCTTCCCGGATTCCGACGCCTATGACTCCGGGACGGCAGAAATGCACTATTCGGAAGCGGTTCAGCTTTTTGATTTTACAGGCCGGAAACTCGAACGGCTGACGGGTGGACAGCGCCAGAGAATACGAGAGCAGAAGGCTACAATTCTCAACCGCCCACCGCCGCCCCCTTCTATGAGGCGTGCAACGTGGCACAGCAAGACTCGCCCTGGATCTTTCGGCTTGCCACACCAGCAGGAAAGGTGGTCCGCACAGCCGTATGGAACGGTCGCCGCAATTATGCTCACGAGTTTCCCGAGGACTTCGTCCGATGGGTAGGCGGCGACAAGATCGCTATCGTGCAGGTGGATAGTCCAGTCGGCATTAACCTTCGCTCTTCGCTCGATCTGACGCACAAGCTCGCCAAGGACTTTGATGGCATCATTCATTGGGCGCGCGACACCGAAACCTTTCAATCCATCCTCAAGTCATTCATCCGGCTCGACCTCGAATCGATCAGCTCCCCGGAGCTTCCCGAAGATTGGAAACCGGAGATCACGATCCTGGCGGCCAATAGGTGACACGCGCTCGCACTAACGGCATTCACCGGACGCCATAAGCTATCGTAGGATACTGTAGCGTAAGTGGCGACGGAAAAGATTGGCGAACTGGCGAATAGCCGACGTAAATAGGATCTCGAAGTGTCATCATCCCTCGTCTATCCCACCAACCCGCCTCCTGCCAAGCCCCTCTCAGCCAACTTGACGATGCTGTTGCAGGTATGGTGGTGCAAGACCAGGGGCTGCTCTAACTGACCGTCTGACTGTCTCGGGCGTCCCGAGAAGGCGATGGCCAAGGAGAAAGCCAGCGTTTCGAAACTCGATGCGCTCGCGCTCTGTCTAGAGGTTCTCCATCCGCGCTCCACCGCCACCGCTCGTCGCTCTGTGCAAACCGGTCGCGATGGCGGAGAATTGGTTGAACAAAGAGGAGGACGGCCATGCCGGTCATCGACGTTCAGGTTCATCCCTTTGATCGCAATCATCCCGGCCGGCCGTGGGCCAGCCCGTCGCACGGGCTCCAATCCGCCACCGGCGAAGAGATGGTCGCGGCGATGGCGCGTGTCGGCGTCGACGGTGCGATCATGGTGTCGTCGTTCAGCGCCTATGAATACGATCCGAGCTATGCGCTCGAAGTCTACAACAAATACCCGGACAAGTTTCGGGTGGTGACGCCGGTCGACGCGACCGATCCCGCTATCGACGATGTGGTGGCGAAATGGGCGGCGACACCGGGGGCGCGCGGCATTCGCATCCGCATGCGCGAGGGCCTGCCGATGGCGGCGGATCATCCCGGTCTGAACCGTGCTTTTAATGCCGCCGCCAAACACGGTTTGCCGGTCAATCTGCTGTGCTGGGGCATCCTCGACAAAGGGCTGCCGCACATCCGGCAACATCCCGATACGGTCATCGTCATCGACCATCTCGGCCTGTTGCAGCCGGCGCGCCCGCCGGTTCCCGCCGATGTTTGGGCCGATCTGCCGAAGCTCCTCGCTCTGGCCCAATACGAGAACGTAAGGGTGAAGATCAGCGGGGCGTGCACGATGTCGCACCAGCCCTTCCCCTACGACGATATCTGGGAGCCGGTGCTGCGGGTCATCGATATGTTCGGGCTCGATCGCTGCATGTGGGGCACCGACTGGACGCGGACGATCGGCATGCTGACCTATGAACAGGGTGTGGCGCCATTCCGTGACACCAAACGCCTCTCCGACAACGACAAGGCGGCGCTGATGGGCGGAACCTTGCAGAAAGTCTACAAGTGGTAGCGTTGGCGTACCGCTTCGGCCGCGCCACAATACGTTGCTCGCCCAACGAATTGGCGTATGATTACTGTGAAATTACAGGATTTGCCGGAATGATCCGCATGACCGAGGCTGAGCTGGAATGCGCGCCGGGGGCCTTGGCCAAGAAAGCCCGCCGCGAGCCTGTAACGATCACCAAGGACGGCCGCGACGATCTTGTGCTGCTGTCGGCCGAGGAATACGCCCGCCTCAAGCGCCGCGACCGGCGCGTGGGGCTGACCGAAGATTTGCCCGAGGAATGGATCGAGGCCGTCCGCAACGCGCGCGTGCCGGATGAATTCGCCGCCCTCGATGACGAACTGAAATAGGCCACGTGCCGCTGCCCGTCCCGGTTCCCGGGCTCGTCATCCGTTACAGCTACCTGTGGTACAGCGAGCATCTGGCCGGCCGGGAAGAAGGAACGAAAGATCGTCCCTGCGCGGTTGTCGCAGCGTTGCGCCCGGCCGAGGACGCTGGAGAAATACGCGTCCTGGTGTTGCCGGTCACGCACAGCCGGCCGGCTGAGTCGGCGCATGCCGTGGAAATTCCCGCAGTGGTCAAAACCCGCCTGCGCCTCGATGCCGAACGCTCTTGGGTGCTGCTCTCCGAGTGGAACGAATTCATCTGGCCGGGTCCGGACGTGCGCCGCGCGCCGGGCGGCGATGAAAGCTCGGTCGCCTACGGCATGCTGCCGCCGAGGTTTTTCTCCGTCATCCGGAATCGCTTTTTGGCTCTTGCCACGGCACAACGGACCCGGCGCGTCCGCAGAACCGAGTAGAGCAGTAAGGGTAGGGCGGAATAGCGGAAGCGCATTCCGCCAAATCGTCGGGTTACGCTCCGCTCATCCGCCCTACCCTGCTAGCGGGCGTTGGTCTGTAACGGCTGCCCTTTTCCGGCGTACTCCCCAGGGCCCTGGCAGGTTCCGTTGTGCTCGCATTCCTGAAGTTGTGGACGACATGGCTGGTTCCACGAAGGCCTGACCTGTCTTGAACGTTTGCGGCGGTTTGCCATCCATTTCCAGGATAACGGCGCCTTCCAGAACATAGACGAACCTCGGCGTCGGATGCGAGTGACGGCCGGTCGCCGCACCGGGCGCGACAGCACCCACCCAGACATGCATTGCTTTGTCCCCGAGCTCCGGCAGATTTGTCTCAAGAAGATCGGTGCGTTTGATTGGCGTTTGCTGGGCAATCCCGACCTGAGCGCCTATCAGGCACAGCGCTATTCCGCCCGTTAAGGCAGAGATTGGGAGGGTGAATCTTCTCGTCACTGTGGCCTCCTGTGTTCATCAGCAAATGTAGGGCGGAATAGCGAAGCTATGTAGGGCGGAATAGCGAAGCGCATTCCGCCAATCGTCGGAGCGAAGGCGGCGGGTTACGCTCCGCTCATCCGCCCTAGGCTTGTTTTGAGAAATCCGGGCTAGACGTTATGTCCCCGGGTTGAGGCTGGCGGCCCGCCCTTTCGTGCAAAAGAGAAGCGAG
>DASXAK010000192.1:0-20210 GCA_036406715.1 Bryobacteraceae bacterium | reverse complement strand
CCTGTCCGCGTTCATCCTTCCTCACTCCTACATCGTGAATGCCAGCCACATCCCCGCTGAGGAATAACATGCACGCTCCGACCGGACGACCAGCGCCGGTTACCGCTACAAAATCGAATACGGACTCGGGGTGTTTTGTTGGGAGATGTTGTCTTCGATTCAGTTGGTAGCGCCGAATCGGAGTGCGGATTGGACCCCAAACCGGATGGGGATAGGTTTTGTACGCGGAGTAGTCAGACTCTAGTCGAAAGCTAATTCCCTCGGGAGTCGAGATTTTTGGGATCGTCGAAAGATCACACGCCATTCCGGGAAAGTGTTTTCGGCAACGAAAACCGCGCGCCCGGAGATGATCTTCAAGGTCTGTTGGCGTCGCGTCCGAATCAACCCAGAAACCGAAACCGCGCCCCGTACGGGAGGCCTTTAGAATGATCTGGGACAATCTCCGGTCTACCGTATCTGGCCTGAATCGAATCCCAATTGCCGCGTTCGACCAAACGGAGCCCGCTTCGAGCTTCCACGTAATGTCGGATTCCCGATGCACTTCAGCTCCCGCAGCTCCCGCTTGGATCGCAAACCATTCCTCTTCATGGCGCGCTAACAGAGTACCGAGGTACGGGACGAGCGAAGGCGGGCGAAGCGCTTTGCCGGCGACCACCGGCCGCTTTACGCAGCTGTTCATTCCGGGCAAAGTATATCGTTTATTCAACGCGGATGGCAGGCCGGAGACCGCCCCAGTTGCCCTCAGAAGATTCGGCGAAGGTACGCCGAGATCAGGATGATGAGCAAACCGGAGATGAAGGCGCCGGTCATCTGGCGGGCGCGGCGGGGGTTGTTGGGGCGCACGGCCAGGATGCCGGCGGCGAATACATGCGCCACCAGCAGGAGCTTGATGGCCAGCACGATGCGATAGGTCGTCGTGTGCCCGGGCATCGTGATTACGTTGTAGGCGCCGGAGAGGATTAGTGCCGCCATCGCGGTCAACAGCCATGGACGGAAGCGGGCGATGGCTGTCTCGAGCGCGGCACCCGCCGTGGCCGCGGCCAAGCTGCCGAAGAAAAATCCGCCTACCAACGTAGCGACCGAGGCGATGTGCAGCCAACGCATGATCACAGCCGGGACGTCACCCATAGGCTTAGAGTATACAATCGGCTTAATGATCCACGAGATTCTGCCGGTCGGACCGCTGCAGTGCAACTGCTCGATCTTCGGAGACGAAACCAGCCGGGAAGGCCTCGTGGTGGATCCCGGCGACGAGATCGACGAAATCCTGGAAATCATCGAGCGGCACGCGCTCACGGTAAAAGCAATTGTGATCACGCACGCGCACATCGACCACATCGGCGGCGCGCAGAAACTCAAGCAGGCCACCGGCGCGCCGGTTTACATGAATCCCAACGACGTTGAATTGCAGAAGATGCTGGATGTCCAGGCCGCCTGGCTGGGCATGCGGCCACCGGAAGCCGTGAACATTGACGTGGACGCCAAGGACGGCGACCGCCTCGTGATGGGCGCGACGGAATTTCACGTCCTGTACACGCCGGGGCATACGCAGGGCAGTATCAGCCTGTGGATTCCCGGCGAGAAAAAGCTGGTTGCCGGCGACACGCTGTTTCGCGACAGCATCGGCCGCACCGACCTGCCCGGCGGCGACGGCAAGCAGATCCTACGCTCCATCCATACCAAGCTGCTGCCGCTCCCCGAAGAAACCGTCGTGATCCCGGGGCACGGCGACCGAACGACCATTGGCCGCGAGAAGCGTTTCAACTATTTCCTACAGAACCCAGCCTGACTCATGATTTCTCAACACTACTCCGCCGCCGTGCTGCCGGCGCCGCAAGCTCCGATTGTTGTCACCTCGCTCGAATCGAAACCGCTGGACGCCGGCGAAGTGCTGGTCCGCATGGAGGCGTGCGGCCTCTGCCACTCCGACTTATTCATCGCGGGCCTGGAAAAGCTGGCGGTCGCGCCGGTCACTCTGGGTCACGAAGGTATCGGCCGCGTGGAAGCGGTCGGCCCTGGCGTCCGCGACTGGGCCGCGGGCGATCGGGTGGCGATCACTTATCTCGGCACGACCTGCGGCGCGTGCGAATGGTGTCTCTCGGGCCGGCGGCGTTTTTGTCCGAATCAGACTAATTTCGGCTATACGCTGCCAGGCGCGCTGGCGCAATACGTCGCCGCGCCGGCTTCGGCCCTGGTGCGGGCGCCCGACGGGCTCGACGCTGAACAGGCGGCGCCCATCTGCTGCGCGGGCTGGACCGCCATGGGTGCGCTGCGCGAAGCCGGACTTCGCGCCGGAGAATTGGTCGGCTTGTTCGGATTGGGCGGCCTCGGACACCTGGCGCTCGAGATCGCGCGCGTGCAAGGGCTGCGCTCCGCGGTGGTGGATGTTTCCGAGGAGAAGCTCGAACGGGCGCGGGCGGCAGGCGCCGAGATCGCGATTTCGGGCTCCGAGCCCGGGCGCGTGCTGCAGAAAGAGCATGGAGGCGTGGACGCAGCCATTGTCTTCACAGCGGCGCCGGCCGCCATCCCGCAGGCCTTCCGCGCGGTGAAACGGAACGGGACGGTGGTGCTGGTGGGGATTTCCAGGAACTCGTTTGAGCTGCCGCTGGTCGAGATGGTGACGCGCGGCATCACTGTTCGCGGCAGCTATCTGGGTGCGCGGCAGGATCTGGAAGAGGCGTTCGGCCTTTTGCAAACCGGCGCGATTCGTCCGCACGTTCACACCCACGTCCTCGACGAAGTGCCTTCACTGCTGGAACAGATGCGGCGCGGCGCGCTGCTGGGACGGGCTGTAATCTCGTTCTGATAAGATTTTCGCTATGGCTCAACCCAACGTCTATCCTCCCAGCCCGGAGTTCGTGCAACGCGCGCGTGTCCGCGGAATGGACGCATACCGCGAGCTGTATCGCAACGCCGCGGAAAGGCCGGAGGCGTTCTGGGGGGAGCTGGCGGAAAAAGAGCTGTTCTGGTTCGAGAAGTGGTCGCATGTTTTCGAATGGCATCCGCCGGCGGTGAAGTGGTTCGAGGGCGGAAAGACGAACGTCTCCTACAACTGCCTCGACCGGCACGTCGCCACGCCGCGCAAAAACAAGATCGCCATTCTGTGGGAAGGCGAGCCGGGCGACGAGCGCATGATCTCGTACCAGGAGCTGCACCGGCTGGTCTGCCGCTTCGCCAACGTGCTGAAGGCGCGCGGCCTCAAAACCGGCGACCGCGCCATCATTTATATGGGCATGGTGCCGGAGCTGCCCATCGCCATGCTGGCCTGCGCGCGGCTGGGGATCACGCACAGCGTGGTGTTCGGCGGGTTTTCCGCCGAAGCGCTCAAGACTCGCATTCAGGACCTCGAAGCGCAGATTGTCATCTGCGCCGATGGCGCGTGGCGGCGCGGCCGCGAGGTTCGGCTCAAAGACGCGGTCGATGAGGCATTGATCGAATGCCCAATGGTCCGCGACGTCATCGTGCTCAAGCGCACCGCGGGCGCCATCCGGATGAAGGAAGGCCGCGACCACTGGTGGCACGAGCTGGAAGAAGGCGTGAGCGAGCAGTGCCCCGCCGAGCCGCTCGACAGCGAGCATCCGCTGTTCGTGCTCTATACCTCGGGAACCACGGGCAAGCCGAAGGGCATCGTGCACACCACGGCCGGCTACCTGCTGCACGTGCACATGACGTGCCAGTGGGTGTTCGATCTGCGCGAGGAAGACACGTTCTGGTGCTCGGCCGATATCGGGTGGGTGACGGGGCACAGCTACATCGTGTATGGCCCGCTCTCGAACGGCACGACAAGTGTGCTGTACGAAGGCTCGCCCGATCACCCGCAGCCGGACCGCATGTGGCGGCTGATCGAGAAATATCGGATCAACATCTTGTATACGTCGCCAACGGCGATCCGCGCGTTTGTTCGACACGGCGACCAGTGGCCGAACGCGCACGACATGTCGAGCCTGCGGCTGCTGGGTTCAGTGGGTGAGCCGATCAATCCGGCGGCGTGGGAGTGGTATTACAAGACGATCGGCAAGGAACGCTGCCCGATTGTGGACACGTGGTGGCAGACCGAGACCGGCGGCATGATGATCGCGCCGATGCCCGGCGCGGTGCCGCTCAAGCCGGGTTCCGGCACGCTGCCGATGCCGGGCGTGCTGGCGGAGGTGGTGGATCTCGAAGGCAAGCTGGCCGGCGCCAACCGCGAAGGCTTCCTCATCATTCGCCGGCCGTGGCCAGGCATGGCGCGCACGATCTGGCGCGATCCCGAGCGCTACAAGCAGCAATACTGGGAGCGCATTCCCGGCGTCTACATGACCGGCGACGCCGCGCGGCGCGACGAAGACGGCTACTACTGGATTCTCGGCCGCGTCGATGACGTCATGAATGTCAGCGGACACCGGCTGAGCACGATGGAACTGGAATCGGCGCTGGTGCGGCACCCGGCGGTGGCGGAAGCCGCGGTGGTGGGCAAGCCGCACGAGATCACGGGGCAGGCGGTGGCGTGTTTCGTTACGTTGAAGAAAGGCGACTGGAACCACACGGAGCTGGCGGAAGATTTACGGAAATGGGTGGCGCACGAGATCGGCAGCTTCGCGAAGCCGGAGCAGATCCGATTTACCGACGCTTTGCCGAAGACACGCAGCGGGAAAATCATGCGGCGGCTGCTGCGGGAGATCGTGACGTCGAACGCGGTGACGGGGGATGTGACGACACTCGAGGATTTGTCGGTGGTGACGCGGCTGTCGTCGCAGCACGACGAAGATTAGGGCGTGGGCAGGTCGGAGACCTGCGCTACTACTTCGTGGGAATGTCGTTGCCGGCTACGCGGCGCTGGAACTTCCAGTGGCCATTCTCGCGGACCAGCATGTCATCGTAGTGCCCGCCCTGCGCCATCGCCGGGCGCTTTTCGGCGTTCGGCGTGATGTAGGCCCAGCGCGACCACGCGGTCGCCGTATCGCCGTGCACTTCGATCACAAAGTTTGACAGCAGATGATAGGTGTTGCCGGTGTTCGGCCCCGGGATGTTTTTCTCCATGAAGGCCTGGATGGCGGCCGGGCCTTTTACCGAACCGAAACCGCCGGTCCATTCTCCGTCTTTCGCGAACAGACGAGAGTACGCGGCAAAATCGTGGGCGTCGAGATAGCGGCCGTAGTTCAGCAGTACGACACGGATCTCTTCGATGTCCTCGAGGCGCTGGATGCGGGCGGCGAGCGACGGGCTTTCGGCCGCCGCCCAAGGGGCCAAAAGAATTCCCGCCAGTATCAGGCCCAGTCCGCTTTTCATAGGATCCGCCCTCCTCTTCGACGAGAGTGTATCATTGCCGAAAGTGGGAAAGGCGCCGGAGGAGAAACTCATGAATGAGCTGGTGACGTATCGAGGAGTCGTCTACCCCTCGCAGTGTGACCATATGGGTCACATGAACGTGATGTGGTACGTCGGGAAATTTGACGAAGCTACGTGGCAATTGTTTACCTCGCTCGGTCTTTCGCCATCACGCCTGCGCGAGCAGAGTTGCGGGATGGCCGCTCTCGAGCAACATATCGAGTACAAGCGCGAATTGCGCGCCGGTGATGTGATTACCGTGCGCTCGGCGGTCCTCGAAACTAAGGAAAAATCCATCCGGATTTCGCACGAGATGCGGAACGACGAGACGGGAGAAATCGCGGCGACTACCGTGATCGTCGGCGTCTATTTCGATACGGCCGCGCGGAAGGCGCGTGCGCTGCCGGAGGATGTCCGGGAGAAGGCGGGTCGGCAGGCCGGAGACCTGCCCCACCAAAACACTTAGTGGCGGGCGTCGAGCTCGAAGATGCGCTTGGGGCCGGCCGGCGGCATATAGGGCACGCTGGTGCCCTCGCTTTCCAGGGATTTCGGATTGAAACGCGGACCCCGTTTGGCGCGCTTCAATTCCCACTTCACCAAAACCCCCATGCATGCCAGGATGGCTCCGAAAAGGAGGATCGCAACCACGCTCATCATGGTCAGACGGTAAGCTGCCACCCGATAAAAAACAACGTGCACTTTGGAGTACGGAAGTGTGCCGGACACCGATGGTTAACGGTGTGGCAACAGGTAAATCCCGCTTGGGCCGCCGGCGGACGCGTCGTCAGTTGTCTGCACATATACTGGTCGGATGCTGAAAGACAAGGTGGCGATCGTGACGGGGGCCAGCCGCGGCATCGGGCGGGCGATTGCCGAGACGTTCGTCCGCGAAGGCGCGAAGGTCGTCATCTGCGGGCGCAAGGCCGAGACGTTAGAGCCGGTCGCGCGCCAGATCGGTCCCGCGGTGAAGCCGGTGGTCTGCCATGTCGGGCGAGCCGATCAGATCGCGCAACTCGTGGAGGCCACCACGCGCGAGTTCGGGCGTATTGACATTCTCGTAAACAATGCCGCCACCAACGTCGCGCAGAGGCCGTGCCTCGAGCTGGACGAAGGCATGTTCGACAAGATGATCGAGATCAATTTGAAGAGCGCCTTCCGGCTCATCCAGGCTGTGGCGCCCGGCATGTGCGCCCGCGGCTCCGGGTCAATCATCAACATCTCTTCGGTTTCCGGCGTCCGGCCGCAATTCGAAGGGCTGCTGTACAGCATGACCAAGGCCGCGCTGATCATGATGACGCAATCGTACGCGCTCGAGTTGGGGCCGAAGGGCGTGCGCGTGAATGCGATTGCGCCCGGGCTGATCCAGACGGTGCTGAGCGAATACTACTGGAAAGATGACGCGCGTCTCGAGAAGCGCATCGACGATCAGCCGATCCGGCACCTCGGGCAGCCGATGGAGGTGGCGGAGATCGCGGTGCTGCTGGCCAGCGACCGCTCGTCATTCGTCACGGGGCAGACGCTGGTGGTGGACGGCGGGCGGCTGTTGTCGGCGATGTAGTGGGTCACTAAACGTTAGCCGCCGATGAACGCAGATGAACGCGGATTGAATCAACCCGCCTTCAGGGTCGAAAGCTTTTCGGCGTCGTGCACGGAGGCGGCGGATCGCAGCTTTTCCGCGATCAGCAATTGCTTCTGCGCAATCCATTTCTGAGCGGCGTCGCGTTCTTCGTCGGACCGGTTCATCGCGAACATCGCGACCAAACGCTCTTTCGACAGCCACCAGACACTGAAGCTCTTGGACGACAGGTCGCCGCGCTCGACCACTTCGTCGGCCCCGGCCGGATCGCCCCAAAATTCGTACGACAGATCGAACACATCGGAGAAGAAATATGGCAAGTGCACGAACGGGGCGCGTTCGCCCGTCAGGATTCGCGCGCAGTGCTGGCCTTGGGAGACGGCGTTATCCCAGTGTTCCACGCGGCGGCGCGTGCCAAACATCGTATCGCGGTAGTTGGCGACGTCGCCCGCCGCAAAAATGCCGGGCACAGCGGTTTCGAGAAATTCGTTGACGACGATGCCGTCGGTGACTTCGATGAGGCTGGTCGAGACCGGCTCGGTCACGGGCCGCACGCCGACGCCTGCCACCACCAGATCGCAGGGGATCGAACGGTTATCGCCCAGCGCGACCGATTCCACCCCGGACTTCCCGCGCAACGCCTCGACCTTGGCTTCTTTCACAAATTTCACGCCGTGCGCCGAATAGTAGTTCTCGAAGAAACGGGACATCGACGGAGTGAAGAACTGCTTCCAAATGCGGTCGTCGCGCAGGATCATGGTGGTCTCGACTCCGCGCTGCGCGAGCACAGAGGCCACTTCCATTGCGATGAAGCTGCCGCCGATCACGGCCGCGCGCTTCGCGCCTTCTGCGTGCTTGCGAATGCGCTTGGAATCGTCCAGTGAGCGGAGATAATACAGCCCCGGCAGATCGCTGCCGGGCAGCGACAGAGTGCGGACGCGGGCGCCGGTCGCGATCACCAGGTTGTCGAAAAGCAGGTCTTGCCCGGACCGCAGGTGCAGGATTTTGCGGCCCGTGTTCACGGCTGTGGCTTCCGAGCCGAGCTTCACGTCGATGCCGTGCTCGCCGTAGAACTTCTCGGGATTGATCCGAATGCCGTCTTCGGAGTCTTTGCCGGCGAGAAATCCCTTTGAGAGCGGAGGCCGTTCATAGGGAACGGAATCATCCGAGGAGATGATAGTCAGCTCGCCCGGCTTGAGCCCGCGCTCCACCAGTTCCTTGGCGCAGTAGCCGGCCACCATTCCGCCGCCGAGAATCACGTAGCGTAAGGTTGTCATAAGGTCCGCTCAAATAGCCTAACAGCGGAAAGGGCGGAATGCGCCGGGAGAAATCACCGGATTTCAGAGGCGTGTATGCGAATTTACAATGCAGGCGGGCGCGCCCGCCGAAAGGTTCGTGACCATACACTCGCCTCTACAATAGGATTCATGTCCGTTCCGCTCATAGAGTTCGAGAATGTCACGATCCAGCGGGGAGACCGCGTTGTTCTCGACGGGATCAGCCTTTCGATCGCGCAGGGCGAGCATGTCGCCATCCTGGGGCCGAACGGGTCGGGTAAGTCGACCCTTATCAAAGTCATTTCGCGCGAACTCTATCCGCTGCTGAAGCCGGAACCGTGGTCACTGCGCATCCTCGGCCGCGACCGCTGGCACCTGTTCGAGCTGCGCAATCACCTGGGGCTGGTGTCGAACGATTGGATGCAGATGTGCACGCGCGACTACTCGGGCTACGAGATCGTGCTCTCGGGGTTCTTCGGTAGCGTGGGAGTCTGGCCGAACCACAAGGTCACGCCGGAGATGGAACAGAAAGCGCGCGAGGTGATGGAGTTGCTCGAAATCACGCACCTGGCGGAGCGCAACACCAACGAGCTGTCATCCGGCGAGGCACGCCGCATCCTGATCGGCCGCGCGCTGGTGCACGACCCGCAGGCGCTGGTGCTCGATGAGCCGACCACCAGCCTCGATCTGCACGCCACCTACGAACTGCGCGAGATCTTCCGCAAGCTGGCGCGGGCCGGCATCAGCCTGATCATGGTGACGCATCACCTGCCGGACATCATTCCGGAGATGGGGCGGGTGGTGCTGATCCGGAACGGCCGGATTTTTTGCGACGGTCCCAAGGACCAGGTGTTTCACTCCGAGACGCTGACGCACCTGTTCGGGATTCCGGTCGAAGTGCTCGAGCGCGACGGCTACTATCACGTGCTGTAGGGCGGGGAAGAAAGCCGCCGGTGGGTGCGTCTAATGCTACGGTGGTTAGCCTGACAGAGCGCGAGATCACCGCGGATCTTATCGAAGGCTGCCGGCGTGGCGAAAGGGAGCCCTTCCGCGCACTCTACGACGCCTACAAGGACAAAGTGTATTCCATCTGCCTGTACTACTTTCACGGCGATCGAGCGGCGGCGGCCGATGCCACCCAGCAGGTGTTTTTGAAACTCATGACCACCATCGGCCAGTTTCGCGGAACGGCGGACTTCTCGACCTGGCTCTACCGGCTCGTAGCCAACACGTGCCTCGATGGAGCGCGCCGGGCTAAGGCGCGAGAGGCGCGTTTGGCGAAAGAAGTCGTTTTGGATACGCTGCCGGGCGGGGCTTCGCAGGAACAGGACCTGGTGCGGGCCCAGCGGGCGCGATTGGTCCAGGAGGCGCTCTCGGGGTTGCCGCCCAATTTTCGCCTGGCGATCCTTTTGCGGTACTTCGACGATCTCTCCTACGAGGAGATGGCGCGCGTGCTGCGCTGTTCGATGGGGACGGTCGCATCGCGGCTGAACCGCGCCCAGAAGCTGCTGGCTTCGAAGCTGGAGGTCTTGCGAAATTCATGATGTTCCGCAAGCACCAGCCGCCTGCCGACGATCCCATGCGCGATTTACCATTGGTCAAAGCGCCGGAGTCTGTATGGGCCTCGATCGAAGCGGCATTGAATGCCGGCGAGCAGCCGCGGGCGGCGCGGGCGCTTGGATTTCGCTGGTGGCAGCCGGCGGTGGCGTTCCTGGTGATTCTGATCGCAGCGGCGGTGTATTGGACGTCGACTCGATTCAACCGGCGCTGGGAAGTGGTGCGTTTGGAAGGAGCGCCCTCCATCGGCTTGCAGCGCCTCGGCGGGACCGGGCTGATCGCCGAAGGCCAGTGGCTCGAAACCGATGGGTCTTCGAAGGCGGAGATTCGGGTCGGCGCGATCGGCACGGTGCAGGTCGATGCGAACTCGCGCGTGCGCCTGGTGGCGGCGCGCTCAGCCGAGCACCGGCTGGCCCTGGCGCGCGGCCGCATCCGCGCCAGCGTGACGGCCCCGCCGCGGTTATTCTTCGTGGATACCTCTTCGAGCACGGCGGTCGACCTGGGCTGTGCCTACACGATGGACGTGGACGATGCGGGCAACGGGCAGATGCACGTAACGCTGGGCTGGGTTTCGCTTGAGTGGCACGGGATCGAATCGCTGGTACCGGCCGGTGCAAGCTGCCGCACCCGGGCCAGGCTCGGGCCGGGAGCTCCCTTTTTTGACGATGCCGCGGATTCGTTCAAACAAGCGCTGAACGAGATCGATTCCGGCATGCGGGGAACGGACGCCCTCGAAACTGTGCTTCGCTCAGCGCGCGTGCGCGACACTCTCACGCTCTGGCACCTGCTCTTGCGCGTCGAAGCGGGCGATCGGCGACGCGTTTACGACCGCATGGTCGCGCTGATGCCGCTCCCGAGCGGCGTCTCGCCCGACAAAGCACTGCAGCTCGACCGCGAAACACTCAAGCACTGGAGGGAGGAGCTGGCATGGAAGTGGTGAGATTCGTTGCGCTGGCAATTGCCGGTTTGTCGCCGCTCGCGGCCGCCGAATTCACGTTGACCATCGCGAATCCGATCGCCGCCAATATTGCGCGGATGAAGAGCGCCGGGATTGCCGTTCGGCTCGAGAACTGCGCGGATCTTTCCAAGGCGACGCTGACTGGAACCGGAGAGGGAACGGCGGCGGGAGTGAGGAAATCCGTTTCTCTGCAGGTAACGCCCGGCGCAATTCCGGGAGTTTACGCCGTAGGTCTGACAGCGCCGCTGGAGGGCGCGTGGGTCGCCAGTTTGAAAGCCACCTGCGGAAAGGAGCTATCGGGAGCGATCGTGCCGTTTCGAGGTCCGGCCTTTGTCCGCGACGCGGTGAAAGTTCTGCCGCGTTTCGCCACCGAACGAGAAATTCACAACGCATTGAATGAAACTACAGGAGGTCCGAAATGAAAGTGGCAGCCATCGTTACTGTGGCGACGCTCGCGGTCAGCGCCGCCGAACTCAACGGTCCGAACGCTCGCTTCGTCGTGCACGAATGGGGCACTTTCACTTCGGTCGCCGGCGACGACGGCGAGCCCGTGCCATGGGCGCCCTTGTTCGGCGCGCCCGACCTGCCCTGTTTCGTCGATCGCCTTCCGATGGTGCTTGGCAAATGGCAACTCTCCGGCCTAGTGCGCATGGAGACGCCGGTCCTGTACTTTTACACGCCCCGGGCGTTGACGCTCAGCGTTCACGTCGATTTTCCGCAGGGCCTGATCACGGAATGGTACCCGCGGGCGTCGAAGGCCGGGCCGACTTCCTTTGCCTCGGCAGGGACGGTCTATCGAAACGGGCGCATCGAATGGAACGACGTCAACGTACTGCCGGGAGAGAAGCTCGATTTTCCCTCGAGCATCGGCGCGAGCCGATACTACGCCGCGCGCGAAACAGACTCCGCGCCGCTGCGCCTTGGCGATGAACAGGAAAAGCTCATCTTTTATCGCGGCGTGGGAAATTTTTCGCCGCCGCTCCGGCCGCGTTTCGAAAGCGATGGAAGGCTCGAGATCCGCAACGCCGGTGGGGAGCCGGTTCCACTGGCGATTCTCTTTGACAGTCATGGCGGAAGAATGGGCTACCGGTTGGTTCGCGGCATCAAGGACAGCGTGACTCTGGACCCGCCGGCCCTCACGCCGAATTTCGACGAACTGCGGCAGGATCTCACTGTCGCTCTGGCGGAATTCGGGCTGTACGCCAAAGAGGCCGCTGCGATGGTGGAGACATGGCGCGACTCGTGGTTCGAAGAAGGAACGCGTGTGCTCTACATCATGCCCATGCGGCAGGTGGATGGGATTCTCCCGCTCAATGTGAATCCGGCGCCGGACGAAACCACGCGCGTCTTCGTCGGGCGTGTTGAGCTGCTTTCGCCTGCGACCAAACAAGCTCTTCAAGATGCGGTGGACCGCTGGGATCAGCCGGCGCTGGAGAAGTACGGCCGGTTTCTGAGCCTTTTCGCCAAGCGGCTCTCCCTCCGCGGAACGACCCTGCAGGACGCGATGAGAACGCTGGCGCGCTCCAGCGTGAAAATCTGCATTCAATAACACCCTTTGAAGCGGGCAAGCTAAAGCATGCCCCACATGTATGATGGGAGCATGCGAATCGGCACCTTCATCCTCTGGTCGCTCTTCACGCTGCCGGCCGGGGCTCAGTGGGTGCAGTATCGGACGCCCGGTATTCCGCGGCTGCCCGATGGCGCGCCGAATCTCAACGCGCCGGCGCCGCGCGCGGCCAATGACAAGCCGGACCTCTCCGGCGTTTGGGTGGACGAAGACAACCGCCCGTGCCCGCCCAATAACTGCGACGACATGCTCACCCCGCAGGAGTTTTGGGATATCGGCTGGGCCCTCAAGGGCGGGCTGCCGTACCAGCCATGGGCGGCGGCGGTGGTCAAAGAGCGCGGGGAGGCGCGCGGCCGGGCTGATCCAACTTCGCGCTGCTTACCCGGCGGCATCCTCAAATTGCACACCGATCCGTTGTACCGGAAAATCGTGCAGACACCGGCGTTGGTCCTGATTCTGAATGAGCGAAACGCGATGTATCGGCAGATCTTCACCGACGGGCGTCCATTGCCGGACGATCCGCAGCCGACCTGGAACGGATATTCCAGCGGCCGCTGGGACAGCGACCGGCTCGTTGTAACCACGGCCGGATTTCGCGATGACACTTGGCTTGACCGCAAAGGCAGTCCTCTGACCGGAACCGGAAAGATTGTCGAACGCTACCATCGCGTGAGTTACGGCAAGCTGGAAATCGAGATCACGGTGGATGATCGCAAAGCCTACACCGCTCCGTGGACGGTGACGCTGCATCAGAACCTCAAGCCGGACACGGACCTGCTCGATTACGTTTGCCTGGAGAACGAAAAGGACCAGCGGCACATCGCTCCCAAATAGGGCCGCGCGCGGAATGATCGCCTAACTGCGCAAACTCCAGCCAGGCGCCCGGTCGTGCGGGCGATGATCGATGCGCAAACGCGCGTCACTGGCTGTTCACGCCGAGCTGGATCAGAGTCACACGCCTGCCTCCGGATTGGGAATCCAGAACGCTGACGCTGATGCGGCGGTTGTCTTTGTGCGCAGTCAACGAATCCGGGCAGTCGGTGAACGGTTTTTCCACCACCCAGCTTTCCGCGGGCAGCTCTTTTCGATAGAAGTCCAATACGGCGGTCTTGGAATCCGCCGTCTGAAGGACGAGAATGTTGCCCAACGCCGGATTCGCCGGAACGATCGGCCCGTAGGTCTTCACGATGGCGTCTTTGTAGACCGGGAAATCTTTCGGGAAGTCTTCGGGAATCTTCGCCGGCGCGTTTGCCGTTCCGGCGTTCAGTCCTGCCACGAGGCAAAAGAATAAGAGACCCGAGGCCCACTTTTCAGATCTGCTTATCATCTATTACCATATCAGGTATCCGTGCCGCGGCGCTGCCCGTGTTCACTTGACAAGCCACTTCCCGTTCCGGGATAACCAAAAGACACTGACGGGCGCTTGAGGGCCGGTGGACAGATCGAAATCTTGAAAGAGCCAGGAGAGATTCCATGCGCGTGAAATCAGGCTCGGGTTTGGTTGCCGCTTTACTGCTGACGGCGGCGTCCGGGCTGGCACACCACTCTTTCGTCATGTTCGACACGAGCAAACAGATTACGCTCACCGGCTCGGTCACCTCGTTCGAGTGGACAAACCCGCACGTGTACATTGAGATTGACGTTCCAGACGAAACCGGCGCAACGAAGCACTGGAGTATTGAACTGGGCAGTCCCAGCATTTTGCGAAGCGGCGGCTGGACGCACAAGACGCTCGCGGCGGGCCAGAAGGTCACGCTCATCATCAATCCTCTGAAGAACGGAAATCCGGGCGGGCTTTTGGTCCAGGCGAATTTGCCGGATAACCGCAAACTCGGGAATGGTCCGGGAAGAGAGGCGCGGTAAGTGCCGGCGGGAATGGACGTCGTTGCGCGCGCGGCGCTGCTGCTGGCGGCCTCCCACGTTGTTTGCGCGCAATCGTTGGAGATTTCCTCCGCACCGCCGGACCTGTCCGGCGTCTGGCGGCCGGCATTGGCCCGGGGACGCGGGGGACCGGCAGCAGCGCCGCTGCCGCTGAAGTCTCCGTACAAAGAGCGCTACGACGCGTTTCGCGCCCGCCAACGGGAAGCCGCAGGCCGCGGCGAACAACTGGCCACGCGGGGGTTGTGCGAACCCTACGGCATGCCGACCATGATGCAGGTGGCTGTTTATCCGATGGAAGTGATCCAGACGGCGCGGCAGGTGACAATTATCGGAGAAGCCTTCAGCGAGGTGCGCCGGATTTATCTGGGGAAGACGCAGATCTCGCCCGATGACGTCGATCCCGGATACTACGGGCACTCGGTCGGACATTTCGAGGGCGACACACTGGTAGTGGATACGATTGGCATCAAAGAGTCGGTGCACGGGTATCAAGACATGCCGCACAGCGACACAATGCGGATCACGGAACGGATCCGCCGGACGGCCCAGGATGCGCTTTCTGACGAGATCACCATCGTGGACCCCGTGGTGCTCGACAAGCCGGTCACTTACTCGCTGCACTATACGCTGGCGCCCAACTACGAAATGGTCGAGTTCGTCTGTGAAAACAACCGGGAATATGTGGACGAAAAGGGCGTTGTCCACATGAAACTGCAAGACAAGTGACGCTGCTAGGAATCAGGAGGTTTGGCATGAATACACAGTCTCAGCTACTGATCGCGGCGCTGGCGGCTATGTGCGCGGCGCCGGCGGTGGCGCAAGCTCCCGCCCCACTCGATGCGAACGGAGTACCTGTGGGCGCCCTGGCTCCGGCAAAACTGAACAAAGAAAGGCCAAAGCCTCCATTCGACGTCACGGGGACCTGGCTGCACGCAATTGGACCGAACAATCCCTGGCAGTTCAGTCCGCCACAGGGCTTCCAGCTCACGCCGTCCGCGCAGGCCGAATATGATGCCAATAAGAAAGCCGTGGCGGAAGGCAAATCGTATAAGGATGACATCGGTCATTGCTGGCCTGCCGGATTGCCGATCATTATGACGCGAGTCTGGCCGATCGCGATGGTCCAAAAGCCGACCGTGATTCACATGATCAGCGGCTTCATGAACAGCGTGCGAATCATCTACCTCGACGGCCGCAAGCACACCGATCCCGACGTGATCATCGCCAGCTTCAACGGAGAATCGATAGGGCAGTGGGAGGGCGACACATTGGTCGTCGATACTGTCGGTTTCGTGAACGATCATCACTGGGTTGATACCGGGGTTCCGGCCAGCGATGCGCTGCACGTGGTGGAGCGGATGCGGATGCTGGACAAGGGCGCAACCCTGGAGATTCAGTACAGCATGACGGATCCGAAGAGCTGGGTCGGCGAATGGAAGTGGACCAAGCGGTGGAAGCGGGTGGACGATCAGGAAATTAGCGAGGCGGAGTGCCTGCCCGACTTGAATCAACACCTGCTGAGCACCGGCTCGGATCGAAGCTCCCGTTAGGAGCCGAAGGAGAACCGTAATGAAGAAACTGGCCGCCGCTTATCTCGGAATCTTTTTGTTGCTCGCCATTCCCGCTGCCGCGCATCACTCCATGGCCGGCTTCGATCGTAAGAACCCGGTGACGCTGACGGGCGTCGTCAAGAACTTTAGCTGGCAGAATCCTCATTGCTACATCGAGCTCGACGTGCCGGGCAAGAACGGCGAGACCGTAACCTGGAACGTGGAGATGACTGCGCCGGGGTACCTGGCGCGCGCCGGCTGGAAGAAGACCGATGTCAAGCCGGGCGACAAGGTGACGGTCGTGGCAGACCCGCTCCTCACCGGGGAGCCCGGCGCGCTGTTTGTTTCCATTACCCTGGCCAGCGGTGAGAAACTGACGCAGCGCGGACGGGAGCCCGCGCCGGCAAAGGGACAGTAGCGACTTCCGATTGGAAACGATGCGGCGAATCTGGATACTTCTATTTGCGTGTGCCTCGGCCTGGGGCCAATCGCTACCGAGGTTCTCGAACGGGCATCCGGATATGCAGGGAGTCTGGCAATCCGCAGTGATTTCGGCGGCATTCGATGTGCAAGCCCACGAAGCGAGTTACCAGATTCCTGCCGGGCCTTCCGTGATCGTCGACCCGCCGGATGGCAAGTTGCCCTACCTGCCGGACGCGGCGAAGCAAGCGAAACTGAACTGGGACGAGCGCGACCGCGATCCGGTCGGCTACTGCCACCCGCACGGCGTTCCGCGGCAGCTTGTCCCGCCGTTCCCGGTCGAGATCGTTCAGGACGGCGATTACTTCGCGATCCTTTCCGAAACCGAACACAGCGTGCGGGTGATTCCGCTGAATGGACGGCCGCACCGTAAGAACTATTGGGCGTGGTTGGGTGACTCGCGCGGTCGCTGGGAGGGCGACACGTTGTTGGTCGATGTCACGGGGCTGAACGGCAAGACCTGGCTTGATCAGGGCGGCAACTTCCTGGACGAAAACGAGCATGTGGTCGAGCGGTTCACGATGACGGCGCCCGACCGAATTGTCTACGAAGCGACCGTTACGGATCCGACCGTCTACTCCCGGCCTTGGACGCTACGGATTCCGCTCGCCCGCCAACCCAAGTCCACTGAGTTGATCGAATACGATTGCGTCGAGGGCGAGCGCGACATCGTTCACCACCAGAATTTGCAGCGGCAGCGAGCGAAGTAGATGAGACTCCGGCTGCTCTGGATGTTCGTGGCGTCGTTGGCCGTCGAAGCCCAGCCAGGGGATCTGCGCGGCCTTTGGAAGGCCGAAGGCAAGGCTTACCTCGACCTGGAAGCGGCCGGCGTGATTTTCGATCCGCCCTCCGGCAAAATCCCGTACCTCGCCGAAGCTCGAAGTCAGTCGGCAGAAAACTACACGCGACGCGCGAGCGCGGATCCCGATGCACGCTGCTTCCAACCCGGCGTTCCGCGGTCGACACTCATGCCGTATCCGTTCCAGATTCTACAAAACAACCGCGCCGTATACATTGTCTACGAACGCGTACATTCCTATCGCATTCTGTATCTGGACGGAAAGCCGCATAACGACGGTCTGCCCTACGCGATGGGTGATTCGCGAGCACACTGGGACGGGGCGACGCTGGTAGCCGATGTTTCCAGCTTCAGCGATCAAACCTGGCTCGATGCCGCCGGCCACCATCACAGCGATCAGTTGCATGTGGTCGAGCGATATATGCGGACCAGCCCCGAGACCATCACTTACGAGGCGACTATCGATGATCCCAAGGTATTCACCATGCCCTGGAAATTTCACGTGACGCTGCGGCGTCAACGCGGCGCCGAGCTGACCGAGGATGAGTGCGAAGTGGATTCAACCGGCGCGCGCCATCACGTCGCCCCGCGGAAGAACGGCGCGTAAGCGACTTCCCTGCGTGGAGGCCGATTCAGATTGATACACGGCTTCCCCGGAGATGAGGGCAACTCGGCTCCGGCTTTCTCAGCCGGTTCTCTCCGTCCTACTGTTCTGCTCGCCGCTGACGCTCGTAGGGGGTTTTTAGGTATTTGCTGGCGTCTTCCTGCGCGTTTTGCGTGTTGTCCTTGGTCCGGAGCGCCAGGTTATACTCGTTCACCGCGCGGTCGCGCTGGCCGGTGATGTCGAAGATCTTACCGAGGTTGATGTGCGACCACACCTCGGTCCACTTCGGCATCGCGTCGCCGTTCAGCGCTTCGCGGAATTCATTGGCCGCCGATTGATAGTTGTTTTGCAGGAAAAACACCTCGGCAATCCGATAGTGGGCAAGCGAGCTGGTGCGGTTGGTCTCGAGCGCCTTCTGGTATTCTTTCAGCGCTTCGCCGTATTCGCTCAGCTCGGCAAACTGCTCGCCGCGCCGGATCGCCACCGCGACGCGAATGTCGTTGCTATAGCGCAGCACACGGTCGTTCGGGTCAATGACGACGTTCTTCGGCTTTCCGAACGTATCGACTGAAAACTCCGAGGACGTGCCCGCCACTTCGATGCGCTTTTCCTCCGGGTTGCCTTCGGTCTCGATCTTCAGGTCCACCGGCATCCGGAAGGTGTCCAGATCCTGCGCCACTTTGCCCATCACGCGGAAGCCTTTTTGCGTGCGGAAAACGGTGTAGTCGAGCTTGAATTCAGGCGCGCCGCTCGATTCGATCCACTGGATGAAGAAGTAGCCTAAGTCCTGGCCGGCCACCGTCTCCATCACCTTGCGGAAATCGTCGGTCGTCGCCGACTTCCAGGCGTATTGCTGTGCGTACTGCTTCAACCCCTGGAAAAACTTGTCGTCGCCGACGATGTAGCGCAACATGTTCAGCACCGTGGCGCCCTTCGACCCGGTCAGCGCCCACAGCTCCGGCGAGTAGTCCTCCAGACGGGCCGCTTGTATGATCGGCACGTTGTCGATCGTCAGCGCTTCGACCATCACGTCGTGAAGCTGCGATTCCATCGCGCCCTTACCGCTGGCATTCTCGTTCCAGAGCATCTCCGAATACGCCGCGAGCCCGTTGGTCAGCCACAGATGGTTTCGCGTGGCCGGTGAAACCAGGTCTTCAAACCACTGCCGCGAGATCTGGTTGGCCAGCAGCTTGCCTTGCGGCTCTTTCCCGATCCCCTTGGGGTTCAGGAAAAGCAAGCCCGGCGCGGCATAGCCGTTCGGCGCCCCGTCTTCGGTCTCAATCACCGTCAGGTTGGCATATGGCGGAAGACCGTACAGGCCGGTGAAGTGGGTCATCTCTTTCCCGATCTCCTGTCCGTACGGCTGCGCCATATTGGCTTCCGGTCCCCGGAAATACAGAGCCGTCGTCACACCTTCGGACTGCACCTTCACGGGGTCTCCCTTCACGACCGCGAAGCTGCCGGGAAACGACGGCCTTTCGAATTTGAATTCGTATGCCGTCTTATCGCCCGCCGCGCTGTGTGTGTCGAGGCCGCTCGCCACCACCGAATAGCCCGCAGGTACCGTGATCCGGAGATTCGCCGCGAACCGGTCGGTCGTGTATCCGCCCACCGGGAACCAGCGCGCCGGGTACATCAGGAACGAGTAATCCGGATGGATGGCCGCGAATTTGATTCCGTAGACCGGCGAATCCTCCTGCCCGCTCAGCCGGCCGTCATAGTAAAAGGTTACGGTCGCCGGCTGGCCCTTGGGCAGCGGCTGATCGTAATTCAGCCGGACGGTGAAATCCTGCTGGTTGCGCGACGCCGCGATCTGCTTGCCGCTGCCGTCCACCACGCGCGAAACATTCAGCGCGTTGTTGAGTTCGAACGCCGGCGCGATCGTGTTGTCATCCACGGGAATGAACTGCACGGTCGTCTTGGCGTTCAACGACTGCGTGGCCGGCATCACTTCGGCATCGATGGCGTAGGCAACCACACGGATGCGGTTCCGGGCGCGGTCCTGCCCGGACGCGGCCAGGGACGCGACGAGCAGCAGCCCGGCACCCAGCAGAGCGGGCGCGCAGTGGCGGAGATTACGAAACATGTGCAACCTGTCCTTCCCAAATTTCCTGAATGAGAGCCGCGGCGCGCCGGGGAGCGCTGTCCGCGCTCGAAAGTTTCCGCCGCACTTCGGCAAGCCCGTCGCGCATCGCGGCGCGTGCCGGTTCATCCCGCAGCAGCCGCAGCGCCTCGGCCGCCAGCCGGTCCCCGGTCATTTGCCGCTGCATCAACTCCGGCACGACGGCGCGGCCGGCAATCAAATTCACCATCGAATAGAATGGCACGCGAACCAGCAGCTTTCCGGCGATCCAGCTCGGCGCGGTCACCTTGTAAAAAGTGACCATCGGGGTTCCGAGCAACGCTGCCTCGATCGTCACGGTGCCGCTGGCGGCCAACGCCAGGTCGGCGTGGGCAAGCGCGTCCCAGCTTTCTTCTTCCAACACCCGAATTGGCGCGTTACCCATCTGTTTGCGAAAAAACTCTGGACCCGTAGTGGCCGAAGCCGGCAGGACGAAATTCAAGGCTTCCTCCCGGGTGAGCCGCTCGACGGCCTGGAGCAGCGCGGGCAGATGGCGCGCCGCTTCTCCGCGGCGGCTCCCGGGAAGTACCAC
>DASXAK010000191.1:0-22337 GCA_036406715.1 Bryobacteraceae bacterium | reverse complement strand
CGCATGGAGCCACGGTCGATCCGCAGGGAAATCTCTGGGTCACCGACGAGCAGATGCGCGACGGCAAAGGCATGCAGGTTTTCAAGTTCAGTCCGGAAGGCAAAGTTTTGATGACGCTCGGAAAGGCAGGCATGGCCAGCGCCGAGCCGGGTCTGTTCGACGAGCCGACCGACGTGGTGATCGCTCCCAACGGCGATATCTTCGTCTCCGAAGGCCACTCTGGCCCGCGCCCCGGCAACGATCGCATCTCGAAATTCAGCAAGGACGGCAAGTTCATCAAGTCCTGGGGCAAGCGCGGTTCCGGTAACGACGAGCTCAACGCGCCGCACACGCTCGCCTTCGATTCGCAAGGCCGCCTCTTCGTTGGCGATCGCAACAACAATCGCATTCAGATTTTCGATCAGGACGGCCGCTATCTTGATACGTGGCGGCAATGGGGCCGCCCGAGCGGCATCTTCATCGCCAAGGACGACAAGATGTTCGTGGCCGATTCCGAATCGTGGGGCAAGGACGAGCCCGGCTGGAAGAAAGGCATCCGCATCGGCAACGCCAAGACCGGCAAGGTGAACTACTTCATCGAAGACATGGAATCGACAACCGAAGAGCACAGCGGCGCCGAAGGCGTCGGCGTGGATAGGGCCGGCAATGTCTACGGTGCGGTAGTCCGGCGCCAGATGCTCGAAAAACACATCCCCAAGTAGGGCAGGCCTCCGGCCTGCCGGCTGGCAGCCGGCTCTACGTCAGAATGCTCATTGCCATCACGCGCGCCGTCAGTCCGGCGATCAACGATTGTGAGTTGGCCTTTCTCCCGCGGCAGCCAATTGACGTCGCCAAGGCGATTGAACAGCATCGCCAATACGAATCCTGCCTGCGCGAGCTCGGCTGCGAAGTCATCACTCTGCCGCCTGACGCCAGCCTTCCCGATAGCATGTTCGTCGAAGACCCCGCTGTGGTGGTCGAAGAACGGGCCGTTATGACGCGCATGGGCGCCGAATCGCGCAGCCGGGAAGCCAATGCGCTCTCTCTCGTTTTGTCGCGCTTCCGGCCGTTGGCATGGCTGCGCTCTCCCGCCACTCTCGAAGGTGGAGACGTGCTGCGCCTCGGCTCCACTCTATTCGTGGGCCTTTCCGGGCGCACCAACCCGGCTGGCATCGAGCAGTTATCGGAAATCGTGAACCCGTTCGGCTACTCGGTCCACTCTGTGACGGTCCGTGGCTGTCTCCACTTGAAATCCGGATGTTGTCCCATCGGTGAACGGCGGGTTCTGGCGAACCGGCAGTGGATCGACGTCGCGCCTTTGCAGGACTGCGAAATCGTCGATGTGCCGGCGGAAGAGCCCGGCGCAGCCAACGTCCTCGTGATCGGCGATACGGTTCTGGTTCCGGCATCGTCTCCGCGGACGGCGGAATTGCTCGATCGCTCGGGCTTGCGCGTCCGATCCATCGACATCTCGGAGTTGCAGAAGGCCGAGGCCGGCCTGACCTGTTCGAGCATTCTTTTCGAGACCGCAGTAGAGTGAGGACAATGGCCGACAACAACAAACCTCGCGCTCTGGTGACCGGCGCTTCGGCGGGCATCGGCGCCGTCTTCGCTAGGAAACTGGCTCAGCAAGGCTACGACTTGATCCTGGTGGCGCGACGGCGCGATCGCCTGGACGCGTTGGCGCGGGAACTGGGCGGCGCTGAAGTCCTCGCCGCGGACTTGAACCTCGATGCGGATTTGAAACGCGTTGAAGACTGGATCGCCGTCGAGCCGCGTCTCGAACTGCTCGTGAACAATGCGGGATTCGGCATTGAAGGGCCGTTCTACGACCGCCCTGTCGAAGGCCAGGATCAAATGCACCGCCTTCACATCATGGCCACTCTGCGGCTGACCCACGCCGCGCTGCGCACCATGGTGCCGCGGCGCAAGGGCGGGATCATCAATGTCTCGTCGGTTGCCGCGTTCGGCCAATCGCCGGGAAGCGTCAGCTATTGCGCCACCAAGGCTTGGATCAACAGCTTTACCGAAGGCCTCGACCTCGAACTCCGCAGCGCTGGTTCGCCCGTAAGGGTGCAAGCGCTGTGCCCCGGATTTACCTATTCCGAATTCCACGACGTCGCGGGTGTCGATCGCAATCGGATTCCAAAGCGGCTCTGGATGAGCGCCGAAGACGTCGTGCAGGCCTCGCTGGATGGGCTCGCGAAAGGAAAGCTGTTCGTTGTCCCGGGAACGATTTACAAAACTGTGGTCATCGTGGAGCGCATGATCCCGAGATGGCTGCATCACGCCGGCGCCATCCGCTACGCCCGCAAGATGAAACGCACCGTCAGCGCTGCTGACCTTCGATAGTAAACAACACCTGTCATGGAGTACGGTTAGGGAATTTTTTTCACCCACCTCCCCTTTCCGCCCGCTAAGTCACGGAAAATACGACGCCGCCCAGCGTGGCGGTCGGCATGCAATGTGACCTCGAATACATTTTTACGGGTTACTCTTGAGAATGAGGCAAGTTGGCTTTATGAAGAAGCAATTTCTGACATCGATGTGCGTTCTGAGTCTGGGCGTGGGCGTCTGCTCGTCGGCACTCGCGCAAAACCAGCCGGCCGAGCCCCCGACTGCCGTGTTCAAAGTGAACGCGGTCGCGAAATCAACCAAGGCGATCAACTATCGTCATCGCAGCGGTTCCACTGAAATCGATTTCACCGGAACCGCCATCATGCGCAATGCTAAAGGGCACGCCAAGGTTGAGAGCCGCCAGGGCGCCATCAGCATCGAGGCCAACTTTCGCGACGTCGGCGCCGCAACCCAATTTGGCGCCGAGTACCTGACCTACGTCTTGTGGGCGGTCTCGCCGGAAGGCCGTCCGAAGAATCTGGGCGAGATCCTGCTCGACGGCGGCAAGAGCCATCTCGATGTCACAACCGATCTCCAGGTTTTCGGCCTCATCGTCACTGCGGAGCCATACTTCTCGGTGACGCAGCCAAGCGATCTGATTGTCATGGAGAACGAGGTTCGCCAGGATACGCTCGGCAAATTCGAAATCATCGATGCCCAGTATGAGCTGCTGCAGCGCGGCCAATATCAAAAGCTGGCCAATGTTTTGCAATTGAAGCCGGATCCCTCGGTGCCGGTCGAGATCTACGAAGCGCGCAATGCCGTTCAGATCGCGCAGTCCTCCGGCGCTGACAAGTATGCCTCCGACGCATTTAAGAAAGCGCAGGGCACGATTCAGCAAGCCGAGAAATATTTGCAACAGAAGCAACGCAAACCGGCCATCATGATTGCCCGCGAGACCGTGCAAACGGCCGAAGATGCGCGCGTGATCGCCGTCAAGCGGCAACAAGACGAAGCGCTCGACAATGAGCGGCAGGCCGCCGCCGCCCGCGAGGCGGAAGCCAAGAAGCGGGCCGAGAACGAGCAGCGCCAGCGCGAGCAGGCCGAAGCCGAGCGCAAGGCCGAAGAAGCCCGGCGCGCCCAGGCCGAGGCCGCCAAAGCCACTGCCGAGGCCGCGCGCGTGACTGCGGAAGCCGAGAAGGCCGCCGCCGAGCAGAGGCGCCTCGTGGCGGAGCTGACGGCCGCCAAGGAAGCCGCCGAGCGAGCCAAGGCGGAAGCCGCGCAGGCACAGGCGGCCGCGGCCGCCGAGAAGGCCCAGCATGAAGCAGCAGAAGCCGAGCGCCTGCGCCAGCAAGCCGAACTGGAAAAGCAGCAGCTCCGCGCGCAACTCCTCCAGCAGCTCAACGCTGTGCTGGAAACGAAAGACACCGATCGCGGTCTGGTCGTGACCATGGCCGATGTTCTGTTTGACAGCGGCCAATTCACACTGCGCCCGGCCGCGCGCGAGAAGTTGGCGAAGCTTTCCGGCATCGTGCTCGCGCATCCCGGTCTCAAGCTTGCCGCCGAGGGTCATACCGACAGCACTGGTGGCGCCGATTTCAACCAGAGACTTTCCGTCAAGCGCGCCGAAGCAGTGGTCTCTTATCTTGGAGGGCAGGGAATTGGCGGCGACAACCTAAGCGCTTCCGGATTCGGCGACACGCGGCCGATCGCGGGGAATAACACGTCTGCCGGCCGTCAGCAAAACCGGCGTGTCGAGTTGATCGTCTCCGGTGAAGTGATCGGCACCAGCATCGGCGGCGCGACGCAGGTTGCTACGCAGTAAGGCGGCTTATCTTCCGGTAATCCGCAAGCGCCTGCCGGGCCGCCCGGCGTCCCGACGCGATCGCACCATGCACCGTGCCTCCCTGGCCGCTACAATCGGTTGCCTCGCCGGCAAAATAAAGCGTCCCGCGCACGGGGTGTGCGAGCGTATTCCGCGCTGGTAACTGACCCGCTGGAATATAGCTGTAGGCGCCCCGCGAAAACGGGTCGGCCTGCCAGTCGTGGAACCAGGCCGATCGCACCGCCGAAGCCGGAATTCTAACGATTCGTTCGAGCGATGCCACGGCGCGTGCCGTGACTTCCGCATTTGTCAGACCGACGAGTCTATCGGCCGCGGGACCGGCACTCCAACCGACGAGGATCGGGACGCCTTCCGCAGCCGGTTTCCACCACGTGGGAAATTCGGGTTCCTGGCTAAAAATGAATTGGGCGCTCGCAAATTCCCGACGCGCTTCCCAAAATGCGGTCTCAAACCGGAATGTGACACGCCAGACGGCGCCCGATTCGAGTGCGCGGGCCGCTTCGAGAACCTGTCCCGGCTGGGGATCGAATCGAATGGCTCCAGGTTCGCCCGGATCCGCTTGTAAGACACCAAGCGGAATCGTGACAATCACCTGCCGGCATCGCAAGGTCTCCCGCCGCTCCCCGGATGCGCACCGCACATGCACTGCCGCGCTTCCGGGCTGCCATTGGACGCGGTCCACAATCGCTCCCAGTCGCACGACTTGCTCCCAATTCGGAACCGGCCTCGCCAGGCAGCACGGAACCCGATCGTAGCCCTCCGCCATCGAGAACAGACGATCGCCGTCAATGCGTTCGGATGCCTCCGCTTCCTCCGCCAGCCCCGCGGTTCCGATTCTTTCCCGTCGGGCCGCGTTGAATCCTTCCACATACTGGGCGGCCCACTCTTTGACTTCGTCGGGATAAGAACCGCCCGCCAGAAATCGTGCGAAGCTCTCATCCCCGGACTGCCGCGCGGCGGGCCTTACGTCGGAAACGACCTTTTCCACCTGGTCGGTCATCTCGCTTCCGCTGCGGACCTCGCCCGATCGGACATAGACGGGTTTCCACCTTCGTTCATTCGCCGTACCACCGCCCTGCGTGACCAGGTCCCAGATCTCAGGCGGCTTGCCGTGTATGAACTCGGCGCCCAGTTCGATGGGAATCGGAACCTGCTCATCGCGAACAGTCAGGATCCGGCCGCCGATGCGGTCGCGCGCCTCCAGACAACGCACCGAAATTCCGGCTGCGCTCAGTTCCTCAAGCGCGGCCAGCCCTGCTACACCGGCTCCGACAATAATCACGTCGCAATCGGGCGCCATAGGAAAGACTAGAGGTCCGGCAGAGGACTTGAGCCACTCGCGCTCACAATCACGGTTCGATCGAGAACTTCATGCGTCACGTTGAAGTAGATCTCGCCTTCGTAATGAAAAGAGGCTACATCCGGATTGTGGGGCGCAAGTCCTTGATGGCCGGGTCCCGTTCGAAAATCGTGGAGAATTGCCCTCGCCGGAATGGTTCGCTTTTTCAAATTCGAAGTGTATGCAGGAAAATCTGCCGTGGCCTGCCTGATTTGCATTACCTTGACCTCACCAGAGGAGTTGCTGCTTACCGGCACGTCTCGTTATGTACTTGCGCGGCTTTGACATCCGCGCTTATCCGGCCGGAACGATTTCGCTGTCGCTCTTTCAGGATAAGCACGAGCAGACCCGCTGTAACCATGAATACGCGGTTTTCTACGAGTGCACGGTCGCCGTGTAGAACTTCCTCAAGCCGTAAATTTTTCCTTTAGCCCTGCCCGCCTAAATATTCGAAGGACAGGGCTTAAAATTGGCCCCTTGATTGCAGTCTTTGTCCCCCCAAAGACAGGAGGTAGATATGGACACGGTTCTGATCGCCGATCGCGATTTGGGTTTCGTGTTCTGGCTGGGCGGAGAGCTTAACAAGCTCGGATATCTCGCTTTGCCAGCATTGAACGAAGCTCAAGCCGCTGCGATGGCGAAGCAATTCCCGCCGGACGTCGTGGTGTTCAACCCATCGTTCCCAAGGGTTGCCGATCTCCTGGAATCTCTCCGCCAACCGCAGAAGCCGCTGCGGGTCCTGGCCGTGCCGCCGGACCCGGAAGAACGGCTGGAAAAGTTGCACGACCTGAAAACCGCCCTGGAACAAGCGGCCGAACTGGACGTGTTTCTCGATGAGCGCGAAGCGGCGGGTTCCGGCGCGCGAGCGCACGGAGTGATCCTCGGCGCGGCCTAACCTCTTCTGAATGCTACCCGAAAGATATTTCGGGAACAGGACGGCTTTCGATTAGGATAGGGAACGGTCGTCCGGCATGCCTGATCGCATGCCGAGTTCAAGCGGCCGGCAGGTTTCGGTGCAGATCCCTCCTGAAACGCCGGCCGCTATTTTTATCCCCGCCGCGTAAACCGGCGCAAGCGGAAAATCTCTACAATCGCTATGTACAGGTTCAGGGCGCCCAGCCCGCTTACGGCCCCTCGAACGTAGTCGTTATTCCAGAAACCCTTCAGTGCCGGCAGCAGGCCCGCAAAGTAATTCGTGTCCCAGAATCGAGTCCACGGGAAAAACAGTAGAAAACAACCGATTTCCAGGCAGAATGTCACCACGACCACTGCCCACATCTTGTGGTACCAGCGATAGACCGGCTGCCGGACAACCACCCGCGACCCTACCGAATCTCCCGCCGCCGTGGATGCCTCGCCGGAGGCGCGCCTGGGCGGTGTCATGCGCCCGCCACCGCCTCGAATAGCTCCATCTGGGCATCGACCTCCACGGGAAACACCGATAGCAGTCGCACCGGCTCATAGCTCAGGCGGTGTAATGGCGTAAGGCCGTGCTCGCGGATGGCCTTCTGGTGTTCCGGCGTAGCATAGCCTTTGTGCTCCGCCAGGCCGTAGTCTGGAAACACCTCGTCCCAAGCCCGCATGCAGGCATCACGATAGACCTTGGCCAGAATGGAGGCTGCGGCAATCGCGTGACAGCGCGCGTCCCCCTTGATCAGCGATTTTTGAGGAAACGGAATATCGATCGGGACGGCGTCGGTCAGCACGAACTCCGGTGCGGGGTTCAGCCGTCGGACCGCCATCGCCATGGCCATTCGCGAAGCTTGATAGATGTTCACGGCATCGATCGTGGCGGCATCCACGGCAGCCACCGCCCACGCCACGGCGCGCTCACGAATACGCCCGGCCAAGACTTCGCGACGCTCCGGCTCCAGCAATTTGCTGTCGTTGAGACCGCGCACCGGGCGGTCCGGCGAGAGAATGACTGCGGCGGCGACAACCGGCCCGAACAGCGCCCCGCGCCCCACTTCATCCACGCCGGCCACCGCACTGAAACCACGGGCCCGCAGTTCGCGTTCCCAAGTGGATTCGCAGCGGAATTTTACACGCGCCGACTCCGGTCGCATGAAAAATGCGGTCCGTTATTGGCGCTCGCGCAGGCGCGCTGCTTTGCCCTTCAAATCACGCAGGTAATACAGTTTTGCGCGGCGCACCCGGCCGGTGCGCACCACGTCGATGTGATCGATCACCTTGGCATGAATCGGAAAGATGCGTTCCACACCCTGTCCGAAACTTACTTTCCGGACCGTGATGCTCTCTCCCATCCCCGTATTGTTACGGGCAATGACGGTGCCTTCGAACGCCTGCAGACGTTCCTTGTCGCCTTCCTTGATCTTCACGTGCACCCGGATCGTGTCGCCGGGACGGAACTGCGGGATGTCGGCGCGCTTATTCTTCTGGATATACTTCGTCAACAACGCGTTCTGCATGACAATTTCCTTAATCCTCTATCTTACCCTAGCTGCCGGCCTTTATCCCTCCAGTAAATCCGGGCGAAGCCGAGCGGTTTTGCCGCGCGCCGCCTGACGGCGGAAGCGTCGGATTTCCTCGTGGTTGCCGTTCAGCAGCACCTCCGGCACCTTCCATCCCCGGAACTCGGCGGGGCGAGTCCAATGCGGGCAATCCAGCAGCCCTTCCCCGTGCCCAGCTTGCTGAAATGACTCGAAGGCGGCGGAACTCTCGTTACCCAGCACTCCTGGCAAAAGCCGCGCCACCGAATCGATGACGACCGCGGCCGCCAGCTCGCCACCGCTCAGCACATAATTTCCGATCGAAATCTCGTCATCGGCTAAGTGGTCGGCCACTCGTTCGTCCACGCCTTCATAGCGGCCGCAGATCAGCAACAGTTCCGAATCCGCGCTGAACCGGTTCGCCGTTACCTGATTAAACGGACGGCCTTGCGCCGAAAGCAGGACAACCCTTTGATCCGGCTGCCGCCGCGGCCAGATCGCCTCGACGGCCAGAAAAACCGGCTCCGCTTTGAGCACCATACCCTCGCCGCCGCCAAATGGCCGGTCATCGACGGTGCGGTGCGCGTCGAAGGTCCAGTCGCGCAGATTGTGAATCCGGATATCGAGCAGCCCGGCATCCTTCCCCCGTTTGACGACGCCGTGCGCGAACGGCCCCTGGAAGAAGTCGGGGAAGATCGTCAAGACATGAAAGATCACGTCGCGTTTATGTCCTTCAGTCCCTCTGGTAGCTCCACCAAAATCCGGCGTGCCGCCGGGTCGATCTCCACGCAGATCGATCGCGCGAACGGGATCATGAGCCCGCTTTCGACGATTAGCAAACCGGATCCGCCCGCGTCGTCCCACTTAGTCACGCGTCCCAGCGATAGGCCGGTAGCGCGTTCCACGACATCGCACCCCACCAGATCGGATTGGAAAAACTCGCCGGGTTCCAGAGCCACGCGCTCGTTCTGGGGCACCCGCACCTCCGCTCCTACCAGTTTCTGGGCGTCGGAAATGGTATCCACGCCGCGGAACTTCAACACCAGTGTGCGGTCATGAAACCATGCCGATTCGACCTCGTAGCGGTCGCCCGCGCCAAACAAATAGACTTCACCCAAGGATTGATATCGTTCCGGTTTGCTGCTCAAAGCCAGAGCCGTGACTTCGCCGCGGTTCCCCCGGGTTTTTCCGAGTAAGGCAACCGTGACCCATCCGGGTTCCGGCTCCGTCACTCCAGGATTTCCAGCGTGAAACGGCGGTTAAGCTTCATTCCAGCCGCGCCTAGGATGGTACGGATGGAACGAGCCGTGCGCCCTTGCTTGCCGATGACCTTCCCCAGGTCACTAGGCGCCACCTTCAATTCCAAAACCGTTACTTGCTCGCCTTCCACCATGCGTACCGATACGTCGTCGGGGATGTCAACCAGGGCCTTCGCGATGTCTTCAATCAACTGTTTCATGCACCCCGCCTCCCTGAATCCATGGTAGCGCGAACATCGCCGCGGGCTTCGCGCGTCGCGCTTTCCAGCACTAGTAGGTGGTTCGTTTTCTTACAGTTACGTGGTGACCGGATGGGCGGCCACGAGACGCTTAACCGTGTCCGACATTTGCGCCCCATTCTTGGTCCAGTAATCGAGCCGGTCGTGCTTCAACAGCACCTGGGCCGGCTGTGACACCGGATTGTAATGCCCCACCACTTCGAGGTTGCGGCCATTGCGGGCGCGCTCCTTCTCGATTACCACCACGCGATAAAACGGCTTCTTTTTGGCGCCAAACCGCGCCAGACGAATCATGAGCATCTGATCTCCACTAGCCGCGCATCTCCCCGAATGGAAAGCCGGCCGGCAATTTCATTTTCCCGAATTTCTTCCCCATGAAGCCGCCCGATAGGCTCTTCATCATCTTCTTGGCCTGGGCATACTGCTTCAGTAACTGGTTGACATCCTGCACCGACGTGCCGCTGCCCTTGGCGATGCGCCTCCGGCGGCTGCCGTTGATGATCATGTGATTCTCGCGTTCTTTCGGCGTCATCGAATCGATGATCGCCACCACCCGGCTGATCTCTTTCTCCTCGATCTTGACATCCTTCAGTTCCTTGAGCATGCCGACCTTCGGCATCATATCGAGGAGCGACCCGAGCGGGCCGAGCTTGCGAATCTGCCGCAACTGGTCGCGGAAATCTTCGAGCGTAAACTCATTCTCGATGAGCTTGCGCTGCATCTCGACGGCTTTCTTCTTGTCGATGGCCTCTTCGGCCTTCTCGATGAACGACAGGATGTCGCCCATACCGAGGATGCGGTTGGCGGCGCGATCGGGATGAAACGGTTCGAGCGCATCGAACTTCTCTCCCACGCCGACGAATTTGAGAGGCTGCCCGGTCACGTTGCGAATGGAAAGCGCCGCGCCCCCGCGGGCATCGCCATCCATCTTGGTTAGAATGACTCCGGTGATGCCGAGCCGTTTGTGAAATTCGTCCGCGGACTTGACGGCATCCTGGCCCGTCATGGCATCGGCCACGAATAAGATCTCAACCGGGTTGAGCTGCTCTTTGAGCTGCTGCAGTTCCGTCATGAGCTGCTCATCAATGTGCAGGCGTCCGGCCGTATCGACCAGCAGCACATCGCGGCCCGATTGAACGCACTCGCGGCGGGCGCTCTTGGCCAGATCGAGCGGTTGTGTCTCGCCGTCAGCCCCCTCGTAGATCGGCTGGCCGATCTCGCGGGCGATCACTCGTAGCTGCTCTCGCGCCGCGGGCCGGTACACGTCGACGGAGACCAGTTGAGGCCGGTGCCCGTTCTTGGAGATCCACCGCGCCAGCTTTCCCGTCGAGGTTGTCTTGCCCGAGCCTTGCAGACCGACAATCAGGAACACGCTCGGCGGCTCATTGGCAAACCGCAGTTTCGACTCATGACTGCCGAGAATCTTGATCAGCTCTTCATGAACGATCTTGACGACCTGTTGGGAGGGGGAGAGCGCGCTCAGCACCTCCTCGCCCATGGCCTTCTCTTTGATGTTCTCGATGAGCTGCTTGACGACCCGGAAATTGACGTCTGCCTCGAGCAACGCCATGCGGATTTCGCGCAGAGCGGTCTCCATGTTCGCGGCCGTGAGCTTGCCTTCGCCGCGCAGGTTCTTGAAAACGCGCTGCAGTTTTTCCGATAGGTTGTCGAACATGAATGCTGTACACCTCCGCACGGATTGCGCTGCGGAGACTCGGCGGTTTTCTTATTATACCCGGTTACGCCGGAGGAGGAGCGATGCGGATGCTGCTGGCCGCCATCTTGCCGGTGCGGTCCATTCCCAACTCATACAGGACACGGGTGCCCGGCCTGAGATCGGTCGCGAGGCCCTCGGCCAGCCGGGACACGTGGAAGAAGATGTCGCGGCCGCCGTCGTCGGGGCGCAAAAAGCCGAAACCTTTGGCCTCGAAGTAAGTGACGACGCTGCCGGCCTGTTCCCCACTGGGAACTTCTCCGGAGGCGTCCCCCGATCCGCCCGCACTTTGGGCCGGCCGGCTGGTCTTGTCACCGACACCCTGCTTGATCAAGGCCAGATCGTCTTCGGTGAGTTCTGTTGGCGCTTGGGTTTCGCTGGGAATCTGGAGGTTCGGATTTCGCTTCCGGGCCTCCTCAAATAATCGTTTCTGGCGTGCGTTCAAACGAAAAAACCTCGAATTCGAGCTTCTACGCCGTCACTGGCGTGGACTTTTTCCGGCGCGAGCCCTTTTTCTCGGCGGGAGGCTGCCGGTCGCTCTTTTTTAAACTGCCCATCACCAGGTTGGTGACGAACTTCTTTTCACCGTGATCGTCGAACTTGATCACGATGCGCTCTTCACTGCAGGACAGGACCGTACCCAAACCGAACTTTTCGTGCTCGACCTGGGCGCCCTGCGAAAAGGTATTGGAAGCCATAAATTTGTTAGCTTTGTCTCCTCACGAACAATTCCGGGGTGGGGACTGGAGAGGAATCGGCGAGTCTAAAATGTAACACACTAAATCTAGACACATTCTAGCAAATTCGGCTCCCGGCTGTCGAGCCGGCCCATAGCCCCTGGGAAATTCCACCCCACTCGATGGTCTTGTGAAGATTTTCCGGAACGAAATCGAATTTCCAACGTATTTATGGCATGCGCTTCCGGTCGATGATCGAGTGGAGTATACTGAACCCCATGCCGAGACGCGAATCCCCGCTGCAAAGCGAGTTCCTTCAGGGAACGCTGGACATGCTGGTATTGCAAACGCTTGTTTTAGGCCCGGCCCACGGTCACACCATCGCGCACGCGATTGAGCACGGGTCCGATGACGTTCTCCAGGTGGAACACGGGTCTCTCTATCCAGCCTTGCACCGTCTTGAGGATCGAGGATGGATCGCGTCCTTCTGGGGAACCTCGGAGAATAACCGCAAAGCGAAGTACTACCGGCTGACGCCCGCAGGCCGCAAGCAATTGGTGGCGCAGACCACGCGCTGGGAGCAGGTAGTACACGCCATCGGACGCATCTTGAAACCCGTTTCGGAGGAGCCGCGATGAGCTGGCTGCGTTTTTTCCGCCGCGCCAAGTGGGACCGCGAGCGGCTCGCGGAAATCGAGTCCTACGTCCAGATCGAGACCGACGACAACATCGCCCGCGGCATGCCGCCCGATGACGCGCGTGCGGCGGCGCGGCGCAAGTTCGGCAACCCCACGCAGGTGCGAGAGGAGATTTATCACATGAACACCATCGGTTTTCTCGACTCCCTCGCGCGCGACGCGCGCCACGGGCTCCGCTCCCTGCGCCACAATCCCACCTTCACGGCCGTGGCGTTATTGACGCTCGCGATCGGCATTGGCGCGAACACCGCCGTTTTCAGCGTCGTGAATAGCGTGCTGTTGCGGCCGCTGCGCTACCCAAAGTCCGAACAACTCGTCGCGCTCCATCAAGATGCGCCGGGAGCGGTGGGACTGGCGAATTCCGCCGACGGGCTAAACCTTTCGCCCTCGATGTATTTCACCTACGCGGAACACAACCAGACGTTTCAGTCGCTTGGAGTGTGGATTCCGGGGACCGCGAACGTCACGGGGCTAGCCGAGCCGGAGCAGGTCCGCACGGTCTCAGTCAGTGACGGGGTGCTCGAGACGCTGGGCGTTCCACCCGCGGCCGGCCGTTGGCTTCTGGCGGCCGATCAGATTCCGCAAGCTCCGGAACCGTTCGGTTTCACGGGGCGTTCCTCCGCCGTGATGCTGAGCTACGGATACTGGCAGCGTCATTTTGGAGGAGACCGGTCAGCCGTTGGACGGACTCTCACGGTGGATTCGCTGCCGCGGCAAATCGTCGGTGTCATGCCCCCGGGTTTCCGCGTGGTGAAAGCGGAGCCCGATTTGATTCTGCCTCTGGCGTTCTATCGAGGCCGCGTGATTCTCGCAGGTTTCGCGTTCAATGGCATCGGGAGACTCAAACCCGGCGTTACTCTCGCACAAGCCAATGCCGACTTGGCGCGCCTCTTACCCGTTTGGATGGACACTTGGTCGAATGGACCCGGCAGCAACGGCCGATGGTACGAGAACTGGAGAATCACACCGGCGATCCGAGGTCTAAAGCAGCAGGTGCTCGGCAATGTCGGCGATGTCTTATGGGTGGTGATGGGGACGATCGCGCTGGTACTGCTCATCGCCTGCGCGAACGTGACCAACCTCTTGCTCGTCCGCGCCGAAGCGCGCCAACACGAACTCGCTCTTCGCGCGGCGCTCGGGGCAGGCGCGGGGCGGATTGTCCGGAACTTGCTGGTGGACAGCGTCATGCTCGGTCTGATGGGCGGGGCTCTCGGCGTCGGCGTGGCCTATGCCGGTTTGCGCTTGCTGGTGGCCATTGGTCCGGCAAATCTTCCGCGGTTAAGCGAAATCTCGATGGATGCGCGCACCTTCGCGTTCACGCTGGTGCTTTCGGTCTTCTCGGGCTTGCTTCTGGGATTGGTCCCCGCGTGGAAATACGCCGGCCCACGGATCTTAGCCGCCCTCCAGAGCGCGGGCCGAACGGCGAGCCTGAGCCGGGGACGCCATCGCGCTCGCAACATTCTGGTGGTTGCGCAAGTAGCCATAGCGCTGGTGCTCCTCGTGAGCGCGGGACTGATGATCCGCACGGCGCAGGCGTTGCGGACCGTCGATCCGGGCTTCACGGATGCGGAACACCTGCAGACCGTGCGCATCGCCATTCCGCCGTCGCTTATTGCGCAGCCCGATCTCGTCACCCGAACTCAAAACGGCCTAGCCGACAAGCTGGCCACGGTTCCCGGCGTAGCCTCGGTTGGATTTGCGCTCGAGGCGCCCATGGAGGCAGCTCCGCCTTATTGGGACAACGTGTTTGCGGAAGGCAAGACCTATCCGGGCGGCGTGGCGCCGTTGCGACGGTTCGAGTTTGTTTCTCCCGGGTTTCTGCACACGACCGGCGCACGGTTGATCGCCGGCCGCGACTACACGTGGACGGACGTCTACGGCCTCCGACCGGTGGTGCTGATTTCCGAGAACCTCGCGCGCGAATTCTGGGGTACGGCGTCGGCTGCTATCGGAAAGCGGCTCAGCCAGGTTCGGGACAGGGGATGGCAGGAAGTAGTCGGCGTCGTTCAGGATGTCCGGCAAAATGGGATTCAGGAAAAGGCGCCCGAGATCGTCTACTGGCCAATCCAGCGGGCCAACCCTTTCGCTCCCAACGGCGGTCTGGATATCACACGCGCCGCCACGTTTGTGATTCGAAGCCAGCGCTCCGGAACCGAGAGCTTCCTTACCCAGGTGAGGCAGGCTGTCTGGTCGGTGAATGCCAGCCTGCCGCTAGCTTCGGTTCGCACGATGCGCGATGTCTACGATGAATCGCTCGCGACTACGTCCTTCACTCTGGTGATGCTGGGAATCGCGGGCGCCATGGCGCTGATGCTCGGCTTGATCGGAATCTATGGCGTGATCTCGTACGCCGTATCGCATAGGACACGCGAAATCGGGATTCGGCTGGCGCTGGGGGCAGAGCCAGGAACCTTGCGGCGCCTGTTTGTGCGCGATGGCCTGGCGCTTGCCGGAATCGGCACCTTGATCGGTTTGGCGGCCGCGGCCGCGCTGACGCGGCTGATGAAATCGGTGCTTTTTGGTGTGAGCCCGGTCGATCCGGTGACCTATGCCGCAGTTCCGTTTGTGCTGGCCGCCGCCGCGGGGTTAGCCAGCTATCTGCCGGCCCGTCGCGCGGCCTCCGTCGATCCCGTGGAAACCCTGCGCGCCGAGTGATTGAGTGGAGCAGGCAGGCCTCCGGCCTGCCGACCGCACTACCACAACAACTTCAGTCCAAACTGGATCTGCCGCGAGCTGGTCGACGTCGACGTGATGACGCCCGCCGTCGGCGCCGGTGTGGTCGAAGCGGAAGCGAACACCACGGCGTTGGGCGAGCCGAAATTCGCGCGGTTAAACAGATTGAAGAATTCCGCGCGGAATTGCACTCTCAATTTCTCGGAGATCGCCGTGTTCTTCGCCAGCGAGACATCAGTCGTTGCCAACCCCGGACCGTACAGCACGTCTCTGCCGGTATTGCCGTAAGTCCCCGGTGCGGGCAGAACGAACGCATTCGGATTGAAATACTGGTTCGGTCCGCCCAGAATGACCGGCCCGCTGAACGCCGGATTCCACGAAGGCCGGATCGGATTGCGGCTGTCGCCGTTATTCGTCGGATTGAAGCCCAACTGTGGCGTGAACGGAAATCCGGACTGGATGGTCTCCACGCCACTCAAGGTCCACCCACTCGCGAGTTTCTGCGAAAGCCCGTGCTCGTTGGCGAAAAACTTCTTTCCCGCTCCGAACGGCAGCTCATAGCTCGAGTTGATCGCGGCGATGTGCCGCGCATCCGACGACGACGGCCCCCAATCCAGCTTCGGATTGAGCGGAAACATCACAAACCCGGGTGCGTTGGCTCCTACGCTGCTGTTCAATGCTGTGCCATCATCCAGACTCTTCGACCAGGTATACACGCCGCGCAACTGAAACCCTCGGCTGACGCGCCGGCTCACATCCACTTGCAGCGCGTTGTACGAGCTCAAGCCCTCAGAGAACCACGTCGTCGTGTTCGCGACGTTGGGGTTCGCCAACGGCGCTCCGGCGGGATAATACACCGTTCCCGCCGCCAGATTCGCCGGGCACGGCGTAGCCGGGCAAATTGTCGGAATCGGCTCGTTCGCGTCGACCGACAATAATTCGTGGTATCCGTGAGATCCCACATACCCCAACGCCAGCGACGTATTCGCCGCGATCTGCTGCTCGATTTTGAAAGTCCAGGTGATCACCGTCGGCGTGTACAGATCCGGCTGGCTGCCGCTCGGTGAAATCCTGGTGCCCGGCGGCAGCGGCGATCCCGGCACGATCAGCAGGCTCGATACCGGCACATTCTTCAATGATTCCGTCGCATTGAACGGCGCGGTCTGCCCCAACCGGTAATCCAGGTTGTCCAGCAGTGAACGGTACATCCCAAAGCCCGCGTGCACCACCGTCTTGCCTTTGCCGAACGGATCCCAAGCCAGGCCCACCCGCGGCTCCGGCAGGAACTTCGAACGGTTGACAGTAAGCACGGAGCTTCCGACGAACGGATTCGTCTGGATGACCCCATTCGGTTCAAGCGCGTAGTTCGCGGCGCGCGCGGCCACTTCGTTCCAACCGTTCGTCGATTCGAAGCGGAAGCCAATGCGCACATTTAGATTCGGACGCACCTTGATCGCATCCTGAACGAAGCCCGCTGCCTCGAGCGAACGCCAGCCGAGCGGCGTTGGCGACGGCACCACCGTAAAGGTCGAGACCGTGCCTTGCAGGAACGACGTGAGGCTTCCAAACGAAGCCTGCCCCCACTGGTTCTGCGCCAGCGAGTCATTCGCCTGTACCCGCTGCAACCAGATGCCGGCTTCGATCTGGTGGTTGCCATGGAAATATCCCACGTGGTCGTCAAACGTAAACAGATTGCGAACCGCCCGCAGATTGCTTCCCGCGTTCGATCCGGCGGCGGTAATCGATGACTGCGCGTTTAACGCGGTGCCGCCGCCAATTACGATCGCGCTCGCCGGAGCTCCCGCCACCAATCCCGGAACATCTACTCCAACCTGGCTCGTGAAGAAATAACCGCCCCGTGAATATCCCACGCGCGTCGTGTTCAGCAGGCTTGCCGAGAAGACATGCTGCTCCTGAAGGCTCACCACCTGCTCGCGCAGGCCTTCGGTCAGCGTGGTAAGCGGATTCGCCGAAGGCGTATTCGCAAAACTATCGTCGATCGTAAATACGGCAAATAGCGTGTCTTTCTGCGACAAGTTGTAGTCGAGTCGCGTGGTGCCGAAATCCTCGCGAATCCGCTGCAATGGCTGGCTGAACGCTTCCGCGATTCCGTTGCCCAGCTCCGGACCGTTTGGCGCCGGCCATAACGCCAGCAGCGGCGCCACTCCCGGCGCCACCCCCACGTAATTCGTTCCGACGTAACCTGCGCGCGCCCCGTCGTCCGGCACCAGCGTGACATCGCTAAGTCCTAACCGCTGGCGAAAGCCTTCGTAATTTCCGAATAAAAACAGCTTGTCCCGTTTCAACGGCCCGCCCAGCGTGCCGCCGAAACTGTTCCGTTGGAACGGTGAGATGTGTGCCTGGTCGAAAAAATTGCGCGCGTCCAATGCGCTGTTGCGCAAGAACTCGTAGACGGTGCCATGCACGTCGTTAGTCCCTGACGCCGTCACGATGCTGACCTGACCGCCCGCGCGCTTGCCGTATTCCGCGCCGTACGTGTCGCTCACCACGTTGAACTCTCGCACTGCATCCACGCCGAGAAGCTGCCCGCTCGCCCCACCCGGCGTATTGTTGATTACCGAGGCTCCTGTGTATTCCACCCCGTTCAGCAGAAACAGATTCTCCTGCGGCCTCCGCCCGGAGACTGCGAACATGTTGCCTACCGCGGAATTCGAAGTCCCCACCCCGCCCGACCGCTCCGCTGTATAGTTCACAATTCCCGGATTCAGGGACACGAGCTGGTCGTAGCTCCGTCCGTTCAGAGGAAGTTCTTTGACCTGTCGCTCCGAGACCAACCCGGAGATCGGATTCGTCGAAAGGCTGACTGGCGAGGGCGCATCTTCCACTGTCAGGACCTGCTTCAGCTCTCCCACCGGCAAGGTCAGGTCGACCACCGTCGATTGACCCACGACGAGCTCGATCCCGGTTTTCACCTGCGAATTGAATCCTTCTTTGCTGGCGGTCACCTGGTAGCGCCCCACCGAAATCGAAGGCGCCGAGTAGCGGCCGTTGTCATCGGTGACGAGCCTGCGTTCGGCGCCGCTCTCCACGTTCTTCACCGAAACGGCTACTTCCGGCAGCCCGGCTCCGCTCTCGTCTTTCACAGTGCCCGACAGAGACGATCCCACCACTTGTGTCCAGACCAGTGCCGGCCCGGTCCCAATCAACACGGCCGCAAGGATGGCGAGTTGGAAAGCCCCTCGTGACGGCTTAATTCGACTGTGCATGGCGCGAATACCCTACTTACTCGATCGAGAATAGGGTAATTATTGGGCGAAGTCAAGCCGAGCCTGCGCAATCCTTGGTATCACATTGATTCTGAGCCGGTTCGAAAATGGCGCCGGCGACCTGGGCCCGTTCGGAGGTTGGTCGCCGCCGATCCGGTTCAGTCGCTGAGGACGGCCGATCGAGCAGAATCGTCCGGCACTCTCGCCGCCAGCGCCTCGCGTCCCAGGATCCGGCTGTGCTTGCGTCCAACGGCGTAGATGCAAACCGCGAATACCACCGGGCATACCGCCAGCACGGCGTAAATGTTCCGGACCGGCAGGCTGGTGGAGAGGATCATTCCGCCCAGAATCGGGCCCGCCACCGAGCCGATTTTTGCCACCGACGTCGCCCAGCCGGCGCCATTGCCTCGGTACGCGCTCGGATAAAAAATCCCACAGATCGAATGCATCCCAAAATGGCCGCCGATGAGAAAGCCGCCGATCAATGCACTCAGCACGAGAAACGCGTCGTGGCCGATCGTGACGAACCCCGCAAACAGCAGCAGGATCGCCGTCGCGATCGGCATCGCCGTGATGGCAATCGCGCCGCGTTTGTCCGTAAACCGCATCAGCATGAGGCCGCCCAGCGCCCCCATGATCGAGTTCATTGACGCGGCCGCCGCGGCGTCGGTCCGTGTGAAATGAAGCGCCTCGAAGACCAGCGGCGTCCAGTTCACGATGAAGAATACCGCCATCGAACTGAAAATGTATGCGACCCAGATCAGCGGTGTAATCCAGCGCAGCTCGCCGCGAAACAGAAGCGCCGGCCGGAAATCTTTCGCGTGGCCGGTTTCGTCGCCGACTATGAACTCGGCGTCCGCCGTGACCGGCCGTTCCGGAGCGATCCTCCGGATGATGGCCGCGATGCGCTCCGGCCGCCGTCCTTTGCCGGCGAGAAACCGGATCGATTCCGGCAGCATCGCCAACAGCACGCCCGAGCTGACGATGGCCGCAATGCCGCCGAAGATAAACACAGCGCGCCACCCGAATTTGGGAATTAGCCAGATGGCGACAGGCCCGCCCAGCGCTGTTCCCAGCGAGTATCCCATCATGATCACGGTCACAATGGTGGCGCGGTAGCGCTTTGGCGCGTATTCAATGTTGAGCGCCCAGGCCAGCGGCAGCATGCCGCCCATTGGAATGCCATCCATCAACCGCAAGGCGAACAGCGAGCGGTAGCTGTTGACGAGATAAAATCCAATCGTGAACACGCCAAACGCGGCCGTCGCGAGGATCACGGCCGGGCGGCGGCCGATGCGGTCTCCGACGTAGCCCAGAATGAAGCCGCCAATGAGCGTTCCGAGCAGTCCCATGCTGAAGATGTTGCCGGTCTGCAGCTTATTCAAATGGAACTCTGACGCAAAGTACGGTGAGGCGAAGCTGATCAGGTTGAAGTCGAGACCATCAAAAAAAGTGATGATCCAGGAGATGATGACGAGCCCGACAAGAAACCGCCCGAGTTTCTGCTGCTCGATGATCTCGGAGACATCGATCGTGGCACGGGCGGCCATGGCTCTCTCCCCGGGTCCCAGTATAATTGAGAAGCCCTATGTCCATCCGTTCTCACGCCGAACTTGAGAAGCTCCGTATCATCGGGCGCATTGTGCGCCGCGCGCTGGACGCCGCCGCGGCTGCGGTGCGGGCCGGTATTACGACGCGCGAGCTGGATGAAATCGGCGGGCGCGTGCTGCGCGCGGAGGGCGCCGAATCCGCGCCGCCCAAAGTCTATGGCTTCCCCGGAGCGCTCTGCATCAGCATCAACGATGAGGCGATCCATGGGATTCCGGGCGACCGCGTGGTCCGCGCGGGCGACCTGGTGAAGCTCGATCTCGTCGCGGAGAAAGACGGCTTTTTCGCCGATGCCGCGGTCACAGTGGCCGCCGGCGAGCCAGGCGAAACGGCCGGCGCGCTCGTGCGCTGCGCCGAGAGCGCCTTCCATCATGCCGTGCGCGTGGCCCGGGCCGGCAATCGCGTTTCGGAGATCGGCCGCGCCGTGGAGCGCGAAACCCGGCGCTGCGGATTTCATGTGCTTCGTGAGCTGTGCGGCCACGGCGTCGGCCGGACGATTCACGAGCCTCCGAGCGTCCCCAACTTTCATGACCCCCGGTCACGAGAGCGACTCACCGAAGGTTTAGTCATCACGATCGAGCCGATCATTGCCGCCGGAACCGGCCGCGGCATCCTGCAACCCGACCGCTGGACGATCCGTACCGCTGACGGGAGCCCGTCTGCACACTACGAGCACACGGTCGTGATTACGCGGGACGCTCCGATCCTGTTGACCGCGGCATAAGAGGACCGGTGCTGCGCCGCTCGCTTCTCCTGGCAATTGCCGCGGCCGCACTTCACGTGCCGGCCGCCTCCGCGGCGAACAAGACCCATAACGTCATCTTCGTGATGACCGACGGCCTGCGCTGGCAGGAAGTGTTCCGCGGAGCCGACGCCGCTCTTATCCAATCACCGGATCTGCGGCGCGCTTACTGGCGCGATACTGCGTCGGAGCGTCGCGAAGTGCTCCTGCCGTTTCTCTGGCGCGCCGTCGCAAAAACCGGACAGGTTTTCGGAAACCGCGACTTGGGCTGCGATGCCTCGGTTACGAACGGCTTCAACATCTCTTATCCCGGATACAACGAGGCGTTGACCGGCACCGCGGATCCCCGCATCCATTCCAATGACGCGATCCTGAACCCGAATGTCACCGTGCTTGAATGGCTGAACCGGAAACGCGCTTATCAAGGCCGCGTGGCCGCATTCGCCGGTTGGGACGCGTTCCGCGCCATCCTCAACGCGCCGCGCGCGGGCTTCCCGGTCAGCGCCGGATATGAGCCGCTGGGCCTCACTCCGTCCACGCAGCGGCTCGATCTTCTGAACCAGTTGAAAGCGGAGATGACCCGCACGTTTGAAAGTGTGCCGCTCGATTCGATCGTCCTTTACACCGCGCTCGAATACCTCAAACAGAAGAAGCCGCGCGTACTCTTTTTGTCGCTCGGGGAAAGCGATGAATGGGCGCACAAGGGCGACTACGGCGAATATTTGAATGCCGCCCACCGAGTCGATGCATACCTGCTGCTGCTCTGGACAACCGTGCAGGAGATGCCGGAATACAAGGGATCGACGACCCTGATGATTGCCACCGACCACGGCCGCGGTGAGGGCGAAGAGTGGACGAGTCATGGCGCGCGGCTTCCCGATTCGAAGTATGCGTGGATGGGTTTTCTGGGTCCCGACACGAAGCCGCTCGGAGAACGAAAGCTCATTGCCGTCACGCAAAATCAGATCGCCGCCACGCTGGCAGCGCTGCTCGGCGAACAGTTTCCAACCGGCAAGCCGATCGCGGACATTCTACCCTAGACCTCACTTCAAACTCGCCGCCGGAAAATACATGCCTTCTTCCTCGCGGCGCCACCACGCGCGTTCGCCGGAATGCGTGAAGTGATAGAGAAAGATGCGCGCGCGGATGTACCTTGGTGGCACATTCGGGAACGGGTTAGATTGCATGAGACCTAGCACGCGCGGCTCTCCTTGGAGCACCCGGATCATGAAATTGGAAAACCAGCGGTTCTCCTGATAGGTGCCGAGCGCGGCGAACCACATCTGCCAGCCGAGGCGCGGCTGGCGCGGCGCGACTATGGGCGGGGGCCGGTCCACAGGCCCGGGCTTGTACCGGAACTCGTACGCCAGCCATTGCTCGCCATCGTTCGACCCTTCGATTTCGATCTCCGGCCGCATGACCGTCATCACGGTGAACAGGCCGTAGGTGTTGACGATGCGCAGCGGGCTAATCGCGTGCAGCACAGCTCCGCCCCCTGGCGGCAGCGGCGCTGAAAACAGATCCAGCACCAGCAGCAGCGAAGTGACGCC
>DASXAK010000190.1:0-8276 GCA_036406715.1 Bryobacteraceae bacterium | reverse complement strand
CCCTTGGCGGCGTGTTGCCGCGGACCGGAGCAGCTCAAGCCGATTCCGGCCGCTCGCTCGACCCCAAACAGGTGGACAGCTTCCTCGCATTTCATAACGACGGCTCGATCACGATCTACACCAGTAAAGTGGATGTCGGCACGGGGCTGCGGATGGCATTGCGGCAGATGGTCTCCGAGGAGATAGGGATTCCCGTCGAGCACATCGCGTTGGTCGAAGGCGACACGTCACTCGTTCCCGATCACGGCGGAACCGGCGGCAGCACCGGAATTCCGCGCGGCGGCGTCGAGATTCGTCAAGCCGCCGCGACCGCCCGGCAGGCTCTGGTCGGGCTTGGCGCGGAAAGACTCCAGCGCCCGGCCGGCGAGCTCACGATCGCGAATGGCGAAGTGCGTCCGGCCTCCGGAGGGAACGGAATCGGGATCGGGCCGCTCATCGGCGAGCGGCGCCTGAACCTGGCGATCGATCCCAAAGCGCCGCTCAAAGATCCTTCCCAATACGGGGTTGTCGGAAAGCCGATCCTCCGGCCCGACGTGCCCGCCAAGTGCACGGGGCGACACACGTATTTGCACGACTTCTCCGTGCCGGGCATGCTTCACGGGCGGGTGTTTCGCCCGCCATCGGTGGGGGCGAAGCTGGTCTCGGTGAATGAAGCATCGATCCGTCAGATTCCCGGAGTCCAAGTCGTGCGCCTCGACAGCTTCCTCGCCGTGGTTGCTTCCAACGAATGGGCCGCGGTGCGCGCGGCTCGCGAGTTGAAGGCGGAATGGAGCGATTGGCAGGGCCTGCCCGGCAGCAGCGATCTCCCGCGCTCCTTGCGATCGGGCGCGGTCGAGCGGGATGAAACGCTTGTGAGCCGCGGCGACTCCGCGGCTGCTCTGCCTGCCGCTGCGAAGCAACTCTCGGCCACATATTATTGGCCATTCCAGAGTCACGGCTCGCTTGGGCCGTCATGCGCCGTGGCCGAGGTGCGTCCCGATGGCGCCACGGTCTGGTCGGCGTCGCAAGGAGCGCACGGGCTGCGGGCCACGCTGGCGCGCACGTTCGGCATTCCGCAAAACAAGCTGCGGGTTATCTACATGGATGGTGCAGGCTCGTATGGAACCAACGGCACAGACGACGTGGCGGCCGATGCGCTTCTGCTTTCGAAAACGGTGGGCAAGCCGGTTCGCGTGCAGTGGATGCGCGGCGACGAGCACGCGTGGGACCCGAAAGGTCCGCCGCAGTTGCTCGACTTGCGCGCCGGTCTCGATTCGGAAGGCCGCATCGCCGCGTGGGAGACCGAGATGTGGCTTCCGGCATCGCTGCCGGGTACGCGCCCGCTGCTGGCTGCCGATGGCGCTGGCCTGACGCAACCGCGCGGGCAGAATGCCGGCCAGATCTCTCAGAATGCCGATCCGCCGTACGGAGTAGCGAATTTGCGGGTGGTGACACACTGGCTGAAAGAGGCGCCGCTGCGCATATCCAATCTGCGGGCTCCCGGCAAAATCGCAAATGTTTTCGCGGTGGAAGGCTTCACCGACGAACTGGCCGCGGCGGCCGGTGTGGACGCTCTCGAATTCCGGCTGCGCGGCCTTTCTGACCCGCGCGCTATCGACGTGCTGAAGCGCGCTACCGACATGTTCGGCTGGCAGGCACGTCCTTCACCGAACCGCCAGGCTCGGGAAGGCGGGCTGCTGGTCGGCCGCGGCCTGGCATATATGCGCTACAAGCAGGCGGAGAATTATGTCGCGATGGCGATGGAAGTGTCGGTCGATCCGGCGAACGGCGAAGTACGCGTCCGGCGGATCACCTGCGCGCACGATTGCGGGCTGGTCATCAATCCCGATGGCCTCCGCAATCAGATCGAAGGCAGCATTGTGCAAACGTTGAGCCGCTCGCTACACGAAGAGGTCAAGTTTGACCGGTCGCGGGTGACGAGCGTCGATTGGGCGACGTATCCTCTGCTGCGCTTTCCCGAAGCGCCGGCGGTCGAGGTGGCATTGCTCGATCGTCCCAACCTGCCGCCGCTCGGCGCTGGAGAAGCAGCGACCGCCCCGGTCGCCGCGGCGCTTGCGAATGCGATTTTTGACGCGACGGGCGTTCGGCTTCGCTCGGTTCCGTTCCTCGCGGAGCGCGTCAAGGCGGCGCTTGCAAGGGCGTGATGTTCCGGCGGTGACCGTCCGCCGGGTGAACACCCCTGACTCCGGGAAGGCAGAATACTCGAGGCCTGTCGCAGAGACGACGTAAGCGCCCGCGCCGCGCCTGTAAAAGGCGCGGGCACGCCACTCGCGGTTGAACCAATACCAACGAACTTTCAGAGATAGGCCACTAGAGGTCTATGATGATGAGAGCAGCGAGCGCCCGCTAAAAGGAGCAGCGAAATGGCAGCACACGCAGGGCCGGACGCGACCGGCAAAACGGTCCAGCCGCTCACGGAACGGACGTCGTGGAAGAGGCTGCAGGCTCACCACGACAAGATCCGCGCGTTGCATCTCCGCACGCTCTTCGCTGACGATTCCGATCGGGGCGAGCGGCTCACCGCTGAAGGCGCCGGCCTGTTCCTGGACTATTCGAAGAATCGCCTTACCGATGAAACCATCAAGCTGCTCATCGAATTGGCGGCGGAATCGGGCCTGCGGCAGCGAATCGACGCGATGTTTCGGGGGGAGAGGATCAACGTCACGGAAGATCGGGCGGTCCTCCACGTCGCGCTTCGCGCGCCCAAGGGAGCATCGATCGTGGTCGACGGCAAGGATGTGGTGCCCGAGGTTCACAGCGTCCTCAACCGAATGGCGGATTTTTCAAACCGCCTCCGGAGTGGCGCGTGGAAAGGGCATACCGGCAAGCCGATTCGGAACATCATTAATATTGGAATCGGCGGATCCGACCTCGGCCCGGTCATGGCGTACGAAGCGCTCCGCCATTACAGCGACCACGCCTTGACCTTCCGTTTCGTTTCAAACGTCGACAGCACCGACTTTGCGGAGGCGGTCCGCGATCTCGATCCCGCGGAGACGCTGTTTATAGTTTCCTCCAAGACGTTCACGACACTGGAAACCATGACGAACGCCCATTCGGCGCGCGATTGGTCATTGGCGGGACTCGGCGGCGACCAAAAGGCGATCGCCCGGCACTTCGCCGCGGTCTCGACCAATGCGGCCGAAGTCACGAAGTTCGGAATCGACACCGCGAACATGTTCGGATTCTGGGATTGGGTTGGCGGACGCTACTCGATGGATTCGGCGATCGGCCTCTCGACGATGATTGCCATCGGGCCGGAAAACTTTCGCGCCATGCTGGACGGTTTCCACCAGATGGATGAACACTTCCGCACGGCTCCGTTCGAGCGGAACCTGCCGGCTTTGATGGGTCTGATCGGCGTCTGGTACGCCGACTTCTTTGGCGCCGAGACGATCGCCGTCTTGCCGTACGAACAATATCTAAAGCGATTCCCAGCTTACCTGCAGCAGTTGACCATGGAAAGCAACGGCAAGCATGTCATGCTGGACGGCGGCGAAGTCAGCTACCCGACCGGACCGATCTACTGGGGCGAGCCGGGGACCAACGGCCAGCATTCTTTCTATCAATTAATCCATCAAGGCACGCGGCTGATTCCGTGCGATTTCATCGCATTTGCCAAAACCCTGAATCCGCTCGGGCGGCATCACGACATGCTGATGGCGAACGTCTTCGCACAGAGCGAGGCGCTGGCGTTCGGAAAAACGGCTGAGCAGGTCAAGGCTGAAGGAACGCCGGAGTGGCTCGTGCCGCACAGGGTCTTCGAAGGGAACCGGCCTTCGAACACGATTCTCGTCGAGCGGCTGACGCCGGAAGCGCTCGGCAAACTCGTCGCTCTGTACGAGCACCTGGTGTTCACGCAAGGCGTTATCTGGCAGATCAATTCATTCGACCAGTGGGGCGTGGAATTGGGGAAGGTGCTTGCGCAGCGCATCATTCCGGAGTTCGAAAGCCAGGCCGAACCGGCCCTCCACCATGACAGTTCGACGAATGCCCTCATCCGCCGGTATCGGGGCCTCAAGACATGAGAGTGATCTGTACGAGTGGCCATTAGAGAATTTATAATCTGAATACCTGATTATCAGTAGCCGCCAGCGATGGAATGCGTTATCCTCGGACTGAGGATCGATTTTATGCCGTCCTATTCCCCCGAAGCTGAGATCGAAGAACACATCCGCAAAGAGTTCCGAGCAGCGTTGAACGAGATGGAGCGGGCGTCCGGCAACCAGAAGGCCGATGCCGCTGCGCGTCTAAGCCGCGCGATGCGAAGGCTCTATGACCTCGTTGGCTATGGCAAGACGCCGCCTGATCTGAATTTAAGACGCTCCCCGTGCTCGTGAATCGCGAGGCCACTGACAATTTTACAGACTCAATTCAGAAAAACGCGCCAGTCGCGGGCGGGTGGGCCTCGAAGCGGGAGCTCAAGAGCACCGCGGCGGCCGCCTTCTAAAGCGCCGAATAGCACCGAGTCTCTTGGTGGGTGACCTTGATGGCTTTCAGAAAATGATGGAGCCACCCGCCGGGCTTGAACCGGCGACCTGCTGATTACGAATCAGCCGCTCTACCAACTGAGCTAGGGTGGCCCTGGAGTCAATCGAGGACCGCAAACTGAACCAAAAGCGGCGCCGCTGCAATACTCCCACTTGCGTGCATCGAGCGCTCCAGCCCATTTTAGCAAACCCGGCTAAAGGCGGATCTGGATTGTCCGCCGTCGCATCGGGTTACACTAACTCCATTGCCCGACCGTCCACCATGTCTCCATACTCGCGTCTTGCTCTCTTATTCGGAGTGCTCCCGGTCCTTGCCGCCGCTCAATGGCTGAACTATCCCGCGCCGGGGACACCGCGCACTCGCGACGGAAAGCCGAATCTCGCCGCTCCGGCCCCGCGCGTCGCGAAAGGACGGCCGGACTTTTCCGGCACCTGGCACGTTCTGCCCACGTCACTGCCGGAAATGAAGCGGCTCTATGGCAACGCCGTCGACGATCAGCAGGTGCCCGGAATGGAAGCCGACACGGTCTCCAAATACGCGATCAACATCCTGGTGGATTTCAAACCAGAAGAGTCGCCAATGCGGCCCGAAGCCGAAACGATCATGCACGAGCACAAGCCCGGCGGCAATCCGGCCGACAATTGCCTGCCGCTCGGCATTCCCTTCGCCTCGCTCGTTTCCGAACCGATCAAGTTCGTCCAGTCGCCGGGCCTGCTCGTAATGCTGTTCGAATCAGCCGACGCGCACCGTCAGATCTACCTCGACGGGCGTGCGCTTCCGAAGGATCCAGACCCGGCTTGGATGGGGTATTCTGTCGGGCACTGGGACGGCGATGCTCTTGTCGTCGAGACCGCAGGTTTTAATGACCAAACCTGGCTGGATGCGATGGGCCATCCGCACAGTGAGCAACTGCGGGTCACGGAACGCTACCGCCGCCGCGATTTCGGGCACATGGACGTTCAAATGACTTTCGATGACGCCAAGCTGTACGCGAAGCCGTTCACCATCAAGGTCACCTTCGAACTGCTGGCGGATTCCGACATCCTCGAATTCTTCTGCAACGAGAACGAGAAGGACCGGGCGCACGGGCGCAAGTAGCACGAACTTACAGCCGCCGGGCGGGGAACCGCGCCGTTTCCCGCCCGCCCTTTTTGCACCGCCCTAAGCGCCACCCGACGCAGACGCCGGGGCCTCGTGCAGTTGCCGAATCTCGACATCGCCGCCGCCGGCCGTTTGCAGAAAGTATTTCGTGCGTTCGATGGCCTCCTGCTTCGAAGCCGCCTTGATGATGGCGAAGCCCCCCACCAGTTCCCGGGTCTCGGCAAACGGCCCGTCCGTCACCGTGAAATTTCCGCTCGCGAGCCGTATCCGCGCCCCGGCTGAACTCGGCAGGCAGCCTTCGGTCGAAAGCAGCCAGCCGGCCTGCATCGCCTCCTCGACCAGTTTTCCCATGCGCGCCATGTCCTCCTGCGTGGGAGGCTGCTCGGGCTTACCGGGTTTGTACAAGCACAGAAATCGCATCGTCGTTTCCTTTCCTCTGTTTCCGAGCCGGGCGGCAGCTCCGGCTGAACGCCTGCTCTACTGATATATCGAACACCTCCAAGCTGCATCGACAGACTCACTAAATATTTTTGAAAATTTTTGGGCGGCCTGGCGAAATGGTACGGCAGTGCCGCTCCTGATACATTCGAAAGGTGAGTCTTCGGAACCCCCCTACCCTGGTCCTGATCCTTGCCGGTCTGCTGAACGCACAGCGCCCCCGCTCCAGCGCCGATGGCGATTGGCCGATGTTCCTGCACGATCTCGCAGGTACCCGCTACTCGCCGCTCGATCAGATCAACACCGGCAATGTCTCCCGGCTGGCTCAATCCTGGTTTTATTCGTTTCAGCGCGAAGGCAAAACGATCCATGGTCTGAGCCCGTTCGAGCTGTACCAGGAGGTTACTCCGATCGTCGTCGACGGCGTGATGTATCTGCCGGCCGGCGACCGCGTGGTGGCGCTCGATCCTGACAGTGGTAAGGAACTCTGGACCTACGAGCTCGGCGACCAACTAGCCTCGTTTCGCGGCGTCGGTTACTGGCCTGGCGATCGCAACAATCCGCCGCGCATCATCTTCACCACCGCGCACAAAATGATGGCCTTGAACGCGCGCACAGGCAAAGTCGATCCCGGCTTCGGCCGCGAAGGCGAAGTGCCGCTCGAAGTCGCGTACGACGGAGCGCCCATCATTTACAAAAACATGCTCCTGGTCGGAACGAATTTCTATGGGCCAGGCGAGCGCCACATCAATCCGGCGCTCGATCAGGCTGGAGGACAGCTTGGAGATGTCCACGGTTACGATATTCGCACGGGCAAGCAGCTTTGGGAGTTCCACACCATCCCTCATCCCGGCGAAACGGGTAGCGAGACCTGGCTGAAGCCCGACAGTTGGAAGAACCGCACCGGCAACAATGTCTGGGCCTTCTCGCTGACGGTCGACGAAGAACGCGGCATCCTTTATCTTCCGGTAAGCGGCCCCGGCGCGAATTTTTACGGCGGCGACCGACCGGGTGTGAATTTGTTCGGTAATACGCTCGTCGCCGTCGATGCGCAGACCGGCAAACTCAAATGGTATTTCCAGACTGTCCGGCACGAGTTGTGGGACTACAACTTGCCGCCCGCGCCGAGCCTGATCGACATCACCAAGGACGGGAAAAAGATTCCCGCGCTCGCGCAGGTGGGTAAGTCGGGGTATATGTTCATACTCGATCGCGTCACCGGCAAGCCGGTCTACGGCGTGGAAGATCGGCCGGTCGCGCAGGGCGATGTTCCCGGCGAGTGGTATGCGCCCACTCAGCCGTTTCCGGTGAAGCCGCCGCCGATTTCCCGCGTCAGCTTCAGCAAAGACGACATCGTGACGGCCGCGGATACCACTCCGGAACATGCCCAGGCGTGCCAGGAACTATACGATCGAGCGGGCGGCTTCTATAACGGTGGGCCCTTTACTCCGTTTCTCAATCACGAAGAGGGCAAACCCGGGCAAGCCTCGATTGTGTTTCCCGGCTTCACGGGCGGCGCGAATTGGGGTGGTACGGCTATCGATCCCAAACTCGGCTACATCTTTGTTAATACGCACGATGGACCCGCTGTCGGATGGATGGAAAAGAACCCGAAATATAATCCCGAAAACCCAGAAGGCCTCGTCGCCTACATCCGCACCGGTCCGCGCAGCATCGGCGGTTTCAGCGCGCCCGTGAAGGACGCCAACGGCCGCACCCTCGGGACGCTGCCGTGTTTCCGGCCGCCCTGGGGCCGGCTCATCGCGGTCGACGCGAAGACCGGTGAATTCGCCTGGAATGTGCCGCTCGGCATCAGCGAAGCCTTGCCGCCCGAGAAGCAGCATACCGGGACCAACAACTTAGCGGGCGGTATCGCGACCGGGGGCGGATTGTTCTTCATCGGTTCGACTTCCGACAATCGCTTCCGCGCGTTCGACTCTCGAACCGGCAAGGAACTCTGGATAACGAAGTTGGGCCACACCGCCACTGCGAACCCGATGACGTATCGCGGCAAGAGCGGCAAGCAATATGTTGCCATCGTCGCGGCCGCCGGAGGTCCCAACACCGGCCAGGGTTTAGTCGTGTTTAGCTTGCCATAGTAGGCTTGGCAGGCTGAATGCCTACCCCATCAGGCTCACTTCCCCACAAGGTGCCGCTGATCCCGTTCGTTCTCGTTGCAGACGAACTCAATCAGCTCCGTGTCGGGAATCAGCTCCGGATGCAGCTCCGTCGTCCACGGCTTCGTG
>DASXAK010000189.1:0-3166 GCA_036406715.1 Bryobacteraceae bacterium | reverse complement strand
CCACGACGTCTGCTCCAGATGCGGACCGGCGTTCTGCCGAAACACGAGAATCATGCTGCCGAGCGGACCAAGCCGAACCGGCACGCGCGTACGGGCGTCATCGGTCGCCTGATACACCGGAATCGTTTCGATTCGTCCGCTGTCGGCGGACCAGTTCTCGGGCGCTTTGTTCGCCACTCGCAGCACCGCATCCTCCGATATTGCTTCTGCCCGGGTGTTGCGGATGAAATATAGGTCTGCTCCGTCCGTCTGCCGGTGCACATAGTCCAGGCCGGCGCCCTTGAAGTCCGGCAACACCTTCATCTCTACCAGAACGTCACGCGCCGGCTGCCCGCAATAGACCGTACCCTTTCCGAAGCGATGCTGCTTGACGCCGTTCTGCCCGCAGTCGCCCCACACCTCCGCCGCGATCGCCCGCACTTCGTCATCGCCCATCAATCCCGTGGCGCGTTCCGGACGGGCGCCGAGCACGGCTGTTCTGTCCGCTACCAGCTTGCGAATCGCCCCGATGGCAGCCGGCGAAATCGATGGCAGATCCGGCAAGACCAGGAGCTTGTAAGCAACTCCTTCCGGCAGGAACAGCGCGCCGGGACGCGCCGCCAGCCGATGCGTCAACACGAATTCGTTGGTCACGTCGTAGTCGTATCCGGGCAATACTTTCGCGGGGTCGGACGACTTCAGTTGCACGAAGTTCGGGACTTGGTCGCCGTAGTAGTAGAGGACATCCGCCACCGGCCGTCCCTGCTGCATCAGGAACTGCACGCGATTGATGTAGCTGATAAACGCGCCCGCCATTGACCACCACGTGACATTCGGATTCAGGTGCGTGCCCGCGAAGTACTCCTGCCCGGGCAGTCCCATCTCCTTTGGCGACGACGTGAAAGTGTGCCACACCAGGCGATTCATGCCTTCCGTCACGGCGTGATCGAACGCCGGCTGGAGACTCGCCGGCGTTTCTTCCCACTGCGGGCCGATGCTGGTCATGCCTTCGGCTGCCACGATCGTTTTGCCGTAGATGTGCGCGGCGCTCGACGCCTCTTTGATAAAGAACCGCTCCTCGTCCGTCACCCGGTGCGTCGCCGAAGGGGCCCAGTACTCGGTCTGCGGGAACGCGCTCACCCCCAGCGTCTCGAGGGCGTCGATCGGCGCTCCGTGCGGGCCGCCCGATTCCGGATGGATCCCCAGGCCGTAGCGTGCCGCCATCTCGGCGAAGGGCCGATAGTGGCCGTCAATGACCAGGTCTCCCACCGTCCTCCGCAGATCGTTGAGAAACCGGCCGCTCCTCTCACGCGATTCCACGATCCGTCCCGCGACCACCGGCAGGTACGGGAGCAAATCGTAACCGCGCCGCGTTCGGAACTCCTCCCGGAATCGCGGCGTCCAGTTCACTCCGCCAAGCTCCCAGCTATCGGTAACCAGGTACTTCAACGATTTGCCCAAAAATGGACGCGCCGCGTCCAGCAAGGGCGCCACGTTCCTTTTCCAATAGGCTTCGAATACCGACCGGTCCAGGTAATCGATCGCCAGCCCCTGCCAGCCGCCGCTGGAGGTCGAGATCCGTGCCCCGCTGGCCGTATATCCAACCCGGAGGATCTCCCAGGCTCCGGCCGGAGCCGTCCAGGCGAATTGCCCGTCCGCGGTCATGTGCACACTCACATCGCGGATGTCGGCCGCCTTGGCGTCTTCTTCGTCCTCGGATGCCGGAACGTCTTCGAGCAGCGAAGTCGTCACCGGCATCGACATGCCGACCTCCGTCGCTGCGGCTTTGGCCGCCAGTTGCCGGATCGGCCGCCGTTCGATCGACGCGTCATGCCGCAGGGGATACGCCAGCACGGCGATATCGCGGTAGAACCCGGTCGGCGCCGCCGGAGGCTTTGGCAATTCGCGTTTGACCTCGGCTGGTCCTTCCACGGTCACGCGTGCGAACGTGAGGAGCTTCGCGCCTTCCTCGGGCGTAACGTCCGGGCCGCCGAGGTTCCACCCGCTTTCGATGTTGAGGCTGATTTCGAGATCCAGCCGCGCCGCTTCCCGCACCGCGTGCAAATAGAGGGCGCGCCACCGCGGCGTCCCAAACATCGGACCGGCCGTAGTGATTCGATTTCCGCGCTGCCCCGACCCGTCGGCGTCGACCAACAGAGCGCCGCCGTAACCCTTCGCCTTCATCTGCTCCAGGTCGCGTGTGATGGCGGCTTCATCGGTGTTTCCGTTCAGCCACCACCAGTAGCAGCGCATGCGGGCCTCCGCCGGTGGATTGCGGAAGCCCTCCCGAAGCGCATCGCGGCCGGGGCCGCCGACGATCGGCAGCACGACCGCCGCCAGCAGGATCAGGAGGCCCGCCGCGCGCGGGCCGCGGCCGCCTCTTGTAGCGCGCATAAGAACCGTTCGCGCTCCGGGTCAGAAGTTCAACTTCAGCGCCAGTTCCACGATGCGCGGATCGTTCACCTGCCCGATCCCGATCACGCCCGTCGTTGTATTGGGGCCGCCGAAGATCGGGGTGTTCGCCAGGTTATACGCGTTGGCGCGGAACTGGAGTTTGGCCTTCTCGTGCACCTGGAACGTCTTGAACAACGAGAAGTCCATCGTAGTCGGAACCTCGGTCCGGATGCCCGGCAGCACGCCGCTCAACGTGCGCAGCGTGTACGGCGGCGTCTGAATGAATGCTACCGGCTGGTTCGCATCCGCGCAGTTCTGGCGCGCGCCGGACGTGTTGAGTGTGCAGGTGTTGAACCAGTGCTGATACGTCGGATCGTCCAGTTTCGGATTGACGCCCGTCGAGTATACGCCGCCCGGCGCGCCCACCAGGGACCCGTTCAGGTAGCGCAGGATGCCGCTCGCTTCCCAACCGCCGAAAACGTTGTGAACGAAACCTTGCCGCTTCGAAAAGATCGGCAGCATGTAGGTCATGCTCAGGGTCGCCACTTTGCTCGGCTCCCCGGCCTGCACGCGGGCGAGCATGTTCCAGTCGTCCTGATCGTTCAGGTAGCCGGTCTCCTGCATGATCTTGGTCCAGGTGAAGCTGAACCGCCCCTGCAAGCCCGCTTGCAGGCGCTTCTCCACCGAAACCTGCATCGAGTTGTACAAGCTCTTTCCCAACGGCCGCAGCGATTCCGTGATGCCGGTGAACTCCGGGTAGGGAACCTGCAAGCTCTAATACGCGATAGTGGCG
>DASXAK010000188.1:0-30944 GCA_036406715.1 Bryobacteraceae bacterium | reverse complement strand
CTTTCTAACGGCGTCGCTGACGCTACCTCTCTGGGACTGGGGCGCGCGGAAGAGCAAACTCCGGCAGGCCGAGCTCCGCCGGGACCTGGCTACTGTCGAGCTGACCGCCACCCAGCGGCTGTTGGTGCGGAATCTCACCGGCTTCTATCAGGAAGCGCAGACGGCGCGCGACGAGACGGACCTGCTTCGCCAATCCACCGACTTGTCCAACGACAACCTCCGCCTCAACACCTTGCGATACCAAGCCGGCGAAGCTACGATATTGGAGCTTGTGGACGCGCAGAATACACTAAACCAGGCCCGCAACGCGTATGACGACGGCTTGGCCCGTTACCGCGTGGCGCTCGCCAACCTCCAGACGCTGACCGGAACTTTCTAAGCCATGCCGCGACGCACTTCGCCGCTTCGAACGCCGATGCTCTTCATGGCCGCCGGCACACTCGTGATTTGCGGCTGCTCGAAAAAGGACGACGAAGAGAAGAAGGCCGAAGCTCCCGCGCCCGTCCAGGTTACCGCCGTCACCCAGGACACCATACGCCGCGTGGTTGAGGCAGATGGCGTACTCTATCCGCAGGAACAGGCCAGCATCATGCCGAAGATCAGCGCGCCCGTGCAGAAGTTCCTGGTCAATCGCGGCGATCATGTGAAGGCCGGCCAGATCCTCGCCGTTCTCGAGAATCGCGATCTCTCGGCCACCGCAGCCGAAAGCCGAGGCCTGCTGCAACAGGCCGAATCCAATTTGCGGTCCACTTCTGACGCCAGCATTCCGGAACAGATCATCAAGGCTCAGACCGACGTCCAGGCGGGTCAGCAGGCGCTCGACGCGGCGCAGCGGGTACTCGAGTCGCGCAAGCAACTTCTCGAGCAAGGCGCCATCGCACGCAAGTTAGTGGACGACGCCGAGGTCAGCTACGCGCAGGCCAAGGGGCAATCGGAAGCTGCCAAAGAGCACCTCAAGGCACTGCAGAGCGTGGGCAAAGAAGAACTGGTGAAGAGCGCGCAGGCGCAGGTGGAAGCCGCCCGCGGCCACTTGCAGTCCGCCGAGGCGCAGGTGAGTTACTCAGAAATCCGCAGCCCCATCGGCGGCGTGGTTTCCGATCGGCCCCTCTACGCCGGAGAGATGGCCAGTGCCGGCGCACCGCTGCTAACGGTGATCGACATCTCGCGCGTCATCGCCCGCGTCAACGTGCCGCAGGTGCAGGCCGGCGCCATCAAGCTCGGTCAAGCCGCCACCATCACTCAAACCGGCAGCGAGGACAAACTCGAAGGTAAAGTCACGGTGGTGAGCCCGGCAACCGATCCCAATACCACTACGATCCAGGTATGGATCACGGCCGCCAACCCCGAGGAGCGTCTCAAGCCGGGCGCCGCCGTCCACGCGTCCATCCTCACCGATACCATCCGCAACGCTTCGATCGTGCCCGCCTCCGCCATTTTGCCCCGAGAAGAAGGGGGCGCCGCCGTTCTAACTGTGAGTTCTGATTCGGTCGCGCACGTGCGGCCGGTACAAGTCGGTGTCCGATACGCCGACAAGGTCCAGATCCTCAGCGGCGTGAAGCCTGGCGATGAAGTGGTCACAGTGGGCGGCTTGGGTGTGGACGACAAGGCCAAGGTAAAGATCGTCGGCGCGGCGGAAGAAAAGGCCGACGACGAAGACGAAGACAACGCGCCGCCCGCGAAGAAATGAGCCAGCTCTCCACCAGGCCGCCCGTCACCAACCAAGGAGAACAGCAGCACTGGACCGCCCGCCACGGCAAGCCGATTATCTTCGTCATCCTTACGCTGGTCGCGGTCGGCATCTACCTGGCTCTGACTATCCCCATTGCCGTATTCCCCGAGACTAACTTTCCCCGCATCATCATTGGCGTCGACAACGGCGTGATGCCCATCGACCAGATGCAAGTCACCATCACGCGACCGCTCGAAGAGGCCGTCAATACGGTTCAGGGGCTCGATAACATATGGTCGATTACCAGCCGCGGCACAGCCGAAATCGATCTGTTCTTCAGTTGGAACGTGGACATGTACCGCACGTTGAATCTGGTCAATGCTGCCATTGCGCGCATCCAGACTTCGCTGCCGTCTACCGCCAAGGTCACGGCCAACCGCCAGACGTTCGCCGCATTCCCCGTCATTGGATACAGTCTCACCTCCGACGTCGTGCCGCAGACACAGATCTGGGAGTTGGCGAATTACGAGATCAAGCCGCGGCTGAACCGCCAGGCTGGCGTCTCGAGCGTGGTCGTGCAGGGAGGCCAGCAGCCCGAATTCCAGGTACAGCCCGATCCTTCGAAGCTGATCCAGACCGCCACCACGATTCCGAACATCCTCGATGCCATCAGCCGCGGCAACCTCATCGACTCTCCCGGCCTCATCGAAATGCAGCACCAACTCGTGCTGAGCCTGATGACCAGCCAGGCGCGCACGCCCGACGAGATTTCGAAAGTCGTCGTCAAGACTGCGCCCAACGGCGCGCTGGTGCGCATCGGCGATGTTGCCTCGGTTACGCCATCGGTCATGCCGGTTTATACGGTAGTCACGGCCAACGGAAAACCTGCCGTCCTCCTCAACATTCTGCGCCAGCCGGACAGCAACACGGTCGAGGTGGCGAATGCGGTGCACGCCGAGATTGAGGAGATCCGGAAATCGCTTCCCAAGAGCATCGACCTGCGCCCGTTTTACGATCAATCCGAGATCGTCACCGATTCGATCAAGAGCGTCCGCGACGCCATTCTGATCGGCCTCGTTCTCGCCTCTCTGATCATGGTTCTGTTCTTACGCGATTGGGGGACTTCTCTGGTCGCGGGCCTCGTGATCCCGGTCACGATCGCGGTGACGTTCCTGATCCTGAGGGCGCTCGGCCAGACGTTCAACCTCATGACGCTCGGCGGTCTCGCGGCCGCGGTCGGGCTGGTTATCGACGATGCGATCGTCGTGGTCGAGAATGTCGTCATGCATCGCGATTCCGGCGAGTCGCGCGCGGGAGCCATCCGCAATGCGCTGCGCGAAATCCGCGTGCCGTTGGTGGGATCCACCCTGACCCCCATCGTCGTGTTCTTGCCGTTGATCTCGATTACGGGCGTCACCGGAGTGTTTTTCCGCGCGCTCGCCATCACGGTTGGCGCCGCGCTGCTCACGTCGCTGGCGCTCGCCCTTACCTGGACCCCCACGCTCAGCCACTACTTCCTGCGCCAGCAGCGCCGGGAGCAAGCCGGCGAGCAGACCGTACCCGGCTGGTTAATGCGCCCCTACGAGCGCACGCTGCGCTTTACTCTCGAACATCGGTTCGCGCTGGCGCTCTTTGTGATTATCCTGATCGGCGCTTCCTACCTCTGCTATAGGAGTCTCGGCTCCGACCTGCTGCCCGCCATGGACGAAGGCGGCTTCATTATCGACTACATCATGCCGGCTGGCGCGTCGCTCGCCGACACCAACCGCGTGGTCACCCACGTGGAACAGATCCTGCGCGCCACCCCCGAGGTCGAAAGCACGTCGCGCCGCACCGGCCTCCAGCTCGGCATTTTCTTCGTCACCGAGGCCAATACGGGCGACCTATCCGTCAAGCTGAAACGCAATCGGAAGCGCAGCGCCGAAGAGGTGATCGCCGACGTCCGCGCCAGGATCAACAAGCTCGAGCCGGTGCTCGATGTCGAGTTCCCGCAGCTCCTCCAGGACATGATCGGCGACCTGCAGGGCGCGCCCGAGCCGTGCGTCATCAAACTCTTCTCGCAGGACCCTGGTGTGCTCAACGAATGGGCGCCGCGCGTCGGCAACGCGATCAAGAAAATCCCCGGCGTTGTGGATGAGCTCAACGGCATCGAGAACACCATTAGCGGCCCCGCGCGGGTCTTTAATGTCGATCCCGGCGTGGTGGCGCGCGCCGGCTTCACACCGCAGGAAGTCGAGCTCGACACCAGCGCGATCCTCCAGGGCGAACCGGCGACTACGCCCGTGGTGCTCAACGACCGCGCCTACACGATTCGGGTCCGCTTCCCTGACGGCACGCGCACTTCGCTCGACGCCATCCGCAACACGCCCCTTGTCAGCTCGACCGGTAAGATCGCCAACCTAGGCGCGCTGGCCACGGTTACCGAAGTTCCCGGTGAAACCGAAATTCGCCGCGAGAATCTGCAGCGCGATGTTCAGGTCACGGCGCGGTTCGAAGGGATGAGCCTGGGCGAAGGCATGCAGAAGGTGCAGCAGGCGGTGAATGAACTCAACTTGCCGCCCAACATTCGAGTCCAATACGGCGGCCAATACGAGGAGCAGCAGAAATCGTTCCGCGACCTGGTCTTCGTGCTCATCCTCGCCGTCATTTTGGTTTTCACCGTGCTGCTTTTTGAATTCGGCAATTTCGCCGCGCCCATCTCCGTGCTTTGTTCCGCCTTGCTCTCGACGTCCGGAGTGTTCGTCGCGCTACTCCTCACCGGCACGACCTTCAATCTCTCTTCGTTCATGGGTCTGATCATGGTCATCGGCATCGTCGCCAAGAACGGCATTCTGCTGCTCGATGCCGATCAGAAATTCCGTGCGTCCGGCGTGCCAGCCGAACAAGCCATGCTGCACGCCGGCGAGCGCCGCCTCCGTCCGATCCTGATGACCGCTCTCGCCACCGTGGCCGGGATGATTCCCCTCTCACTCGGTGTCGGCGCGGGCTCTCAAATGCTGCAACCTTTGGCGATAGCCGTCATCGGCGGCATTCTCGCCTCGATGATTCTCTCCCTGGTCGTAACTCCGGCCGTTCACTACTACATCGGCGGCCGGCACCACTCAACATGACAGGAGAAACCTATGCGACGTACGATGACTCTTCTGCTGATCGCCGGAGCGGCTCTCGCCGCCGAGGGCTATCACGTGCTCAGCACCATCAAAATCGGCGGCCAGGGCTTCTGGGACTACCTGACCCTGGACAATGCCAACCGCCGCCTCTACGTCTCCAACGCAACGCGCGTGGTCGTCGTTGATCCCGACGCCGGCAAGGTTGTCGGCGAGATCCCGGACACACAGGGCGTCCATGGCATCGCCATCGCCGATACGCTCAACAAAGGCTATATCAGCGACGGCCGCACCAACGACGTAGCCGTCTTCGACCTCAAAACCCTCAAAGTCCTCGGCAAAGTTGCGATGACCGGCACCAACCCCGATGCCATCATCTACGAGCCGAAGTCGGAGCGCGTCTACACCTTTAACGGCCGCTCCAATGACGCCACGGCCATCGATGCAAAGACCGACAAGATCGTGACCACCATCCCCGTCGGCGGCAAACCGGAATTCGCCGTCGTCGATGGCGCCGGCCATATCTTCTTCAACGTCGAGAACACCAGCGAGATTGCCGAAATCGATGCCGCCAACGCCAATGTCACGCGCCGCGGATCCATCAAGCCTTGCGAAGAACCTTCCGGTCTCGCCATCGATACCCGGAAGGGCGTGCTCTTCTCCGTCTGCGCCAACAAAATGATGGCCGTCACCGATGCCAAGACCCTGAAGGTCATCGCCAGCCCTGAAATCGGACAGGGTCCGGATGGCGCTGCGTTCGACCCCTCCACCGGCGAAGCCTTCAGCTCCAATGGCCGCGACGGCACTCTCACTATCGTCAAAGAGGTCAACGGCAAGTGGCAAGCCGTCGATACGGTGAAAACTGAGATGTTTGCCCGGACCTTGACCCTGGACCCCAAGACACACCACATTTATCTCTCGAGCGCGGAAGCCGGACCGCCCCAGGGCGGCGAGAAGAAGGGCCGTCCGTCGATGGTCCCCGACAGCTTCCATCTGATTGTGGTAGGAAAATAGGATGCTCCGTAAGCTCGCTATTCTGATCGCCGCTGCCGCAGCCCTGCTCGCAGCCCAGTCGCGCACGCTCGATATTTACTGGATCGATGTCGAAGGTGGTGGTGCCACGCTCATCGTTTCTCCCACCGGCCAATCCCTGCTGGTGGACGCCGGCAACCCCAGCCCCGACGATCGCGACCCCAAGCGCGTCTTCGCCGTCGCCCAGATGGCCGGCTTGAAGAAGATCGACATGTTGCTGACCACCCACTTCCACGGTGATCACGTCGGCGGCACGCCCGCGCTCTCGAAGATGATTCCCATTGATCGCTACTACGACCACGGCGATTCCATCGAGACTACGCCAAATGCCGTGCAGCTCTTCAGCGCGTACAAATCCGTGGCTGAAGGCAAGCGCACCACCGTCAAACCGGGTGACCGCATTCCGCTTTCCGGCGTGGAGATTGAAGTCATTTCCGCCAACGGCGCCCTGCTGGACAAGCCGCTGAAGGGCGGCGGCCCGAATTCCTTCTGCGCGGATGCCAAGCCGCACGAGGCCGACAAAACGGAGAACCAGCGCAGCGCCGGATTCGTGCTCACCTACGGCAAGTTCAAGTTCTTCGACGTCGGTGACCTCACCTGGGACAAGGAAATCGAACTCGGTTGTCCGGTGAACAAAGTCGGCACCGTCACTCTAGTCCAGGCTACGCACCACGGCTTTGTCAATGACGCGTCCGGTTTTCCGCCGCTCTATTGGGCGCTCAAGCCGCAGGTCGTGATCGTCAATGACGGGCCGCGCAAAGGCCTGCAGGTTTCTGCCTGGGACACCATCCAGAAGATCCAGGGCGTTCAAGGCGTGTGGCAATCTCATCTGGCTCTCGCCACCGACAAAGCGCACAACACGGACGAGAAGCGCATCGCCAACCTCGAGCCCACCGACCAGTGCAAAGGCAATTGGCTGAAAGCCTCGATCTCGCGCGACGGCAAGTTCACGGTAACCAACGGCCGTAACGGCTATAGCGAAACCTACACGACCCGCTGAACGGCGGTGGGTAGGTCGGAGTTTACCCGCATCAGGACCTGCCCAGCGGCATTGGCCCGGTATAGCGCGCCCGGGGCCGGATCAGTTCCCCCGCGGCATACTGTTCCATGGCATGCGCGATCCACCCGGCCGTTCGACCTAATGCGAACAGGATGAGCGGAGCCCCGGCCGGTAACCGGTACGTGCGCGCCAGAGCGACTAGCGCGAAATCCAAATTCGGCTCCTCCTTCAGCAGCGCGGCGCCGACCTTCCACAAACTCCTCGCCAACCGCCACTCCGCCCGGTTTCCGGCGGCTTCCAAAATTTGCAGCAACAGCCGCGCGCGCGGATCGCCGTCGGGATACAGAGGATGTCCGAACCCCGGCAGCGCCTCTCCACGGCGGAGCCGGCTAGCCACAACGCTCCGCGCTTGGTGCGGTGTGCGGGCCTCCGCGAACAAGGCCGACGCCCGCTCGGTCGCGCCCCCATGCCGGCTTCCCCGCAGCGCAGCCAATGCCGCAGTAATCACATCGTAAGGCGACGCTCCGGTCGAGGCCGCGCACCGGGCCGTGAACGCCGACGCATTCAGCTCATGATCGGCGCACAGGACCAGCGCCTTGCGGATTGCGTCGCCCGCCTGCTCGTGCTTCGGCGCCCACGCCGCCCGAAGCGCGACATGCGCCGGCCCCGGAGCAGTGCGTCCGGTGATCGCAGCGACAAACAAGCGAAGGATGCGTACGCCGGTTTGCCGCACCCCTGCGGCCCGCAAATCGTGGCCGGCCGGATCCGCGGCCGCCGCGAGGGGCAGAGCCATTTGAAACACGGCCAACGGATCCCGCGTGCAGCCGCGAAGAAATGACAGTTGTTTTGCAGTAAGTGGACACTCCGCAACGGGCGCTCCGTCCCACAATAGTTCCGCGATCTGTTCCAGGCCGGCCGTCTCCATAAGCTGCATAACGTCCCGCCCTCGATAGTAGAGCCGGCCGTCCTCAATCAGCGTGATCCCCGATTCCAGAACCGGGCTACCCCAATGCAGGCCGCGCGCCGCCGCCTTGGAGGGATCGCGCCGTGCCTCCTTCCGTTCCTGCAGCCGCTCGACGTCCTGCCGGAGATAGCGCCGCTCTCTCGGCCGTCCGGGTACCGGTTCGGACCGCAATTGCGCTCGGCTGGTATATGCGTAGAGCGTCGCCTTCGAGATCTCGAGCGTCGCGGCGGCTTCCTCGGCCGTCAGATAGGGGCTCATATACATTGATTATCTAATCAATATTGACAATATATTTCAACCGGCATCACCATGGAGGCGTGACACAAGGATTGGAAGGCGTCGTGGCCGCATCTACCTGCCTCAGCCACGTCGATGGCGAGGCCGGCCGTCTGACTCTTTGCGGGTATGCCGCCGAAGACCTGGCGCCCAAAGCCGCTTTCGAGGATGTCGCATTTCTGTTCCTGGAAGGCCGCCTGCCCGATCCGTCCGAGCGGCTCGCCTTCACGCGCGAGCTGGCCGCCCGCCGTGCGCTGCCCCGCGCCATCACCGACGTTTTGCGAGAGGCCGCGGAACTCGATGCAACCCCTATGGAGGCGCTCCTCATGGCCGCGCCGCTTCTCCGTCTGGGCCGTCCGGAGAATCCTCGCGAAGATGCCCTCACTGCCATCGCATCCTTCCCCGCGATCGTCGGCGCATACTGGTGGCTCCGCCAGGGGGAGCCCCCTGTCCCCATCCGCTCCGGCCTTTCGCATGCCGCCTTCTACCTCCATCAACTACTGGGCATCGAGCCTCCCACAGAGCGTGTGCGGGCATTGGAAACCTATCTCAACACCGTTTGCGATCACGGCCTTAACGCCTCCACGTTTACCGCCCGAGTCATCGTATCGACCCACTCGGACGTGATCTCCGCCATCGCCGGCGCCCTCGGCGCGCTCAAAGGACCACTGCACGGCGGTGCGCCCGGTCCGGCGCTCGACATGGTCTTCGAGATCGGCACGCCGGAGCGGGCCGAAGAAATCATTCGGGCAAGGCTCGATCGCGGCGAGCGGCTCATGGGATTCGGTCACCGTGTCTACCGTGTCCGCGATCCGCGCGCCGATATCCTCGCCCAAGCCGCCGCGCAATTCTTCTCCGGAGCCGGCGACCGCCAGCTTTATGAGCTTGTGCGAACCGTCGAAACCACGGCCTTGCGCCTGCTTCGCGAACGGAAACCCGGCCGCCGGCTGGACACGAATGTCGAGTTCTATACCGCCCTGCTGCTGCACGGGGTCGGCTTGCCCGCCGAGCTCTTCACCCCGACCTTTGCGGTCGGCCGCGTCCTCGGCTGGGCTGCTCACTGCCTCGAACAGCTTCGCGACGGAAGGTTAATCCGGCCCCAGTCCGTTTACACTGGGCCGACCGGGCTTCGTTTCGGCGGCGCTTCCGTGGGCTCGCCCGCCTGACTGCCGCGTCCGACGCGATACACTTCCGCCCCGAGCAGTACCAGTATGTATCCCATCAGCGCCAATTGAGCGGGCCACGCCTTCTCCGCCAGCAACAGCAGGTACGGGATCGGCGTGAAGAGCAACAGCGTCCAAAGTCGGAGCCACGCCCGGCCGTCCCGCTCCCAGGTCACGAGCAACAGCGGAAGCAAGAGCACCGCGTCGTACGTGTACGCATGGTGGCTGACGGCAAGTCCGCCGGCCAAAGCCAATGCCGCTGCCGTCGTCAGGTCGACATGGCGGCTGAGATACCAAACTGCCCCGGCGAGCAGCAAGGCCAGGGCGACCTCCAGTCTCATCCCGCTTCCGACCAGCGCCAGCAGCCCGCGCATGTTCGGCATTTTGAGCGGAGCATCGGCCAACCCCGGAGCCGCCGCGAGAAACCGCTTCGGCCAGTCGATTCCTTCAACCGCAAACGAAACCGCCAGGATCGCAATGCCGCCGCCAAGCCCTCCCCCGATCGTTTTCCATTTCCTGGTGGCGATCAACCAGATCGGCACAAGCAGCGCGAGATGCGGTTTGATCACGCACAACGACAACACCACGCCCGCGGCTACTTCCTTCTCGCGAATCAGCAGCCAAACTCCCAGCGCGACAAAAAACAGAAACAGCGTAGTGTCCTGCCCGAACGCCAGAACCATCGCCGCCGGGAACGACCAGCAGACCGCCGCCGCGGCGCGTAACCTTCCCGCCAGCGGCCATAAAGCTACAAAGCCGCCCAACGCCGCGATGCCGATGCCCAGCCACAACGCTTCCGCCCATTTGTAAGGCAGCGCCGAAAGCGGTTTGAATGCGAACGCCACCGCGGGAATCCGGCCAAAGGGAAGCGGGTTGCTCGCCCGGTTCTGCCGTTCGAGCGCCTGAATCGCGTCCCAGTCATACAGCCGGCCCGTGCCGGCCAGCTTGCCCGCGGCATAGAACGTATCGAAGTCGACGTTGCGCCCGAATCGCGTGGTCCGCGTCAGCGAGAAATTGAAGGCGATCCCCGCGAGCGCCGCCGCTACCATGGCGAGCGTGACCACGCGGCGCGCCCCGCGTTGCGACCCTTTGGCGTTTGCCATCCCTTGAACAAACTATATACTCCTGCGCGATGGACGGGGCCGCAAAAATTCTGCCATCCTAAAAGTCAGGGGGGATCCATGGAGATCGATCGCAAGGCGTTTCTGGCGAGCCTCGGGGGCACGGTCGCTCTCGACGGAATGACGGACGAAGCCAAAGCCGACGCGCTCGAAGAGCATATGATGTCCCAGTTGAATCAGGCGGCGGCTCTGGCGGGTCCTGCCCGGCCTGGCGAGAAATTCCCAACGATGGCCGAGGTGGAGGCTGAGATCGAAACCCGGCCCACGCGCCGCGGCGTCGGCAACCTGTTCGCCAGCGCGCACGGCAATGTCAAGAAGCTCCCTCCCATGCCCGACAAGCCGACCCTGATCGACTTCTTCAAGCTGCGATTCATGGGTACCTCTAATCACGTGCTGCAAAGCGCCAACCTCGCCATGAAAAACGGCATGCCCGAGGAAGTCGTTCTCGCTTGCCTGCTGCACGACACTGTCCAGGAGATCATCAAGGTCGATCACGGCTGGTGGGGTGCGCAGTTGTGCGAGCCGTATGTTTCCGAGAAGACCGCTTTCGCGATCCGCTATCACCAGGCCTTGCGGTTTTACGAGGACAAGGAGAACGGCTACGAGTACCCGGTTCTGTACAACCGCATGTTCGGCTCCGATTACAAGCCCGAACCATACATCGAAGCCGCCTATCAGATGGTCCGCAAGCACAAGTGGTACATCTATCCGCGTCAGGTCACGGTGAATGATCTCTATGCATTCGATCCCAACGTGAAGCCGCAGATTGAACAGTTCACCGACATCATCGGCCGGCACTTCAAGCAACCGAAGGAAGGGTTGGGCTATGACAACAGCCCCGTCGCCCACATGTGGCGTTCGATCGCGCGCCCCGATGCCCCGCTTTAAGCGATAACGTCTCCGTATTGCTCATCACAGCCGCCGGCCCAAACGCCGTCCGGTAACCCTTGCCTGTGTGGCGTCGTATCTATTCATAGAGTTTACATTTCGGAGGATGAGATGCTTACGCGCTTACTTTTGGTCGCGTTGCTGGGCGTTGGGCTCGCCAGCGCGAAGACATACAATTTCACGCTATACAATACTTCACAGGCCGGATCCACGACGTTGAATGCCGGCGACTATAAGGTCAAGGTGGACGGGGACAACGTGGTCCTCAAGGACTCTCAAGGACACGACATTGCCGCCAAGGCCAAAATTGAGTCATCCGACAAACCCTTCCAGGCCACCGAAGTCTCCACCAGTCAGTCCAACGGCATGCCGCACATCGAGTGGATCGGCCTGGGCGGCAGTAAGTCTAAAATAGTATTCGAATAGACGCTTGGGGAAAATGGGCGCCGGTCGACCCGGCTCCCGTTCCCGTTTTTCCAGGCGCATCTTCAAAGGAGGAATGTGAAGGCGATGACTCTGTGGCGGAGTCTGCAGTTGGCCGGCTTGGTAGCCGGTTTGGCCGGGGTTGCCTCGGCTACGGACGTGAAGGGAGTTTTGATGGACAAAGCGTGCTCCGGAAAAGCCGAAGTGCGCGTGCTGCCCACTGGGATTGAAGGTGGCATGATCGTGGCCGAAGCTCATACGCGCGAATGCGCTCTGATGCCCGCCTGCCAGAAAAGCGGCTACGGCGTTTTCACTTACGATCAGAAATTCCTCGCGTTCGATCCGGCCGGAAACCGCAAGGCCGTGGAAGCCATTAAGGCATCGAAGAAGCTGGACGACCTCGAGGTCCAAGTCACTGGCGAGATCAAGGGCGACACCATCAAGGTCGAAAGCCTGAAGCTGCTATAAGGGTCACGGAGACTGGGGCCCGAAATCGCCGGGCGGCCTTCCCGGTCGAGTGCTTTATTCGGATTGGGTGACAACGCGGAACTCAATCTCCAGCTCGTTCTTCACTTTTACGGTGCCGCCCGCGGCGGTAATCGGTTTCATGCCGAAATCGGTCTGCCGAAGCGTGGCGCGCCCGGTATACGCGTTCCCTGAACGCAGCACAGAAACCACGACCGGCTTCATCTCGCCGTGCAGTGTGAGCATGCCCTCCACTCTCCACTGCCCGTCCGACTGTTTCTCCACGCGCGACGAACGAAATGCAATTTCAGGGTACTTGGCGCTTTCGAGGGCTCTCTCTTGCATGTCCTTCTGGATTTGCGATTGTGTGTTCGCGTCCACCTTCGGATCCGGCTTAACCTGCATCTTCGCGGCGTTCACTTTGAACTCTACACGCGCAGGCGAAGACTCGTGGATCACGCCGGAGGAAATCGGCGCCTCCACCCAGTGCTCGTGCCCGGCCGCGCTGAACAGGCCGGCCTTGCCGACATGAATGGTGATCGTGCTTCGCTGCACATCTATGGCTTTCTCCTGCGCGATCAAAAGTGCTACGAGGCACAAAACTCCCCAACAAATTTTTTGAATCATCTGGCTCCCCGGCTCGATCTTAAACCACCCTCCTGCGGTGAGACTGTCCGAGAGATGTAAAAAGATTGCGAATCAAAATCAGTGGCGCGCCGCATCGGCATCATCTGTGTCGGCCCTCTCCTTGACATTCTACATATACCAGCGTATATAGGTAGAACATCTAGGAGAGTGTTCGATGCCTCCCGAAAAATCCGACCTCTTGCAGGGGACGCTCGACATGTTGATCCTCAAGATCGTGGCCTTGGGCCCGGTCCACGGATACGGCATCTCGCAGCGCATCCGCCAGATTTCCAAAGACGTGTTGCAGGTCCAGCAAGGCTCGCTGTATCCCGCCCTGCACCGCCTCGAGAAGCGCGGCTGGCTGAAGGCCGAGTGGGGCGAGTCCGATAACGGCCGCGAAGCGAAGTTCTATGGCCTTTCCCCCAAAGGCCGCAAGCAACTGGCGGAGGAGGAATCCAACTGGCAGCGCCTCGCTGGCGCGGTCTCCGAAATTCTTCGCGCACGATCCACCGAGGCCGAGTCATGAGTCAACCTCCGAAATCCGATCGCGATGCGCAGTTTGACCGCGAACTTCGCTTTCACATCGACAAGCTGATCGAGGAAAAGATGGCCGCCGGCGTTCCGCCCGACGAGGCGCGGCGGCAAGCCGTGCTGGAATTTGGAGGCAAGGCCCAGCTCACCGAAGAACTTCGGGACGTTTACCAGGTTCGCATCGTCGAAAGCGCTATGAGGAACCTGCGCTCGGCCCTGCGGTTCATTCGAAAATCGCCGTCGTTTTCGGCAACGGTCATCGTCACACTCGCGCTCGGCATCGGCGCCAACACCGCAGTGTTTTCGGCCATCGACGCCATCCTGCTGCGGCCTATGCCGTTTCCTAACGGCGATCAGCTGATGCAGTTAGCCCAGTACAATCCCAAAGCCAAGAGTTCCGAACCGCACGTGGCCCCGGTGCGGGTGGAAGATTGGAATCGAATGAATTCCACATTTCAGGGGATGACTGGCTATTTCACGCAGGATGTATCCGAAACCAGCGGCGACATCCCGGAGAAGCTCACGCAAGGTCTGGTCGCGCCTCGATTCTTTTCCGTCTGGGGAATTCCGCCGGCCTTGGGTCGCGGATTCGTTCTGGACGATTATCTTGCCGGGCGCAATGTCGTGGTCCTCAGCGACCGTTTGTGGCGGCGCCGTTTCGCAGCAAACCCGAATGCGATCGGAAGAACATTGCGCGTTGAGGGATTCACGTTTTCCATCGTCGGCGTGATGCCGGCTTCCTTCCTATTTCCCGACCGCACCGTGGATTTCTGGAGTCCCGTGCTGCTCAATCCTCAAATCAACCAGTTCCGTGAGGCAACGTGGTATACCGTCATTGGCCGCCTGAAGCCCGGCGTGACACTGGCGCAGGCGCGCGCCGATCTAGCTACTGTGCAATCACAACTTGGGAAAGCGTATCCCAAGACCGATGCCGCGCTGGCAGTGCGGATCGAACCACTCAAACAGCTTACTGTCGGCGGCGTCGGGCGCTCGTTATGGATTCTTTTCGGCGCCGTGAGCGTGCTGCTGCTGATCGCCTGCACCAACATCGCGGCGCTGCTGCTGGCGCGCACGGCGGACCGGCAACGCGAGATCGCAATCCGGTATTCGCTTGGCGCCGCGCGCCTCTCCATCGTGGCTCAGTTGCTCACCGAAGTGCTGGTGCTGGCCCTGGCAGGTTCAGCGGTCGCACTGGCGCTGGCCGGAGGCGCTTCGACGGCGTTCCGCGCGCTGGCGAAGGACTTGCCTCGGGTCGACGAGATCGTCCTCAACGGCCGGCTGCTGGCCTATACGGTGATTTGCGCCGTACTTACGACTCTGCTCTGCGGTCTGTACCCGGCGTTAAGGGCCACGCGGCGGAACCTGGCCGGATCGCTCGCTCAGGGCAGCCGGACCCAAGTATCCGGGCGCAACCCGGTGCAATGGCTTCTCGTCGGCGTGCAAGTGGCGTTAGCCGTAACGCTGCTTATCGGGGCCGGACTGCTGCTGCGCAGCTTCCAGGCGCTCGGACGGGTGTCGCCCGGATTCGATGCCGATCACGTCCTCACCTTTCGCATTAGCGCCAACTGGGGAGAAACCGGCAACTTGAACCGGATGCAGCAGCGCGTCGATCGCGAGCTCGACACGCTCCGCCACGTGCCCGGCGTGGAAGCCGCGGCCACGAGTCTCGCCTTGCCGGGACTCCTCTGGGGGCTTCCTGGGGAATTTCGGATTGTGGAAGGGGCCGCGGATCCCAACCGCAAGATCATTGCCATGCCCCGCCTCGTGTCCGCCGGCTACTTCGAGACCATGCGCATTCCAGTGCTCGCAGGCGCGGCCTGCAGCGTGGATCGTTCGGGAGGCGTGGTAGTCAACCGCCGCTTTGCCGATGTCTACTTCGCGGGCCGGACGTTCCTCGGAAATCATCTCGCCACCGTCCCGGCCAATCCCTACTCACCGCCCGCGGAAATTCGTGGAATCGTCGCCGACGCGCGCGAGGAAGGTTTACAGAGAGAGCCGGAGCCGACTGTCTATACGTGCTACAGCGCGCCTGTGCCGAGTCCCGCAATCGTGGTCCGGACTCACGGAGAACCGATGGCGATAGCGGAAACCATCCGCCGCAAGATTCACGAATTGGAACCTGCCCGCTCCGTATACGATGTCTCTCCGCTTGAAGAACACCTGCACGACGCTCTGGGAGAGCACCGGATGCGGACAATCCTGCTCACATTTTTCGCGTTGACCGCGGTGTCGCTGGCCTGCGTGGGATTGTACGGAACTCTGAGCTACGTCGTCAGTTTGCGCCGCCGCGAAGTCGGCCTGCGGCTGGCGATCGGCGCGCTGCCGGGGCAAATCGTGAACAGTTTCTTGTGGGAAGGCTTGCGGGCATCGCTGCTCGGTTGCGCGGCAGGTTTGGCCTTGGCGGCTCTCTTCACACGCCTGCTCTCGGGGATGTTGTACGGTGTCACCGCTCTGGACGCGGCGACCTTCTGCGCCGTCGCGCTATTGATGTTGCTCACCGGGATTGTTTCCGCACTCGTGCCGGCCGCGAAGGCAGCCCGCGTAGAGCCGATGCAGGTGCTACGCGAAGAATAGCAGTTCCCTAATCTAAACCCCGTACCGCTCGCGCGCCAGCAGACGCCCCGCGATCTGCCGCCGCAGCGCTACCGCGTTCACCGGCTCGTACTTCGCCAGCCGGCGCAGCACCGCCATATTCGTGCGCAGCGCGTCTCCTTCCGAGCAGCCGCCCAGCACGTGACGCGCGGACACCTCGATTCGTCCCATGGCATCGCGCAGGAATACCGCGCACATATCGCCGGCATTCGCGCCCTTTCCGCCCGACGCCAGCTTGCGCGAACGCAGCAGCACCGATTCCATGGCGAACGTCTCCATCATCAGATCGGCGATGCTCATCACGATCTCCTGCTGCTTCTCCAGCGCGTCCAGATACTTCTGATACGCCAGCCCAATCGCCATTAGCGTGATCTTCTTGGCGTTGCTTACCAGCCGCATCTCTTCATCGCCGCCGTTCGACGAGGCCGGCCCGCTCAGAATTTCGCCCAATAGTTTCTGCACGGCGGCGACCAGCGGCAGCTGCCCGCGCGCGGCCCGCTTCAGCAGCATCCCGGTAGTCACCAGCCGGTTGATCTCGTTTGTGCCTTCAAAGATGCGGTTGATGCGCGAATCCAGGTATGCGCGCTCGACGTCGTAGTCCTGGTGATAACCGTAGCCGCCGTGGATTTGCACGCCTTCGTCCACCACGTAGTCCAGCGCCTCCGAGGCGAACACTTTCACCATCGAGCATTCCGTGGCGTACTCTTCGATTGCACGAAGCATCGTCTGCGAGGCGTCCGGCTTGTCCCAGGAAAAATCCGCAAGCTGGCTCTCGATTAGCCCCACCACCCGCCAGGTGATGGTCTCGGCCGCGTAGATGCGAATCGCCATCTCGGCGAGCTTGTACTGGATCGCGCCGAAATCGGCGATGGAAGCGCCAAACGCCTTGCGCTCTTTGGCGTATTTGAGCGAGGCCGTCAGCACTTCCTTGGCGCCGCCCACGCATCCCGGGCCCAGCTTTAAACGTCCGATGTTGAGCACGTTCAGCGCGATGATGTGGCCGCGCCCGATTTCGCCCAGCAGGTTTTCCACCGGCACCGGCACGTTGTCGAAATAGAGCGCCGTGGTCGAGCTGCCCTTGATCCCCATCTTCTGTTCTTCGGCGCCGCTCTTCACGCCAAAGGCGCGCTCCACCAGGAACGCCGTGAACTTCTCGCCGCCCACCTTGGCGAAGACGGTAAACAGATCGGCCGCGCCGCCGTTGGTGATCCACATCTTTTGGCCGTTCAGAATGTAGTGGCGGCCGTCGGGGCTGAGGTCTGCGCGCGTGCGGCAGGCCAGCGCATCCGATCCTGCCTGCGGCTCCGTCAGTGCATACGCCGCCAGCATCTCGAGACGCGCCAGTTTCGGGAGATACTTCTCCTTCTGCTGTTCGTTGCCGAAATAGAGCAGCGGCAGCGTGCCGATGCCGGCATGCGCGCCTTCCCACCCGGCGTAGGAACCATCGCGAGCCAGATGTTCGGCCACCACCATGGCCGAGGCCAAATCCAGTTCCATGCCGCCGAATTTTTCGGGAATTGGAATGCCGAGCAGCCCGAGCTGCGCGGCTTTGTCCATGACCTTTCGCGCCAGGCCCGGCTCATGACGGCGAATGCCCTCAAGGTTCGGCGCGACTTCCTGCGTCCAAAACTCGTCGCTGGTTCGGGCAATTGCGTGGTGCTGCTCGTTGAGATCCTCGGCGGTAAAGATCTCCTCCGGCGCCCGATCCTCGATCAGGAATGCGCCGCCTTTGCTCTGCGTAATGGTCATCGACATGGTTGGCCTCTCAGGCGCGGTGATGATTCAGCGTGCCCCCGATTGCGCACGCAGGAAGACGGCCGGGTGGGAATTCCGGCCGCTGGTTGACACAGCCGAAGGTAGCCGTGCATTCCTCGAACCGGTTGCAATACGGACAACGCGAAAGCGAAAGCTGCTCGGCGCGCGCCACCAGCTCAGCTATTGTCTCGCTCAGCCGAGCAAGGCAATCCGCCCGCTCATCGGAATGGTTCAGCGTGTCACCTCAAACCTAATTATCGCAGTGTATATAACCCGTTGCCACCCGCCAATTTGCGCCCCCGATTCCAGCGATACTGCGGCGGGCGCGGTACCGGGATTAGCCGGTAACCTGGAGTTTTCGGCGCCCTGCGCGTCCGAATCATCCGGAATCGCACCTCAATTTTAGTTATGGCAGGTATCAATGCCGCTGCCACCTGCGAATTGCGCGCGCCCGCCGGTCCCCGGTACAGTAGGAGAGATTATCCGACATGTCCATGCCTAAACCGCTACTGAAGACGCTTGTGCCGGTACCTTCCGACATCGAGATCGCCCAGGCCGCCACACCCGTTCCGATTGATCGCATCGCAGCCGATATCGGCATCCTGCCCGAGGAGCTCGAACTGTACGGAAAGAGCAAGGCGAAGGTGCATCTTTCCATTCGCGATCGCCTGAAGGACGTGCCGAACGGCAAGTACGTGGTGGTCACCGCGATCACCCCGACACCGCTGGGGGAAGGCAAGACCACCACAACCGTGGGGCTCAGCCAGGCCATCGGGGCGCATCTCGGCAAAAGCGTGTTCACCTGCGTGCGCCAGCCCAGCCAGGGCCCGACCTTCGGAATCAAGGGCGGCGCGGCCGGCGGCGGCTACAGCCAGGTCATTCCCATGGAGGAGTTCAACCTTCATCTGACGGGCGATATCCACGCGATTACTGCAGCCAACAACTTGCTCGCGGCGGCAATCGACGCGCGGATGTTTCACGAGAGCACGGCGACCGACGAGCAGTTGTTCGACCGCCTCTGCCCTGCCAAGAAGGACGGAAGCCGGCGCTTCGCGCCCATCATGCTGCGCAGGCTGCGCAAGCTCGGCATCAATAAGACCGATCCCAACGAGCTGACGCGCGATGAGCGTGCCCGGTTCGCCCGGCTGGACCTGGACCCGGAGACGATCACCTGGAGGCGAGTGATCGACACGTGCGACCGCATGCTGCGCCAGCTCACCGTCGGGCAGGGACCCGAAGAGAAGGGGAAAACGCGCGTCACCGGCTTCGATATTTCGGTAGCCAGCGAGATCATGGCGATTCTCGCGCTTACGACAAGCCTGGGCGACATGCGCGAGCGCCTGGGGCGCATGGTGGTCGGCGCCAGCCGTGCCGGAGTCCCGGTGACGGCGGACGATCTGGGCGTCGGCGGCGCGCTGACGGTGCTCATGAAGGACGCCATCATGCCCAATCTCATGCAGACGCTCGAAGGCACCCCCGCGTTTGTGCACGCCGGCCCGTTCGCCAACATCGCCCACGGCAATTCGTCCATCGTTGCCGATCAGATCGCTCTCAAGTTGGTCGGGCCGGACGGCTACGTGCTCACCGAAGCGGGGTTCGGCGCCGACATGGGATTCGAGAAGTTCTGCAACATCAAATGCCGCTACAGCGGTCTGACCCCGGACTGCACAGTGCTGGTGGCCACCATTCGTGCACTGAAGATGCACGGCGGTGGGCCTAAGGTTGTGGCCGGCTCTCCGCTCGCGCCGGTTTATTCCGAAGAGAACCTCGATCTGCTCGAAAAGGGTTGCAGCAATCTGATCCGGATGATTGGCAACGCTTGCGGCTTCGGCATTCCCGTCGTGGTGGCGGTGAACCGCTTCCATACCGATACCGATCGCGAAATCGAGCTGGTGCGCAAACTCGCCAAAGCGGCCGGGGCCCAGGACGCGGTGGTATCCAATCATTGGGCGCAGGGCGGCGCCGGCGCTGTCGACCTTGGTAAGGCCGTGATCGCCGCTTGCGAAAAGCCCAGCCAGTTCAAATTCCTCTATCCGCTGGAGCGCAGCATCAAGGAGAAGATCGAAACCATCGTCAAGGAGATGTACGGCGGCGCCGGCGTCGAGTATTCGGAGGAAGCGGAAAAGAAGATCGCGCACTACACGCGCGTCGGGTTCGACAAGCTGCCGATCTGCATGGCCAAGACCCACCTCAGTCTTAGCCACGATCCGAACCTGAAGGGCGCGCCGACCGGCTTTATTGTCCCCGTGCGTGATATTCGCGCCAGCGTCGGCGCCGGATTCCTGTACCCGCTCCTCGGCACCATGTCGACGATGCCGGGCCTGTCGACCCGTCCGGGGTATTACGAGATCGACCTCGACCCTCAGACCGGAAAAGTCATCGGGCTCTCGTGATTACGAAAGGACGCGAAAGTCCTTCGTGGCGTACTCCAGGATCGCCCTTTCGCTCGTCACGAATACCAACCCCTCGACTCGCGCTTGGGCAATGAGTGCGCGATCGAACGGATCCTGGTGAATGTGTGCAAGCTCCGCGAGCGCGCTTACATGATCGGGCCGCAGTGGCAGAGGTAGCGCCGCCAGCTGGTCGAGCGTGTCCCGCCACCACAACCGCGGGTCGCCGACCTTCAGCTTGCCTTTCATGCTCTTGAGGACCACTTCCCAATAGGAAACTACGCTGACGTAATTCGGTCCGCGAGTCATCAACTGCCGGATCCGGGCCGGAACCGAATCGGTTGAGCGATCGCACGCAGGATTATGTTCGAGTCCAGCAGGAAACCGTTCATACGCCGCCTTTGAGAAACCGATCCAGATCGACCGGCTTATCCCAACCCGGCAAAAGGTGAACGCGGCCTTTCATCCCCCCGAACTTCACACGGCGGCGCTTGGCGGGAGCCGGTGTCAATTGTGCAACGGGTTTCCCGTTCCGGGTGATTATGACGGACTCGCCTTCTTCCACGGCGCGGATGAGTTTCGTGAGGTGATTCTTGGCTTCGGCGACGCTGACGTCCATACCGGTCCATTGTCGCCATTTTTTATGGCCAGCCCGCTGTGAACGAACTATCGCCGCTTACCGCCCCAGGAAGTACAGCGTCACGTACACGACCACCAGCAATCCCAACGTCGCGAGTACCGTGCCCGTCGTCAGGAATGCGCTCTCGAGGGTCGTGTGAATCAAGCCGAGCGGATGATGAAGCCGCGGATTCAACCTGCCCGACATGACAATCTCCTTTCCGCGCTAGTAGCCGGTCGGAGGAGCCATCGGCGACTCGATCAGCACTTTCACGGGCTCCTCAATCAGCCTCGGCTCTTTGCCCTTGGTCAGAACCATCAACGCCAGACGGCCGGTCTTCACCACTGACGGAATCTTGAACTTGATCGAGGTGGCGGTCTGCTCGGTGATCTCGGCCCTGAAATCCTCCTTCCCGTTGGTCAGGTAGAGCGCCGCCACAATGCTCTGATCCAGGTTCTCGCCCGTGACGGTTACAACATCGCCCGCTTTGGCGGAACCAGGATCCACGCTCTGCATCTGCGGCACAGTCGATTGGGCCAGCAGTAGGGCGAAACCGGCCATCGCAATGAGGACAGCAACCACGAATGAGGATTTTCTCATCTGAATACCCTCTCAGCTTCATAGTAGACCGATTTGGTGAGAAAAGCAACCGTGGCCGCTTTGCCGGCTCGAGTGGCCCTCCGCCCGCGCCGCCTATCCGCTAAAATTGCTCGAATGTCCCCAGAAGACCTGGCTCGATTGTGGGAAGAGCATACTGCGTACGAGTTCTCCACGCGTGACACGGAGGCGACCCTGGCGACCATGCTGGAAGATGCCTACGTCAATCACGTCCCGGTGCTGACCGGCGGCGCCGGGCTCGCCGCCCTGCGTTCGTTCTATTCCCGCGATTTCATCCCGAGCATGCCGCCGGATACGAAACTCACGCCCGTCTCGCGAACCGTTGGACAAGATCAGTTGGTCGATGAAATGATCTTCTCGTTCACCCACACACAGGAAATGCCCTGGATGTTGCCGGGTGTCGCCCCCACCAATAAGTACGTGGAAGTGGCGTTAGTTGCCATCGTTCGGTTTCGGAACGGAAAGCTTGCCCATGAACACATCTACTGGGATCAAGCCTCCGTGTTGAAGCAGATCGGATTGCTCGATACTCCCGGGCTGCCCGTTTTTGGAGCGGAATCCGCCCGCAAAGTGCGCGCCGGCCGGTAACGGTCTCGTGCCGCTACTGCAACATAAAGTTGACATCAATATCGGTTTCCACGCCAACCGCTTCGCCGTTGAGAAGCGTCGGCTGGTATACCCACTGTTTGACCGCCTCCAGAGCGGCCGGGACCAGCAGCGGATGTCCGCTCATGACGCGCAGATCTTCAATGATGCCTTCCTTGGAAATCAGGGCATGCAGCTTGACGGCGCCTTGAATGCGCGCCCGCTTAGCCAACTCCGGATAAACGGGCCGCGGCTGGCGAACCAGTTTGGCGGACTGCACGACGCCGCCGACTCGGATGCGGGCCGTTGGCGGCGCTGCCTTCTTCTCGATTGGTAGAGGAGGCGGAACTACGGTCGAAACCGGGCCCAGCGCGGTGAACAGCGTCGCTGGGTTCACCACACCCGCATCGCTGACGGCCGACGACGGAGGCAATTCGCTCTCCTTGATCATCGCGATGACTTCCGGAATTTTCGTCGGCGCGATTAGGACGCCCGCATGGAGCAGGCGCGGAATAATCTTGACCACCTTTGCAACGGGCTGCGGCGGCGGAGGTGGTGGAGGGGGCGGCGGTGGCGCTACCAGCAAGCTCTTCAACTGAGCGGTGGGCAAGGCATTGAAGTAAATCATGGGTATCAGAATTCCGATAACCACCACGACCGTCTGCACCATGAAAGAAACGAGGACCGTCGCCGGTTTATCGGTCCTCGCCGTAGCTACAAATGTCTGTTCAAAAATTTCCATAGGGCTCCCCTTCCGCCGCTGCGCCTCGGGCGGCCACCCGATCGAATTTGCACGATCCCCGTGCGTGCTACTCCCTATGACACCGATCAACCAGAAAGTGTTCCTGATCGCCCGGACGGCGCTATGCTGGACCCGATGAGGATCACACGGCGGCAGGCGTTCACGATCAGCGCCGCTCCTCTGTTCGCTCAAACGCGAGCGCGCGTCGCCATCACCATGGATGATGTCCGCTGGCAGATGATACCGGAGGACCGGCGGGCTCAATCAGAGGAACGCCTCCTCGATCACGTGCACGAGACTCGGGCTTTTCTGTTTGCCATCGGGGAATGTGTCGACAACGAGCACGGATCAACCATTCTCAAGCAGTGGAGTGCATCCGGGCATTCGATCGGGAACCACACCTACAGCCATCGTGCGCTGTTCGCCAACGTCAACCCCGAGGAATTCGAGCAAGATGTTCTTCGCAATGACGCGCTTCTTCGTCAGTCGCCGGGTTTTAAGAAATGGTTCCGCTTTCCCGCTCTCAAGGAAGGACCCACGCGCGAGCTGCGCAATCGTTTTCGGGCGTTTTTGTCACGGCACGGATACAGAAATGGAGCCGTGACAATTGATGCGTCGGATTGGTATTACAACCAGCGCCTCCTTTCGAGAATCGATAGAGAGCCAAACTTCGATGTAAATCTCTATCGGGAGCCCTACCTCAATCACATCTGGGATCGCGCGCGTTTTTACGATCAGCTCTCGCGTGACGTCCTGGGGCGCAGCGTACCGCATACGCTGCTAATCCATTACAATCTGCTGAACGCGCTATTCCTGGGTGACTTGTTGAAAATGTTTCGCGCTAAGGGCTGGGGCATTGTCGATGCGGAGGAAGCGTTTTCCGACCCCGTATTCACGCGCGAGCCCGACACAGTCCCCGCGGGCGAGAGTCTGCTATGGGCGCTCGCCAAGGAGACCGGCAAGTTCGAAAGTCGTCTGCGCTATCCGGGCGAGGATGACGTATACGAGAAACCCTTGCTCGACCGCCTGCATTTATAGGGTCTAATTCTCGCTCGGCTTTTGCGCCTTATCGATGATCATCACTTCGACCTGGGCCTTCGTCATCTTCATTTGCAGGCCGATCTGTTGTTGCAAGGCGGCGAACAAATCGGGAGGCGCCTCGCCATCCGGCGCCGGCGGTTGCGCGTTCGGCGGTGGCGGTCCGCCCCCGAACCCGGTGCTCTGAGACGGATCGGGTGTCCACTTCAGGATGAAACTATAGCGGGTGTCGCCCAAGCCCGTCTGGTCCACCACCGGCTGTTCCATGAACTGCGCCTGCATCACGCCGGCGAATTCGGAGATCGTGGCGTTGCGAACGTTGAAACCGCGCTGCGGCAGGCCGCCAAACCCCGGAATGGGAACTGGAGCGTTTTCTTCCTTCTTGAGCTTTGCGCCGCCCTTGGCTACGGTAATCGCGTACGCGGACAATTCGCGCTTTTCATTGTGGAATGTGAGCGAGAAGCGCTCGGTCAATAACTTCTGCAGCATCACTCTCATCTGATCCACGCTGGGCATGCCGGGTGTGTCCGGCTTGGCGGAAATGTCGAATTTGTCGGAATCGATCCATGACGGCGCGCCAATGATCTGCTTGGGATGCACCGAATAAGCGAACTTGATCAAGTCCGAAAGGTTCGTGTTTCGAGTGAGGAACATGCCGCTTCGGTTCACGTTGATGCCCCAGCCGGGCTGCGCGGGATTCGACGGCTTGATCGTGGCGACCTCGAACTGCGGCTTTGCCTTGGCATCCATCATCTTGGGCGGGGGCAGCGGCTCAGGGATCGTCCATGCCGTCGTCGGAGTGGCTTTGACCAGCGTCAATGGCATCGGAGGGCCCTGCGTCCAGGTTCCCGCGATCGTGTTCCCGTCGGAGCTGAGGTTGCCCTCGTAGGTACCGTTGATCGCCGGGACCGCGATCTTGACATTCGATCCGCTCTGTTTCACCGACTCGGCTTGGATCGCCTGTCCACCCTGGTCAATACTGTACATCTCGGCCTTGAGGGTGTCTTTGTCGGTAGTCGAGATCTTCATGACGATCCGCAGTTCGCCATTCGGCGCCTGCGGAATCTTCAGCGCACCCTGCCAGGTCCCGGTGAAAGTCTGAGCGAACAAAGCGCTCGGCAACACGGCCAGCGCCGTGATCCACAGAATCAGCTTTCTCATGAGCCATCCCCCTCTGAGGTCCCAGGATTTATTCCGCCCGAAAACAATCATTAGACGAAAACAATTCCAGGTTTGTTCCGCGGGGAAGCTTTATTTGTCGGGCTGCCCCATCCGTGAGGACGGGGGTTGCTGCCGTTTCTTAGCAGTCTCTTCGAGCCGATCAACGCCGACATTCAATCTGCGTTAATCGGCGTTCATCGCCGGCTAATCCGCCGAAAACCGCCCTACTTCGCCCCTGCCTGGGTCGACGTGGCCGGCCCTTCGCCTACGATCTCCAGCACGACTTCCTCGTCCTTGGCGCCATCGTAATGAAGTTGCCCGGCGTAGTGCGTCACATAACTGCCGGCGTGCACCGGCACCGTGCTGTCGGGGTCGTACTTGGAACCGGTACCCACCCACCACGTTCCCGAGATCACATAGATGTACCGGTCGTGGGGATGAAAATGGGGACGGCTCATGTGATGAGGAAACCATTTCGTCAGCTCGACGTAGATTCCGGGTTTGGTCGGATCACCCGCCAGAATCGCGTTGGCGTTGCCGGCGTTGTTGTTTGTCGTCCACTTGATCTGGTCAGGCGGTTGAATCGCGATCGCCGCCGAGTTCAGATCGGCTTTGACGGGCGTGAGCCAGAGAATCGTAAGCGCTGCCGCGATGTGGAACAAGCGCCGCGGAGCTGCAGATTGAACCATGTTTCCTCCTTGAGACGTGCTGTCCAGTTAGCGTAATACTTCAACGTCACCGGGTCAACGCACCCGATTTTCAATTTGCGTTCATCCGCGTTCGGCGGCTAACCCAGCCCCGCCTAGTTCGCCAGCGGATTCGGACGCATCTGGAACTTGATGAGCTTGCTCGTGGTCCCTTTGCCGCCTTCCATGTGGAAAGGCGCGCGGGTCGAGATCGGCGTATAGATTCCCTTCCCTTTCCAACCAGCGCCGGGATCATCGATGCGCCCGTCCAGCCCTTTCGCGTAATACCCCATCGGATACGGCACGCGCAGCGTCAGGAACTTGCCGTTTACCAGCACCAGCAATCCTTCCGACAGGTTCCCCGTGGCGAGCGGAATGTCCTTACCGGCGCCCAGCATGTCAAAGCGATCCACAAAATTGTAATACGCCGAATCGCCGCTGCCGTTCTCCACTGCGCCCTTGTAGTTCGGCCCCGGGAACGCGTACAGCGTCCAGCCTTCGGGGCAGTGCTGGCCGGTTGCCGCAGCCACGCCGTTGAGCGGGCCTTTGCACTTGCCGCGATCGAAGCTCGCATAGTGCCCGCTCGACAGCACTGTCCACACCACGCCTTTGCTGTCGACATCCATGCCGCGCGGCGCGAAGCCTTGCACCGGCGCCTTCGGGTTATTCCACGGCACTTCGTAATACTCGGCCAGCGCGGTCTCGGGCGGATGGGCCCCCGGCACGAATCGCACCAGCGCGCCCGGCATTCCCAGCACAGACCCCCAGACCGACCCGTCCGGCGCGGGTGAGTCGCCGTAAAACGACACGTCGATCCGCCGGTCCTTGCTCGGATCGGGCGGCTGATTCGGCTCGGTGTACGCGTCCCGTTTGCCGTTTCCGTTGTAATCCAGAATGAACGCGCTCCAGCCCTGTGCCTTTTTCTCGTCGTGCGTCTTGTCCCAGATCCGCGTGTCGAACCAGCCCTCCACCCCGGTCGGCCCGAACGAAGACCACAGCACATCGCGATCGTCGAAATTCACGTGCCCCCAGGTGAAGCAGGTGTCGATGGTCGTGGTCTCTTTCGTTTTCGGCTCGTACAGGATCAGCCCGCGCTGGCCCTGCGGAATCGGGAACAGCTTGGCCGAGATCTGGTCCGATCCCGCCTGGCACCAGGCCGGCGTCCTCAGCTTGCGTACGCGCCCGGCGGCCCACACCCGCGCCTGCTTATCCATCGAGAAGCTGTGGACCGTCGTCTGGCTGTTCCAGATCGCTTCATCGCCCCAGTACGGCGACGCCGCCGCCGGCTTGGTCGCGAATGAACTCGGCGTCTCGGGGTCGCGCGGCTTCAGCGGAATCCGGCTGGTCGAGTTGGTCTTCGGATCGAGCACTGTCAGATAGTCGGCGCTCTCCTCCAGCCCGCCATAAATCGGGCCGTTGGGGTTGACGGTCGGATTGCGCTTGTCGCTCGCGATCGCGTCATGCAGATAAACCTTCGGATCGGCCCAGTCCCACAGTGTGACCACTACGTTGCGCTCCAGACCCTGGGGGCGCGACGGAGCGGCATTCGGCAGCTCGCCGCGCGCCACGCGGTCCGACCAGTCGGCGTACATCGCCAGCGCGCGCTTCCGCCCCACCTGGTCGAAGCGGGCGCTCATCCCGCCGCCCGCCTGCCCGGCCTTAATCCGGAGATCCCATGCCGCTGTGCTGTCCGCCACATGACTCAGGATGTTCTTGGGAATTTCGCGCGTCGCCTTGTCGCCCATCTGGTGACAGCCCGTGCAGCCGTCGGTGTTGACAATGCTGCGAATCCACTCGCCCTGGCTTTTGATGTTGGGAGAGATCCCGTTACCGGATGGCCCCGTCCCGGGAAAGTCGCTCTTGGGCGGCATCTGCATTAAGGAGAACCAGTACTGCGCGGGATAGTATTCGGCCGCGGACTTCTTGTCCGCCGCCGCCACCGCCTTCAAGTTCACCGTCTGCCCCGGCGTCGCCGTCACCTTGGGGGAATCCACCAGTCCGTAGCCGCGAACCCACACATTGAATGTCGCCTTGGGAAGGTCCGGGACCAGGTAGCGTCCCTGATCATCGGTCACCACGATCCGGACGAATTTGGTGGGCAACCCGGTCGTCTCGGCAATTACCCAGACGCCCGCCTCAGGCCCCTTCGCGCCGGTCACAACCCCGCCCACGTCGGAGCTGCCAACGCGAACTGTTTCGCTCTTCGGTTGAGATGCCAGCGTCACGGCGAGAACCGTGGTAAGCACCATCCCGATTGTCAGATGCAGGGCACGTTTGCTCATGGTGTCAGACCTCCTTCAGTGATCGAATCCAGTCCACCCGCGCGATTGTATTGAACCCGCGAAGCGCGCGCAACCCTCGCTGTACACCCTCGCTGTACGCTGAGACTCGCGCGGCGGACGTGCCTACGCACGCGAACCCCTCGAAGCGACGCTCCGCCGCGTCAACTGGTTCTCCGAGTCGCCCGCCGAGGGCGCGATCCATTACGAGGAGCCCAGCTCCGGGGCGCGCGTTGGTGTAGGATGTCATCAGGTCGTCCAAGGAGCAATCGCATGAATGTCCGCCACCTCGTGCCGTCCGTGAGCCGCCGGCTCCTGTCCATGGGAGCCCTCCTGTTGGCGGTTGGCCTGCAGCAGCCGGTTCACGCGGCAAGTGTAGACCTCTCGAAGTTCCGGCGCATCGAGCCGCAGTTCATCGCGGCGCTGGGAGACCCCGGGGCCACCTCCGGCAACGGCGCGCAATCCTGGGGTTTCTGGGACCAGGACCCCGGCCCGCGCGCTTGCAAGCTGGACCACTACCCTCAATTGAAGGCGAACGGCGGCGTGGCGCCGTCACAGTGGAAATTCGACGCCAAGGACTGGTGGCTGGAGGAACACGGCTTCATCATGGAGAAGCCGACCTTTCCGCTGGCTCCTGGGAAATACCTCGTCACGGGCGACCGCCAGGTGACGACCGTGCTGACCATTCACCCCAAGGACAAGGACGGCAACGAGCGGTGGGAACTCGCCGACGGCGCGACGCTCTACGATGTCACCCATCTCGGATGCCGCTCCGCACGCTACACGCCGGAGACGGCTAAAACCAACTCGTGCTCGCCCGAGAACGTTCGGACCGCGGGTTTTCCGGTGAATCCAGGGGCAGCCATGCCCGCCGTGAACGGCTGCCGCAAGCAGGACTACGCGGTTCTCATCGTGGTTGGGCTGCCCGCTACTCACTGAGCGGCCGCACGCAGGGCGCGAGCGCTCGCCACGTGACCTGCGCAGAAGAGCGTCTACAGCCGCTAGCTTCGAGCGCCAAACCGTTCGGTCCGTCACAAAGTAAATTCAAGCGCTTGATGTAAGATTCCGCCATGATTCTGTCGCGGATGCTGTTGCTGACGGCCGCAGGTTGTCTGGCGGTGCAGGCCCAAGGACCGAGTTGGCAGATGGTCTGGTCCGATGAGTTTGATGGTCTCGCAAATAATCCACCGGATCCGGCAAAATGGGGTTACGATCTTGGTGACGGCGCGCAAGGCTGGGGAAATAACGAGTTAGAAACCTACACCAACTCGACCGATAACGTATTTCTGGATGGCACAGGCAATCTGGTCATCCGGGCATTGAATACGGGGACTGGTTTCACTTCGGGCCGGATCAAGACCGCGACAAAATTTGCGTTCCAATATGGCCTGGTAGTTGTCCGCGCCAAAATTCCGTATGCACAAGGAATTTGGCCGGCGCTCTGGATGCTTGGCGCCATCTTTCCCAATGTGCCATGGCCCGACTGCGGAGAAATCGATCTCATGGAGAACTTCGGAGTGGGGCAGGGCGACGCTTCGCGGGTTCGCGCTGCCATTCACGGCCCTGGCGATACGGGTGTGGGCATTGGCGGGGCCTACACGTTGGCCGGCGGTCAGAGGTTCGCCGATGATTTTCACGTGTTTGCCGTGCAGTGGACGCCTGACGGAATCGCATTCTCAGTGGACGGCAATGTGTATCTGAACATCGCATCCAGCTCGATGCCGAACAGCTGGCAAGCGGCTTTTTCGAATCCATTTTTCCTGCTGTTGAATCTCGCGGTGGGTGGACTTCCGGTCGGCTCACCCGATAGCACTACTCCGTTTCCGCAGCAGATGCTGGTCGACTATGTGAGAGTCTATGAACCGTCAACGCTGGGGAATCGTTTCGTCCCGATCACTCCGTGCCGCATCGCCGATACGCGCAATCCAGCCGGGCCGTTCGGCGGACCCGCGATCGCCGGCCAAACGTCTCGCGATTTTCTGCTGCCGAACAGCGCCTGCGCTATTCCCGCCAACGCATCGGCCTTTTCGCTTAACGTAGCGGTTGTGCCACACGGTCAACTCGGATATGTGACGCTTTGGCCGGCCGGCCAGCCGCAGCCATTTGTGGCAACGCTGATTTCGGACGGGCGAATCAAGTCAAACGCCGCGATCGTGGCCGCAGGAGCGAACGGCGCGATTCGGGTTTTCGCTGCCAACACCACCGACGTCATTCTGGACATCAATGGCTATTTCCTCCCGCCTTCCGCGCAAACCGGCCTCGCGTTCTATCCCGTGGCTCCCTGCCGGGTGGTAGATACTCGTCAGCCGCCCGGGCCGCTGGGTGGCCCGGCATTGGGCGCCGGGAGTTCGCGTACGTTTCCAGTGGGGACCTCGTGTAGCCTGCCGGCCACCGCGCAAGCATACTCATTCAACTTCGCCGCTGTTCCCACGGGCCCGCTCGGGTTTATGACCGCGTGGCCGACCGGGCAACCGCAGCCGCTTGCTGCTTCGCTCAACGCGTTGAGCGGCACGGTCACAGCAAACGCCGTGATTGTGCCTTCGGGCGCCGGCGGCAACGTCGACGTGTACACGACGGACAAGACCGATTTGGTGATTGACGTAAACGGTTATTTCGCGCCGCCCGCGCCCGGAGGCTTGTTCCTGTATATCGATGTTCCGTGCCGGGAACTGGACACACGCCAGCCCCTCGGAACGCCGCCGTTTTCAGGGACATTCAACGTGAATGTCGTGGCAGGACCGTGCGGCGCATCCCGGGATCCCGCGCCGGCCGCCCAAGCATTTGTCTTCAGCACGACCCTGGTGCCCCCGGCAGGATTTGGCTATTTGAGCATGTGGCCGCAAGATGAGGCACAGCCGGTAGTGGCAACGCTCAGCGCCGTCGATGGCGCGATTACCTCGAACCTGGCGATCGTGGCAAGCACGAATGGATTAATCAGTATCTTTCCGTCGGATCCGGCGTACCTGGTGCTGGACATGGTCGGATTCTTTGCGCCATGAGGCGCGGCCATCCGGAGGACATTCGCGATCCCGGGCATGATGCGACGCCGCTTGACTATGCGCTGTACGATTGCTTGGTGGAGAAGCGTCATCCGGAAGGCGAGTTCCCGCGCGTCATCAAGTCGCTGTTGGAAGCCCGAAGTCCCGTGAACACCATCAAATATCCGACCGGCAACGCGGAGCTAGACGAGGTACTGCGGGCTTACATCTAGGC
>DASXAK010000187.1:0-25273 GCA_036406715.1 Bryobacteraceae bacterium | reverse complement strand
CTGGATGGACGGGTTCGACGAGAAGGGGCGGCCGAGGCGCGTGGCCGGCAAGACTCCCAGTGCCGAAGGCACGCAGATCTTTCCCGGCAACCAGGGCGGCACGAATTGGTATTCGCCGTCGTATAGCTCGCGCACCGGACTGTTCTACATTCCATCGTGGGTGGAGTACGATTCGACCTACTTCAAGATTCCCGCGGAATACAAAGAAGGCGAGCGATATACGGCGGGCGCGCCGCGGTCGCTAATCGGCGGCAGTAATGCGCCGGCCGCGCCGCTGACGAGGCTGGAACAGGAAGGCTACGGCGCCGTGCGCGCCATGGACCCGAAGACCGGCACGATGAAATGGGAATTCAAGATGGCCGACGTGACCGATGGCGGCATTCTCACGACCGATTCCGATCTGCTGTTCACCGGCGGCCGCGACGGCTACTTCTTCGCGCTGGATGCGCGCAACGGCGACCTCCTGTGGAAGGTGACCGTCGGCGGACGCGCGCAGAACGGCCCGATGACGTACTCGGTGAACGGCAAGCAGTACATCGCATTCGCCGCCGGCAATTCGCTGTTCAGCTATGCGCTGAAGTAATTGCGAGTCGCTTTCGCTTCACGGCCCAACCGCTGGTTGTTTCAGGATGAAATCGTAGCTGCCATAGAGGAGGTAGTCCGCCCAGTCGCGGCTTTTGGCTTTTGCAAGCTCTTGACGCCCGGTGAGAATCGCTTCCCCGATTGGGCGGCCTTGCAGGACCTTGGTGTAGAACGTGGTCGCGAAAGTCTCGGCGGAGTCGTCTCCGACCGGCCAATAAGTGCTCATGTAATTGGCGATGCCGCCGCGCATCAGCGATTCCGCGATACCGGCCGCCGCCACTGCCAGTTGGCTGCCGGGCTTGGGCGTGGGTTTTCCCCTTACTCTGCCTGCTTCGCAAGCATTGAAGAAAACCAGAAACGGAAGATTGCTGATGCCGGTCAGATCCGGACCCGTCAGGATCTCTTCTCCCGCGCACACCAGGCCTGACCGCGATGGCGCCGCAGGATCGAAGAAAGCATGGCCGGCGTAATGCACGCAATCGTATTTGCCGGATCGCAACGCCGCGAGGATTGCCGCGCGCGTCGCGTCCTTGCCGCCCAGCTCGGCGACTTCAATCGACGAGGTCGATTTCGCGATCTTTTGGATTCGGTCTCCCTCCTTCACCGCCCCCTGGAGATTTTCGGTCGGATCGACCACCAGCAGGAGGTTCAACGTGCTGCTGGCACGGCGTTCTTCGAGCCACGTCGCGAGCGGCAGGTGATCGACCAGATAGCGCCTGCTGAGACCGGCTCCGACGGCGGGAGACCACTTGTCCACAGTCAATGTTTCCCAAGGAACGCGAGCGGCCGGGGCGTCATGTACCACCACCAGATGACGGTCTTTCATCTGGGGCAGCACGGCGCAGACTTCAGGAGGAAGTACCAGGTTTGCGAACCGGGTTCCGAGCGGCTGCAGATCCGTAACAGAGCCGCCGCCGGTTCCTGCGCCCACTCCCTTGTCGAACTCGGCCAGCAATGCATTCAACTCGCCGGCGTCGATCTCCTTAGTGGAGGTCACGATTGCGGCTTTCATACCGGAACCGAGGATCGAAACCTGATAGAGCAGCCGTTTCTTGGGCTCCTCGGTCTGCCGGATGATGGCGTATACCGGTTCCGGCCCTGCTTCGAGAACGCGGGCCGCCGTGGGTTCGGGCGGCGGTGGAATCTCGACCTCGCTCAAGGTCAGCTCGACGTCGTCGAAAAGCGACGTCGCGGCCATGCGGTAGAGCTCCGATTTCATTTCCGCAAAGCGCCCCGCATCGGTTTCACACAGCGTGATCCCGCGGAAGCGCTGGTTCGGATCGGTGTCTTTGAGGCCGCGGAAGAAGCCTAGCAGCAGATTCTGCATGACCGTGCTGGCGCTTTGGCCGCTGCCGGCTCCCATCAGAACCGTGGCGAACTCGTCAACTCGGCTACGCACGAGAACGCGGATCACATTTTCGGCGACGAGTTGCTGGACATCGGCGTTGAAGCGGTCGAAAGCACCGAGCCCGGCGAAGAGCACGGTGTTGGCCGGCAGCCGGTTGCGGCCGACCGGAACGGTGAAGACGTGGCCCAGATCGCCGCTGAACATGCGGCGCGCGGTGAATTCGGTAATCGCGCCATCGAGACGCTGGTCAATGGCTTTGGAGGCGCCGCTCGGGGCGACATTGCGGAACACGCCGAGGACATAGGCCGGAGCATCGGCTTCGGTGATACTGCCGTGGGCGAGCGTGATTTCGATCCGGCGCTGACGCCGGCGGCCGATGGTCACATTTTGCAGGCTTTGGCTGAGGAGAGTGCCCGTGCTATCCGCCGCTGCGGCAGAAGCCGATGCAGCCGCGGCCGCGGGCTGGTCGGTGCGAGGCGGCGCGGCGACGGCGTCCAGCAAGTGACGATAATCGGCGGAGCCAAGCTGCCCAACGCCGGGGGCACGACGGGCCATCTGCACGAGTTCACTCTCGGTGACGACGCGGGCCGCGCGCTGCGCCGCAGGACGTTCCGTTGGCAGGGCCTTCGTCACGCCCGTTGCAAGCAGATCGGAAACCGCGGCTTCTACAGAGCCGTTGTTCGGCAGACCTCCGTGGCCCTCCTCGACGAAGTAGGTTTGGCCGGGGCGAATGCCCGCAAGTTGAGCGAAGGCCAGCGGTACCGTACCGTCCCCGTCGGGCGACGTCTCGTACAGGAACTCGCCGTTCGCGATACGAAGATCCGTCACCGTCTCCTGATTGACCCCGGCGATCAGGAAAAAGCGCTCGTCCGCCGCAGCGAGGCGATCGACCACCGGCTTGACCCCGGAAAGCAACGGCTGTCGCGGCTGCGGCCCGGCCTTCGGCCACATCTTCGCGTTGTAGAGGTCGACCGTTGAGAACTTGGCGGGCACCGGCAGCATCTCATAGAGCCCCGGAAACGTGTTGAAAACATCGTTGGCCAGCGCGGCAGAGTCGTGCGACAGATCAACCAACGCAATCTTCTGGACGACGTCGTAAGCGCCGCGCATCGCCTGGACGGGCGCGAACGAGCCATAGTTCGGGGTGCCCAGCATGATCAGCCGCGCGACCTTGGCGCCAGCAGCCTTCAGCGCCGCACGCGCCACCAATCCGCCCATGCTATGGGCAACGAGACTGACTTTAGGCGCAGGGTCCTGGCGGATCTTGTCAACCAGCGACGCACCGAGCTTGGCGAGGCTCATCCGCCAGTCAAACGGAAAGAAATCCGCATCGAAGCCCGCGATCTTGAGACGCAGTTTGAGCTTGAGGTATGCGAACAGGATCACGCCGTTGGCTTGATAGGGCGAGTCGCTCCCGCCCAGTTTCAGATTGACCAGCCGGCCGAGCGCAATTTCGACCGGGTTGACCCACAGTACGTCTGGGAGGCCCAACAAGCCCTTCTTCGCCAGGGTCGAGCCCATGATGCCTGGGAGAATCAGTACGCGGGCCCCGCCTCGCACCGAGCGCGTCGACGCATCGCGCGCCAAGTCTCGCAATTGGGTGTAAGCATCCGGCCCAAAATAGTCCTCGAGCAACCCCCGGGATTCTCCGGTGAGCAGCGATCGTTCGATTTCGTCGGGATGAAGAGCGAATGCGCCCCGGGAAACCACCTGATCGCGCAGGCCCACGCCCCCGCGCTTCATGTGCGAGCGCCGGGGCGGAGTGCGCTTCCTCTTGCGGGCCACTTCGAGGACTATCCTTTCGGCCCGGCGGCCGCTTTCGCTTTCTTCGTCGTCTTCTTCGGATAAATGCTACCGGCGAACTTCGCATCGGACGAATCGATGTCCTTGCCCCCGACAATCGGTTTCCCGTCCTTGGTCAGCTCACCCGGAATCTGGTAACACATGATGGACTTGGGATCGGCCGCCGTGGACATGAGCGCGGATTCTTCGATGGGCGTCAGCACCTGTGCAATCACTTCGTCTTCGCTCCAGCCCTGTGTCGCCATGAAGTACTTGATGGCCTTGTCGCGGTCGATTTTGTCCACCAGCGCTTTGCGCATGTGCTCGTGCGGAAAACCAAGGGTGTGACCCGTCTCGTGCCGTACGACGCGATGAAATTCGGAATCCGGCGTTGTGATGCTGAAGGCTTCCAGATTCATGGTGGGCTGACCGGCCTGGATATGCAGAATATCGGTTCCCAGATAAGACCAATACCCGCCGTCGGCGCCGCCCATCCGCGCGATCCGGACCTGCGGGCTGGTCTTGCTTTCGACGAATTTCACATTCGCCGTCTGATTCCAGGCATTCATATGTTGCAGGATTTTCTTGCGCAGCGCCGTCGGAGGGTTATCGAGGAAACCAACCGTGAGGCTGACGCCTTGAATGCCCCAGTACTTTTTGGTCAGCACCGCGATGCGGGCCGGCGTGGCGCGGAAACCGGGAATCGTCGCGGCTAGCCGCTCCAGGGGCGGGTGATTGTGAGGGTTGATTTTGACGGCGGTGCGCGCGGCGGCAATCAGATCACTCGCCGGCAAGTTTTTGGGGGAGCAAACCAGCACGTTATTCATCGCGTACCTTCCTTTGGATGGATCGGGACATTTCAGATGCTAGCCTACCGTTTAATCGAAAGCAATAGAAATTGGGTGCCGAATCCCGAATGAGAACCAGGAAACGGCTTTGAATTTTGGCCCGGACTTGAGTGGCAGTCTACTCTTGCCGAACCCGCAAACCAAAGCGGAAACCCCCATCAGGGGACTTCCTGTGGTTTGGTCGATTTTTCAGCACACGCGCAACTGTCTTTCCCCTAACAACCGCGCACTTGTGTGAGTCGCTCCGCACAGCCCTTTGGCGCGCCCGGCGCTATCCTGGCGGCGGAGGGCGCACTCATGAAAGCAGTCGTTTATAGGGGCAAGAATCACGTCGCTGTCGAAGACGTTCCGAATCCCAAAATCGAAGCGCCGGATGACGCGGTCGTGCGCATTACCACGGCGGCCATCTGCGGCAGCGATCTGCACATGTACGAAGAGAGGAGCTCAGCCGAACCCGGCATTGTGTTCGGACACGAAAACCAGGGCATCATCGAGGAAGTCGGGCCGGCCGTACGGCAGATCAAGAAAGGCGACCGCGTGGTTCTGCCGTTCAACGTAGCGTGCGGGTTCTGCTTCAACTGCAGCCGCGGCATTACCAATGCATGCCTGACCGCCAACCCGGAAGGTGCTACGGCCGGATATGGGTACGCCGGCATGGGCCCGTATCGGGGTGGGCAGGCGGAGTACCTGCGGGTGCCCTTCGCCGATTTCAACTGTCTCAAGCTGCCGGGAAAAGAAGGCGACGAATTCGAAGACGATTTCGTTCTGCTGGCGGACATCTTCCCCACTGCCTGGCATGCCGCCGAGCTGGCGCACGTGCAGGCCGGCGATTCGGTGGCAGTTTTCGGCGCTGGACCAGTCGGGCTGTTGTCGGCCTACAGCGCTCTGCTGCGCGGAGCGGCCGAGGTCTATGTGGTAGACCGCGCTCCCGAGCGGCTCCGCAAGGCCGAGAACATCGGCGCGACTCCGGTCGATTTCACTAAGGGCGATCCCGCCGAACAGATTCAGGACCTGCGGCGGCGCAACAAGCGCCAGAGGAGCGCCCTGCGGCCCAGCGAAGAGAAGATGGCCGGCGTGATGTGCGGAATCGACGCGGTCGGATATCAGGCGCACAATGATGAAGACCCCGACCGCGAGGACCCGATGCAAATCGTGCGGCAACTCGCAAAGATCGTGAATCCCACCGGGTACGTGGGGCTGATCGGCGTCTATTTCTCCGAGGACCCGGGCGGCCAGAGCGAAGCCGCGAAAAAAGGAAAGTATGTCTTTCCGCTCGGCGACTTCTGGGAAAAAGGCATCACCCTCGGAATGGGACAGGCGCCGGTAAAAAAGTACAACGTGTACCTGCGCGATATGATCATCAACGGCCGCGCCAAGCCGAGCTTCATCGTGAGCCACCGGCTGCCGTTGAGCAAGGCGCCGGAGGCGTACTCGCGATTTGTGTGGCGCGGAGTGGGCGAAGGCAAGGACGTCACCAAGGTGGTCCTCAAGCCCGCGATGGACAAAGCCGCATGAGACGCGACCTGGAAGCTCCCATAGAAGAGCCGGAGCCCGAACCGGAACCGATCGAGGAACCGGAATACCCGCACGATCCGGGACCAGCGGAAGATCCGGAGCGGCAGCCGGTCCGCGATCTCTAGCGGGGCTGGTACAACTGGAGCCCTGGGATATCGGCGAAATCGGCGCGGTTCAAGGTCCAGAGCGGCGCCTCGCGGTTGATGGCGCAAGCCGCGATCGCCAGATCGATCTCGCGGCCGCGCGCGCGGCGGACGGAGCGATAGAGACGGGCGCTCAGAGCCGCGTCTTCGGCGTCGAACACCAGCGTCCGCTCGATTCCTAGCAGCTTCTGTTCGTCCTCGATTTCTTGCGCTGTGCGCGGCCCGCGCAGCCATTCATAGAGAACCAACACCGGGATGACAAGTGCCTCTCCGCGCCGGACCGCTTCCTGCACGTCGGGCCCCATGCGTCGGGGCCCTGTCAAGCTGTCGACCAGCACCGAAGTGTCGAGTACAAGCAATCTTTATTACTCGACGGGTGTACGCCGTCCGCCGGAACGCCGTGCGCGGCGGATCTCCCGCAATTCGCGATCGACCTCTTTGGCGGGCCGGGACGGAGGCCGAGCCATGATTTCGTCCAGGACACGCAGCATGCGAAGCCGCTCGCTTTCGCTCAGGCGCCCTATGCGGTCGTAATATTCCTGGACGGCCTCGCGGATCACCTGGCTCTTCGGCTTCGAGAGGCGTTCGGAAGCCCGCTCCAGCCGATTAATCGTGTCGGCATCCAGCGTGAAGGTCACCTTCGTGGTTGCCATACCAATACCATACTACCATACCGCAGGCTGCCTCACAGCGGATGGTAATTTAAGAAGCGCGTGAACATCACAATCTCCGGCGCATCAGGCTTGATTGGCCGCCGCCTGCTCAAGGTGCTGAGCAGCGCGGGGCATTCGCTGCACGTGCTCAGCCGGCATGCGGGAACGAACCTGCCCACAGGAGTGGGGCTGCTGTCGGTATGGGACCCGATGAAAGGGCAGCCGCCGCGAGAGAGCCTCAACCGAGCCGATGTGATCATTCACCTGGCGGGCGAGCCGGTGGCGCAACGCTGGACGGGGGAAGCGAAACAGCGCATTCGCGACACGCGCGTCGCCGGCACGCGTCATCTGGTCGAGGCGTTGTCGGCGCTGGAACGGCGGCCGGCGGCTCTGGTGTGTGCTTCGGCGGTCGGTTACTACGGCTCGACGGGAGATGAAATCCTGGACGAATCCGCGCCACCCGGCAGCGGATTTCTGCCCGAGGTCTGCACCGCGTGGGAAGCCGAAGCGCGGGCGGCGGAAGCGTTGGGGATGCGGGTAGTATCGATTCGAATCGGCATTGCGCTCGACACACGGGGCGGCGCTCTGCCTCAGATGTCGAACCCGTTTCGATTTGGGGTGGGGGGACGGCTCGGTTCCGGGCGGCAATGGATGTCGTGGATCCACCTCAGCGATCTGGCCGATCTGTTCCGGTTCGCGGTGGAAAACCCAGTCCGTGGTCCGATTAATGGCGTCGCGCCCAATCCGGTGCAGAATGTTGAATTTACAAGGGAACTGGGACGTGCTCTCAAGCGGCCGGCGCTGTTCGTGGTTCCCAAGCTCGCCCTGAAGCTGGTTTTCGGCGAAATGTCGGAACTGCTGGTCGAAGGCCAGCGCGTGATTCCGCGGGCCGCCGAGTCGGCGGGCTTCCGTTTTCGATATCCGGAACTCGGTCCGGCGCTGGCCGATTTGCTACGATAAGTACTGAGGATCCGGTGTCTCCACGTACGTTTTTCCGCCTTTTCACTCACTTACAGATGCTGCCGATTTTGGAAGCCGGGGAAGAAACCCTGGTCGGCGGTCAGGCCGTGGTGGAGGGCGTCATGATGCGCGCTCCGCATAGCTACTGCGTTGCGGTGCGAAAGCCGAACGGCCAACTAGTGACTTCGGAAATGCCGATTGAGCGCATTTCGGAAAAGCACAAAATCTTCAAATATCCGCTGCTGCGCGGGCTGGGCACGCTGTACCAGGCCCTCAAACTTGGCGGCAAGGCTCTGAACTTCTCGGCTTTGGCGTCGCTCGACGAAGAGAAGGATGGGAAACCAAACGCCGGAAATGACAAGCCCAAAGAGGTCCCCGGCTGGACAATGACTCTGCCGGTGATTTTTTCGTTCCTGTTCTTTATCTTCATGTACAAGTTCGTCCCGCTGTTTCTGGTGACCCGGCTGGCGAAGGTGTACCCCGTCTTTGAAGGCCGGGTAGTCTCGACTCTCGCCGATGGCGGTATCCGGCTGGCTCTGCTGCTGATCCTGCTCTACGGGTTTTCGAAATTGAAGGACATGCGGCGCATGTTTCAATATCACGGCGCCGAGCACAAGGTGGTTTTCAACTTCGAATCGGGCCAACCGGTCACGATAGAGAACGCCCAGCGCTTCACCACCTTTCATCCGCGGTGCGGCACGAGCTTTTTAGTCGTCGTCTTTTTGCTGGCGATTCCGCTCTATGCCCTGATCCCGTTCGACGGGTTCGCGGCCAAGCTGTTGTCACGTGTGGTGCTGATCCCGCTGCTGATCGGGATCTCGTATGAACTGATTTTCTACGCGGCCCGGAAACGCGGCTCGCTTTTGGCGTTGCTCACGGCCCCCGGGTTATGGACCCAGCGCATCACCACCAAGCCTCCTTCCGATGACCAGGCCGCGGTGGCTATCCATGCGCTCGAAGGCGCGATGGCGCTTGAAAAATCCCAGGGCGGCCAACTGGTCATCGCCTGACGCCCATGCAATTCCGCCAAAAACTGGAAGAGCTCGAAAAGCGCTTCGAAGATCTCAACGCGCAGATGGCCGATCCGGCGGTCATCGGCGACGCCGAGCAGTATCGCAAGGTCACCAAGGCGCACAGCGAGCTTTCCGATGTAGTCAGTAAATTCCGCGAGTGGAAGAAGGCCGAGGACGGGCTCGAGCAGGCCCGGGCCATGCTCAACGATCACGACGCGGACCTGAAGGCGATGGCGCAGGAGGAAATCGGGCAACTCGAGCCGGAGCTGGCCCGCATCGAAGAAGAGCTCAAGGTACTGCTGCTGCCGAAAGACCCGCTGGATGACAAGAACGTCGTGCTCGAAATCCGCGCCGGGACCGGCGGTGACGAAGCCACGCTCTTCGCCGACGAGATTTTCCGGATGTACTCGCGGTACGCCGAAACACAGCGGTGGAAGATTGAAGTCACCTCGACCAGCGAATCTTCCGTCGGCGGGCTGAAGGAAGTTATCGCGCTGGTGAGCGGCGATAAGGTATACAGCAAGCTGAAGTACGAAAGCGGCGTCCACCGCGTGCAGCGCGTGCCGGTGACCGAGCAGCAGGGCCGCACACACACTTCGGCGATCACGGTGGCGGTGCTGCCCGAGGCGGACGAAGTCGAAATCAAGATCGATCCCAAGGATATTCGCATCGATACCTTCTGCTCGTCCGGTCCGGGCGGCCAATCGGTGAATACCACGTACTCAGCTGTGCGCATCACGCATCTTCCGACCGGGTTGGTGGTTTCGTGCCAGGACGAGAAGTCGCAGATCAAGAACCGTGCGAAGGCGGAGCGCGTGCTGCGCTCGCGGCTGTATGAGATGGAGCTCGAAAAACAGCAGGCCGCGATGGGGGCCGAGCGTCGCAGCATGGTGGGTTCGGGCGACCGCAGCGAAAAAATCCGCACCTATAATTTCCCGCAAAATCGCGTCACCGATCATCGCATCGGCCTGACGCTCCATCAGCTCGATTTCGTCATGGACGGCAAGCTGGAGCCGATCATCGACGGGCTCACGACGTATTACCAGACCGAAAAATTGAGGCAGCAAGGCCAGGCCGCCGCCGACTGAGCCGCCATGACGGTGCAGACGGCGCTGCTCCAGGGCACCCGGCTCCTGGAGGACGCGCAGGTGGCCGTGCCGCGCCTCACCGCGGAAGTGCTGCTGGCTCACGCCCTGCGTGCCGAACGCGTCTACCTGTTCGCGCATCCCGAGCAGGAACTGCGCGAAGTCGAATGGCTGCATTACGGCCGTTATCTCCACGAGCGCATGCTCGGCAAACCCACCCAATACATCACCAGACGCCAGGAGTTTTACGGGCGCGAGTTCCGCGTAACCCGCGACGTTCTAATTCCGAGGCCGGAAACCGAACATGTGGTGGAAGTGGCGCTGCAGGTCGCGAGCGGCGCCGGGCAAATTCTGGATGTGGGCACGGGGTCCGGTGCGCTCGCCATCACCCTGCAGCTCGAAACGGGGGCCCGCGCGGTCGCAACCGAGATCTCGCCGGCCGCGGCAGCCGTGGCCCGGCAAAATGCGGGGCGGCTGGGTGCGTCGGTATCGGTCGTCGTATGCGACCTGATGAGCTCCATCCGCGACCATAGTTTCGATCTGGTCGTCAGCAACCCGCCCTACGTGCCGCTTCGCGAGCGCGACGGCCTGCAGCGGGAGGTTCGGGATTGGGAACCCGAGGTCGCGCTTTTTGCCGGCGCCTCCGGCCATGAGGTGTACGACCGAATCGCCTCGGAAGCTCCGCGGGTGCTGCGCCCCGGCGGGTGGGTGGTGGTCGAGCTCGGGTTTGGGAGCCTTGACCATGTCCGTAACTTGTTCAGCGGATGGGCCGAAGTGAAGGTGGAGCCCGATCTCGCCGGGATTCCGCGCGTGTTAGCCGCCCGCCGTGTCTTGCGCTAGATATAGCGGATGATATATCGTAAGATATAGTTATGAACAAGGATTGGTGGAATCCCTACGGCGAGATGTGGCCGTGGGCGTTCCTGGGACGCCGCTCCCGGTTTTTCGAGTCGGGTGAAATGCGGCTCGCGATTCTCTCGTTGCTCAGCGAGGGTCCCAAACACGGCTATCAGTTGATGAAGCTCATGGAGGAGCGTTCGGGCGGGCTCTATCGCGCGAGCGCCGGCAGCGTCTACCCGACGCTCCAGCAACTCGAAGATGAGGACATGATTCGCTCCGAGCCGCAGGAAGGCAAGCGCGTCTATTCGATCACCGAAGCGGGCCGCGCGGAGTTGGCAAAGGATCCGGAGACGGTGAGGCGCATCTGGGAGCGCGCCGGCCGCTGGGAAGAGTGGAAGGCGTTCCGGCCCGTGCGGCCGTTCAACCCCGCCCTGATGCACACGTTGATGACGCTCATGAAGGACGTCTGGCAGGCCGCGGCGCGGCTAAGCGCGCAACCGGGCGGCGCCGACAAGGTGCGCGTCATTCTCGAGCGCACTTGCCATGAGCTCGAACAGTTGAACTGAGCGCGCGCAGCGGTTCGTGGCGGTTTGCTAAACTGAAAACGTTTCCAACACGGTGGGTGTAGCTCAGCTGGTAGAGCGCTGGATTGTGGTTCCAGTGGTCGTGGGTTCGAACCCCACCACCCACCCCAGCTCTCGCGAAAATTCCTGGCTCATTTTCCCCGAAGCCGGAAAGTCAGTCCAATCACCGCGGTGAGCGGGTACCCAGGCGTGCCGTGTATGCGCGCAACAATCGGTGCTTCGGGCGCGATGCGCGACTCGAAATAATTCTGCGTCTCGTAGTAATCGCGGTTGGTGAGGTTGTCGAGGCTCAGATTCAGCTCGATGCCGTGGCGAAGCTGGCGCGCGAGGCCCAAATCGAAAACCGTGTGGCCCGATGCGGCAATCGAGGGGTCCTCGCCATCGAGACGGTACTGATTAATGGCGCGTATCCGGAGCGAGCCACTCCAGCCGTGCCAGGCCGCCAGGGTCAACGCCGCATTGGCGACAAAATGCGGCGCACTATCCACATAGACGCGGTGATCGCCGCCGCGGAAGAACGCATTGCCGATCTTGGTGAGGCCGCCGTTGAATGAGACATGACGGGTCAAAGCAACGGAAAGCTTCGTCTCGTAGCCGTAGGCCCGGCTCGGGCCTTTGAACTCGAAGCTGCCGTCGTCCGGGATATAGACCTGCTCGTTAGAGTGGTCGATCAGGAACAGATCGGTGGCAAGCGAGAGACGGCCGAAGTTCGACGAAGTGCCGGCCTGGTAGAAATCGGTGGTTGCCACGCGCGGTTGATCGGGCATCTGCACGACACCGCGGGCATCGCTGCTATTGATGCCGCGCCCGTAATTCAAATGAAACGTCAACGGCACACCGCGTGACGGAGTGAACGCGAGGTTGCCTTTGCCCTGCCAGCGGCCCGCCAACTGGACTCCGCTCTGGTCCGTATTCACGCGATCCGCGACAGCAAACCGGAACTCATCGAAACGCACGCCACCGCCGGCGAGCAGTCGGCCGTTCCAGAAACTGAGGCTTTCCTGTGCGTAGCCGGCGCCATTGGTCACGTGCGCGTTGGCACGCGTCGTCACGCCTGTCGGATCGCGGCCCTCCCGCGGATATAAGCCGACGTTGATCTCGTTGTCATGGAAGTTTGCGCCCGTCACCAGCACGCCGGTCGTGCCTCCCGCGCGATGTATGTGCGTGTACTGAGTGTTCAGGCCTTGCTGGAGCCGGGAGTCGTGCTGCTGGAAGGCGTCACCGTGCACCGGGTCATTCAGGAAGTATGTGAAGTCGGAATACAGGTCGAACAACGAGCGCGCGAGGAAGCCATCCGCTTTGAATGTGTCCCCGCTTGCGAACTCCTTGCTGAAATACGACGAAACCGTGCCGAGCCGGACTCGGCCGCCATCGGTCGGGTCAATGAAACCGAACCGATCGAGCCCGCCGGCAGCAACCAGGTCGAGCGGGATCTGCCCCGAAGAATAGAAATCGTTGCGGCCATAGAGCATGCGAAAGCCGAGGTTCTCGGTATCGCTCAGTTTGCGGGTGAAGTTGCCGTTGACGTTGTCGCGGCGATACCGGCCTGGATTCTGGAACGGCCCATCGGTGTAGGCGCCTTCGTAAGCGATGTAGGCGTCAGCCTTCGGCACGGCGGGGCTGTACGCGAGAAATCCGCGCCCGGTATCGAAGTTGCCGCCCTGCAGCCGCACGGTGACTTCATCCGGCAACGATTCCCGCTGCCGAATGTGCACCACACCCAGACCGCTGAAATCGCCATATTCGGCGCTGAACGGGCCATTGGTGATAGTGACCTCCTCGATGAGCTCGGGGCTGAGCGTCTTCAGGGCGCCGAGGTATCCCTGGCCATGACCTTGCGTGCCTTGATTCTGCTGTACGTCATCAACCAGAACCTTTAAGCCGCCGTTCACTCCCCCGTGGTCGAGGCTAAAACCGAACCGTCGAATCTCGAGCGATTTGCCGCCGCCTTCGTGCTGTCCGGCATCGATGCCGGCATCGAGCTGCTGGAAGATCTGGTCATCGCGCGCGAACAGCGTGCGATTGAAGACCTCCGCGTTCCGCCGATCGATTTGGGGCTCGACGCTGTTGGCCGTGATCACGATGCTCTCGCGCTGCGAAGCTAGTTGCTTGAGAGCGATGTCGTGAAGAGCCATTTGACTCAGCAGCGTCAGCTTTTCCGTGGTGGCGGCGAAACCAGGCGCCTGCGCCACCAGAGAGTAGTCGCCATCGGGAACCGAACTGAATTGATACCGGCCATCGGCATCGGTGACCGTGGCGAGAACGGGGCCGGCGGCGGTTTCCAGCCGCACCGCCGCCCCTACCACCAGATTGCCTTTCGGGTCCAGGACTTTTCCCGAGATGCCGCTGGACCCAAAAGCGTACGTCGACCAGAACAGAATCAGCGCAATTTCACGAAAACGGCTCATACGATTCCCCTGTTTGTATCACTAATTTGAGTTTCGTGCTACACCGATTTTGGCCTCTGCTTTTTGCGCGATTGCCCGGGCGTGCTCCAAAAGCCTCGGATCCTTCACGCCGACAACCAGAGCACGCTGGATCTCCTCGTTCGCGCGGGCGTAATCCCCGGAGGCTGCCAGCGACCATGCGTGCGCATCCACCGTGAACACATCGTGCCGCCGCGTCAATTCCTGTTCCGCGAGGCGGAGGGCTTTGGTGGGCTGTCTTGCGTAATCCGTGTAATACGCGATGAGCTCGTGATTGGCGTTGTCGGCCTGAGCGGATTCAGCAAGCGCTTTTTGCTCGAAAATCGCAAAGGAAGCATCGGCTTCGCCGTGCCGTCCCGCGCGCTCCAGGGCTTCGGCGAGGGCATACAGATTCTCGGCGTGGGGCGCCGCGTCGTAGCGTTTTTGGAAGAACGCGGCGGCCTCCTCGTACTTCTCCTCGGCCATGCGGATCTGCCCGAGTGCGCCGAGGGCGTAGTGATACTCCGGAAACAGATCGAGCGCGCCGCGGACATAGGTCTCGGCTCTTTCGAGATCCCCGGCGACAAAATGAAGGTGTGCAATTTGAGTCAGCAGCCACGCGCGATCCTCGAATTCCTGGTAAGGCGTGGCGTCGTAGGCCATTTGCATCAGATCGAGCGCGCCCGGAATGTCGCCGTGGAGTTCCCGGAGATAGGCGGCCCGTGTCAGGCCTGCGACATTGCCGGGGCGGAGATTGAGCATCCACTGGACCGCGGCAACGGCATCCTTGTAATTTCCGAGCTCGGCGTTCGCGTCAGCGAGATAGCCGTAGACCGTAATGTCATCAGGCATGCGCTTGTTGAGCGTGGTGGCGGTATCCAGTGCCTTGGCGAATTCGTGGCGGCCGAGGAGAAGCCACGTTTTGACTTTCAGGCCTTCGTAATTGTCTGGTGCGAGAGAGAACGATCGCTGAAGCGTCTCTTCGGCTTTGCCGTAGTAGCCTACGTCTGAGGTTTCGCGAGCGCGGCGCGCGTACGCCATGGCGAGCGCGTTGTAGTACGGGACATGCTGAGGTTTGCGGGCGATATCCTGCTCGGCTTTACGAATGCTGATTTCAGCGGGAGTGCGTGCGGTCTCGGTCGCGTGAAGCGCGACCGAGGCGCAAAAAATGAGGGCGAGTCGTGTTGTTCTCATGACATTCTCCTGTGGGATGGGCAGGCCGGAGGCCTGCCCGATGACGATTTAGTTGGTTGGACAGATGTCGGGATTGCAGCCTGGCTGGCCGGGGCCGGCGTGCGCGCTGTCGCGGCCACTGTAAGCCGGAGCCAGGAAGGGGAAGGCGGCGTTGAGCGGCGCGGATGACACGTTCACTCCGTCGCCGATCCGGGTGCCGAATTTATTGAAATCGGCCAGGATACCCGCCACAGCGCGCGCGGAAATGTCGACCACGTCATCCATCGGCCGCCTGCCGTCCGGGAAGCCGGACAGGTCATTGGCGAGAACGCCCAGTCGCTTTGCCTGCGCGAACGCGACCGGGGCGATTCCCGTGTTGAGGCGCAGCAGATCGGCGATTGGACCAGCATCGAATGCCTTGCAGCCGGGACAGATCGGAGCCACGTACTGCACGAGCGGCAGCAAGTCCGTACGCGGTCCGGAAGGCACCGGAATTCCAATCGAGGAGAAGATGTCCGCAAGCAGCGGGTGAAGGAAGAAGTTGGCGAATTGCACATCGTGGCTGGGATCGTCGACACTGAATCGGTCCTTGGAGCCAGTGCCGATGATCAATTCGTTGATCAACGGGTTGCCCATTCGCTGCACCTGAGCCCACTGGCTCCGTTCGTGCTCATGGTCGCCGCGCAGTACCTGAATCTGGCGGCGCGAGGTGGTGCCGTAAGTACCGATAACCGCCGCCTTATCGGACGCCGGATGGGTCTTCCCATCCTGGGTTAAGAGGGTAATCGGAATTTCCAGCACGATCGTGTTGACGTTGAAGCCGGCTAAGGTATTCGGGGCGTAGTTATGCTGATCATCCGCGTCGACTGACGGAGTGAGCACACCGCCGCCGGCCGCTTGGCGGAAGTTGAGCGAGTCGAATGCGGCCCCGAGGTCGATGAAGAAAGGATCCGCCACAGTGCCGGCAAACACGCGGATATTGTCGGCGAGATGGTAGACTCCCTGGTCGCGCAGCGCGGCATAGTTGGGCATGGTCCGCGGGCCGACGTTGGTAGGAACGGCAAAAAGAGTCTGCCCATTCGTCAAGTCTTCGCGATGGTTTCTGGTGAGCATCGTGACGGTGTAGGACTGGCGCAGGTTGAGCCCTTCTGAACCAGGACCATCGAGGGCGGTGATGGGGGGAATGCCGGCGAGCCCGCCGACGAAACCCGTGAAGACGCCGGGAGCGCGAACTTCGGTTCTGAAGCGGATCTGGAACGTGACGTCTTCGACGCCATCGCGGTTGTTGTCGACCTTCATCTCATAAAGGATGTTGGGGTCGAACGGAAAGTAGTTGGGGCCGTTGGAGGGTTCCAGAAACGGGTCGACGTTGAGGATCATGATCACCTTGTCGGGATGCTCGGGGCTGACAAAGGTGAACCAATCGGTGATGTCGGCCTTCTGGTCCAGGGCCGTGATCGGCGCCTCGCGATGACTGGCGGCGAAGGCGGAGGAGTGAAGCATCAAGCCGGCCGCCAGGCACACCGCGGGCTGCAAAATCGTTCGTGCGATTTTCATTTGAGTGTGTCTCCGAACTGCAGAATGTCTTTCACCGGATGAGTACGTGAAAGAACGCGCAATCGGATTCCGGGCGCTAAAAAAGATTTTCGAATTTACAACTGGACGCCGATGATTGGCTGCGAGGTGGGTGCGTCAACGCCGGACGCAATTTCGAGAGTGACGGCGATCGTATCGGTTTCCGAAAGAGGACCGGGCGCTGTGAAATAGTGATAGGCGGAGCCTTGCGCGGTAGAAGAGAAGAGTCCGGCCGGCGCGGGCTTGCCGCCTCTGGGGATGATCCACATCTCGTAGACTTTGCCGGCCGGAGGAGCCGGCAGATTCGATGCGATCAGCAGGACCGACGAGGCATTGAAGAACACTCGGCCGCGCGGCGGGGCCGGTGCGCCTTGGCCGAATGTGACTTCGCGAGTCTCCGGAGCTTGCAAGAGGGCGAGAGCGGAGCGCAGGCTGGCGGTCTCCAGGTTGCTCTGATTCAATTGCTGACGGACCGCTTCGATCTCAGCGTCCTTGCTCGCGCCATGATAGAAGATGGCTGCGAACGCGAGAACGGCCATGGCAGCGCCGACTTGCCACGCCGTTCTCCAGTGCCATTTGGTTTCGGGTATGCCGCCGGCCGCGGCCAGTACACGGTTGCGCAGACCGCGCGGCGGCTCTGGTCCGCCTGCCGATGCGCCGATCGAGGTAGCCAGTTGGCGCGCTTCACGGATGCCCGCGGTACAATTCTCGCAGCCGCGATCGAGGTGCGCCCGTAATTCCGACTTTTCCGGCTCCTCAAGGACGCCGATTGCGTAGAGAACATAATCGGGACGGAGCTCGTCGCAGGTCAAGCGGGCACGCCTCCTCCCAATTCCTCTCGCATCTGCTGCAGCGCGCGCCGCATCCAGCTTTTCACGGTTCCTAACGGCTGGCCCAGGCGGTCGGCGATTTCGGACTGCGACATGCCTTCAAAATAAGCCAGCTCGATGGCCTGGCGCTGCGGCTCGGAGAGTTTTTCGAGCGCTGTCTTCACCTGTCGGACCCGGTCGAAGTGAAGCGGATCGGCTTGCAGATCCACAAACAGCGCCGGGTTCTCGGTTTCGTTGAGTTCGAGCGAGGCTTCGGGACGGCGGCCGCGATAACGGAGGTGATCGATGGCGCGGTTCCGGGCGACAGCCAGTAGCCAGGGACCGACTGCGCCCTGCTCGGAATCCAAGCCGGCGGCGCGGTTCCAGACGCGGAGAAAGGTCTCCTGGACCAGATCCTCGGTGGTGGCTCGGTCTTGAACGATGCGCAATATTAATCCGAAAACCATGCGTCCGTACCGGTCGTAGAGCTCGGCAAGGGCCTGCGGATCGCGTCTTTGCAGGCGTGCCAGCAGGTCCGCATCGCCTTTTGCCAGAATTGCGAGAATCAGCGGGAGCATGCAAAGAGAGGCCAAGCCGCTCCAGAAATTATAGGCACAGATCCTCCAAGGAATATACGCCGGGCGGGCGAAAGCGGATGAGCCGGCCGCTCCCTGGCAACGGCGGCGTGCCCGCGCCTTTACAGGCGCGGCTGAAAGAAGTGTTGCCAGCCGCGCCCGTAATGGCGCGGGCGCTTACGTTTTCGCGCGGCCGGCCGGCGCGTTCCAGGGCTCAAGTGGGTGGGTGCACCCACCCCACTCATCCAATCCAGCGGCGGCGCAGCGGAATCAGCAAACTCAAGCTCAGCAGCCACAACGCGCTGGGTTCCGGCACCCCGAATGACGCGGAGGCGGAGATCGGGTCCGAGCCGGTGAGGTAGATCAGGCCTTGATCGAGATTGGAAATGTCTCCCGAAATTGTGATCGTGGTGGGGCCAACTCCGATCGTCTCGAAATGAAGAACGGCCAGATTCAACGGCTCCGTGAAATCGCCCGGTCCCAGCAGGATATTGGTGGCGTCTCCGGCAACCTCCGCCGTGATGCCGGGATTAGCCGACAAATCGGTAAAAAGCGCGCCGGGAGTCTCTCCGAGATACGACACGATCGAGTTGTCGAACGAGACGTCAAACCCGTAAGCCAGGAAAAAATCGGCGTCGTGAGGGGCACTAAAGACGTCGGTGAGATTTACGAAAACGTCGAAGAAGCCGCTGGTTTGCGAAGGTGCGTCGAGACTAATGGTTTCGGCACGGCTTGGCAGAATGCCCGCCAACGCCAAAAGCAGGAACAAGAAGTATTTCTTCATGGTTGTCATTTCTCTACCGTTGGAATGCCAGATAATAGGTTGCCCAGACGCGATAGTCGTTGAGCGTGATCGTGCCATCGCCATCGTAATCCATCCGGCGGTCTGTTTGGGCCGCGCTCTTCCCGATCGCCGAGTTGAGCAGGCGCTGGTCTTGTGTGTCGACCACGCCATCATCATTGAGATCGCCCAGCAGTGTATTGAACCCGAGCACGATCGGGTCATGGTCCGATGCGGCCCAGGGATCCGGACTGTAATATGCAACCTGGGCGGCTGCGCTCTTGCTCGAACTGCTTAGCGCCTGAAGCGAACTCGGCTCGTCCGCGTTGTTGTGCCACTCGGCGACGTTCTTGACCAGCGAATTCATTTTGCCGGTACCATTGTTCGCGATCGCGTGGTCGAGATACCCAGCCTGCGAGCCGAAGTTGTACGAGTACGCCGTCGGACCGATGATCGCGTTGATCAGGTTCGTGTACCCGTGCGTACCGAACCATTGGATCGGATCCTCGCCGTAGTACGCGTTGTAGTCGCCCACCATCAGGATGCGGCGGTTCGCTCCGGCCGGGTCGCTCGTGGGATTGCCGGCAAGCCACGTGACCACGTTTTGCGCCATGTTCAGGCGGAGCCCGTTGCAACTGCCCTGGAACGGGTCATCCAGGCCGCCTCCGCACGCGCTTCCCTTTGACCGGAAATGGTTCACTACGAATGTGAACGTTTGGATGTCCGGTTTAGCCCCCAATGCCGGCTTGAACGTCTGTGCGAGTGTCGGCCGGTTTGTGTCGCCCTGATAATACTCAGCCGGGCTCCCGACCGGGACCAGCGCGGCCGTACGATAAATGATCGCGCTGCGGATGGCATCGGTTCCGTTGCTCCCGCCGAGAGGCACCGTATCGATCAATGCATAGGGAGTAACCGAAGGAGCCGTACAGAGCGGGCTCATACCGGAAGCCTTGCAGTTCAGTCCATCTACCAACGACTGCAGCGCGGCGTTCGTGTACGTGCCTCCGTTCGTGTTCCCATTGGCAAAATTCTGCACCTCGCTCAGGCCATAAACATCGCCGTTCATCGCAGACAGCGCCTCGATGACCTTGGTCTTTTGGTGATCGAACTCGGTTTGCGTCTGCGCCCCGCGGCTGCCCAACGTGGTGAAAAAGTTGAGCACGTTCGCGCTGACCCCGCGGAAGCGTCCCCCCACGCTGGTCAGAATGGGCGCGATCGCCGGGCGGACATTGGCGTTAAAGAACGTGACCGGAGCCGTCGGCTCCAGCCGGATTTCACCGAATCGATCGTCGAGCACACCGATGAGCGGAGCGTTGGTTTGCGAAGTAGCGTTGTAGTTGACCAGATCCCCCGCTCGCAGCGTGTTCGAGGCGCTCAATCCGCCTTGCGGAAACAGCGTCGGATACAGATTCGCGTTCGTGAGCGTGCTGTCGTCATCCAGCGCAATCACGCTGCGCTGGTTCAGGCTGGTCTGCGTGGGCCATGACGACTGGTTCGGCGTGATGGTTGGCGTGTAGAGCAGCGAGGGAGCAAGATCGATCCATCCTTGTGTGCCCAAGCTGAAATTGCCCGTCACTTTGAGCTGCTGCGTAAACTGTACCGCCATTCCCTCGTAGCGCTCCCAATCCGCGAGATCGGCTATCGGCAGCGTGAGCGTCGTGACCGTAAAGATGTTGCCGGTGCTGCAGACCAGGTCGCTGGTCATCCCAATTTCGGTTAGCGACGAGGTCTGCGTGTTTCCTAGGAACGAACCGGTAGAAGTAAAGTCATTGACCGTCCCTCTCACCCGCACTCGATCGCCGATGTTGACCGTCGGCCCCTGAGTGCTCTCAAAGATGAAGATGCCCTCGGAGGTCGCGGGGTCGCCATCCCAACTGGCGTCGGGCTCTTGAAGATAGAAGCCTCGGAGCTTACTCGTGCCCTGGAACGAGCCCACCACGATGCCTTCAATATCGACAGTCTGTCCCAGCAAAGGACTGGTCGCCCCGTTGCCTTGAATGGTGTGAATGCCCGTCGTGGGTCCGCCGCAGTTGAACGGAAGCGTCACTGCAAGGGTGATGTTGAACGAGCCGGAACGTGCCTGGTCATCGGAAATGCTGCAGGGAACGGAATAGTTACCGGGTGCCGTCCCCGCCGGCACCGTGTATTGCGACGAAAAACTGGTTGCCGTTTGCGAGGCCAGTGAGAACGTCGAACTTCCTCCGAGGCTGCTGAGATCGCACCTTACGGCCAGGCCGGTCGAAGACGGGTTGCTGCCGGGGGTGACCGTCGCGCTCAAAGTGACCAAGCCGCCGGCCGTGATCGGATTGGGGGATGCCGAACCGCTGCCCGTTGGATTCGTCGCCGTCGCCAGGCCCAGGATCGAGATGTCATCGACCGAAAGCGCCTGAGCATTGGTCACCGTGTTGTTAATAGTCACTGAATAGTTCCAGGCGAGGTAGAGATCACTCCCATCCGCGATGTTCACATTGAGAGTCTTGTTGCTCACCGATACCGTGGCGCCGGGAGCCGGATTAAATCCCGTGTTGGCCGCGTCCCCTCCGGCAAAGGCTGTCAAAAAATCGCTTCCGGCGCTCGTCCAGTTCGCGCCGTCTGTCGAATAGAACAGTTGGATCCGAAAGCCCGACGCGTTAGTTCCATTGCGGAACTTCTTCACGTTGTATGAGATTTGCAGGCCGGTGATGTTGGCGCCCGTGGCGTTGTGCATCCAGGCATAAAGGTCCCCGCTCGCGGTCGCGGTGCCGGACGCCACAAAACCCACGGACCGGCTGTTGGCATCGCCGGTGGATGTAGTGCCGTCGCCGAAATTGTAAATGCCATTGGCTGCCGAGCTCGAAAGATTGGCGCCTCCTACTTGCGTCGTGGCGGTCCCGGCTGCCGAGAACGTGCCGACTTTCCGAACGTCGGCTGCCGTGGAGGTCGCCGTCCGGTCAACCTTGAAATTGACTGGCACAGTCGCGGTGGCGGTAGTCCCCATCGCATTGAAATCCTGGGTGTAGGGCACGCTGGTTGATAGCTGGATTTGGCCAAACGCCAAAATACATCCTGCCGAAACCAACCCCGCGACCCGCAGGCCGAAGGCTAGACCCCTCTGCGTAAGCTCAAAGAAGGATTTTGCAGATCTCATAGTGGTTGCGAAGGTTCCTTCCTGGTTTTCTAAACTCCCGAGTATAAGACCCTTCAGTTATGGAAATAGTGAATCTTCCGTTACAAAGCGCGTCATGGTTCCAGTACTATGCAGATTCCCAAAGCGCCACTGCCGCCAGTAATGAATCGACAAGTTGTAGGCTGAAAGATCTGAGGAACACCCTTGCGAGTCCTGGTGGTCGAAGATGAGCCAAAAGTCGCGCAGGCCCTGCAGGAAGGGCTCGAGTCCGAGTCCTATTCCGTCGTCGTCGCCCGCACCGGAGAGGATGGCTTCTTCCTCGCCAACTCCGAGCGATTCGATCTTGTCATCTTGGATATAATGCTGCCGGGCCGCAACGGCATCGAAGTCTTGTCCGCCATGCGAAAACAAGGGCTGCGCTTGCCCGTCCTTCTTCTCACCGCGAAGGATGCCGTCGAAGACCGCGTGCTCGGCCTGGACGCAGGCGCCGACGACTACCTCGTCAAACCTTTCGCGTTCCCGGAGCTCTCCGCGCGCGTCCGTGCCCTGCTGCGGCGGGGAAAACCCGAAGCTCCCCTCGCGCTCCAACTCGAAGACCTGCACATGGACCTGATTGCCCGCACCGTCCGGCGCGGCGCCCATCAGCTCGATCTCACCACTCGCGAATATGAGGTTTTGGAATACCTGATCCGCCACCAGGGGACGGTCGTTTCCCGCGAGATGCTCGCCCGCGACGTTTGGAAAGAAGTGGTCCGCCACTCCCCTCTCGATAACGTCATCGATGTCCACATGGTGCGCATCCGCCGCAAGGTCGACGAGGGCTTCGCCACCAAGCTCGTTCACACCGTCCGCGGCGTCGGATTCGTGCTGAAAGCCGAGAAATCCTGATGCGCTTCCGTCCTCAAAATGTGCGCACACGGCTCACCGCCTGGTACGTGGCCATTCTGGCGGTGGTTCTGCTGATTTACGGCGGCAGCACCTCGGCCGTGCTGATCGTTCAGTTGCGCACACAGCTCGATCGCCTGGCCGTCGAGGATTTGGAAACCGTCGAAGGCTTCCTGAGTTTCGCTCCCGATGGAAAAGTCACTCTCCGTAACGACTATCACGACCACCCGTATCCGACCGAGATGCAGGCGCGGATGCTGGAAGTCTGGTCGCCCGCAGGAACGCTTCTCTATCGCAACGAGCTGCTGGGCAGGCGTGCGCTCGGCGGCCCGCCGGCGCCGGACGAAGGTGTCAGTTCCTACTCGGCGCGGTCCGTCCGGCTCTCCGATGGCACGCCGGTTCGTCTGATCAGCAAACGCCACCGGCTGGAAGGCCGTCCGACCATCATTCGCGTCGGATTCAGCGAGCAGCCTTTGTGGGAGCGCTTTTGGCAGGTCATGCTCGGGCTGATCGTCGGATTGCCGCTGGCGCTCGGACTGGCCGGCGTGGGCGGCTACTTCCTCGCTAAACACGCCCTCAGCCCCGTCGAGCGCATGGCGCGCCGCGCTCACGAAATCAACGCCGAACACTTGAGCGCCCGGCTGGATGTCGAGAACCCGCGTGACGAGCTAGGCCACCTGGCCACCGCCTTTAACGAAACCCTGGCGCGGCTGGAGCGTTCGTTTGAGCAGCTCCGCCGTTTCACCTCCGATGCTTCGCATGAGCTGCGAACCCCTCTGACCGCCATCCGCAGCGTCGGAGAGGTGGGCTTGCGCGGCCAGACGTCCGCCGAACACTACCGCGAGGTCATCGGAAGCATGCTCGAAGAGGCCGGCCGGCTCACTCACCTGGTCGAAAGCCTCCTTGCCATCGCCCGCGCCGACGCCGGCCAGATCCAGCTCGCGCCCGCAGGCATTGTGGTTCTGCCATTCGTGCGCGAAGTGACTGCGTTGATCGAGGTGCTGGCCGAAGAGAAGGCCCAGCGCCTTTCTGTCGAGGGCGACGAAACCGCGCGTCTCCACGCAGACCCTCGGATTCTGCGGCAAATTGTCATCAACCTGCTCGACAACGCTATCAAGTACTCGCCGCGCGCCGGCGCCATCTCGGTTCGCGTGTCCTCTATCGGCGCCACGGTCGCCATCGAGGTGCAGGATTGCGGCCCCGGTATCCCCGTTGAACATCGCGCTCGAGTCTTCGACCGGTTCTACCGCGTCGACGAGGCGCGCTCGCGCGATGCCGGCGGCGCCGGTCTCGGTCTCGCCATCGCCAAGTGGGGTGCCGAGGCGCACCGCGGTCGATTGGAACTCATTTGCCCGAGCGGCGGCGGATGTATCTTCCGGCTCCTCTTGCCCGCCGATACCTCGCCGTCTCGCCGGGACGAATTTCCAGCGGCCATCACCGCGCCCTCGACTACCTGAAGAAATCTTCAGGAAAGATTCAGAAATTCTTCAGTAGACTGCCTTCGGCCCCTCCGTCATATCTATAGGAGCTGTCTGGGTAAGTCTACGTGTGTGTTCGTTCCACTCTTCTCACTCTGGCTTTTTCGATTCAAGTCGCGGCTCAGCCCGCCGCGCCACAGGCCGGCCTGACCCTCGCGCAGGCCGTTGACGACGCCCTTCGCAATTACCCGTCAATCCGGGTAACACAGGAACAGATGAATGCGGCCGCGGCCGGCATCCGCCTGGCCCAAACAGCGTACCTGCCGCGAATCGACGGCCTCGCGCAAGTCAATCGCGCAACCCGCAATACCTTCTTCGGGCTATTGCTTCCACAGAGCATCATTCCGAATGTGAGCGGTGTTCCAGCGAACAATTTCGGCTCGGTGTGGGATAGCGGCGCGGGCGTACTGGTCACCTGGCAGCCGTTCGATTTCGGAGAGCGAGCGGCCAACGTCGCCGCTGCCACCGCGGGCCGTGAGCGCGCGCAGGCCGCCCTCACTCGCACCAAATATGACATTTCGGTTGCAACCGCCGATGCCTTCCTGACCGTCGTCGCCGCGCAGCAGACGGCGCAAGCCGCGCGCGCCGCCGTCGAGAACTGGCAGGTCCTGCTGCAAAGCATTCACGCGCAGGTCGCCGCGCAATTGCGGCCGGGAGCCGATGAATCCCGAGTCCAGGCTGAACTGGCTCTAGCGCAAACGCAGCAGGCCCAGTCCGAACAAGCCATCGACGTCGCCCGCGCCACCCTCTCGCAGTTCGTCGGCGGCGCTTCGCCCCGAAACCTCATGCCCGGCAAGCTGCTCGATCAACTTCCGCCCGACCGTCCCGAGCCACCGCTCGAACCGTCAGCCAATCCCGTCGCCGTCGAACAGAACGCGGTCGTCGCGCAGTCCCAGTCCCAACTCCACCTGCTCGATCGCACGTACTACCCGCAGTTTTCCGTTCAAGGTCTGGCCGCCGCCCGCGGCACAGGCATGCTCACCAACGGCTCGCGTCTGGGCGGGGCCAACGGCCTCGCGCCGACCACCCAAAACTATGGCCTCGGACTCACCGTCACCTTCCCGGTCATGGACCGCTTCGCAATCCGCGAGCAGCAGGCGATCCAGTCGGCCAACATTCGTGCCGGCCAGGCT
>DASXAK010000186.1:0-17389 GCA_036406715.1 Bryobacteraceae bacterium | reverse complement strand
AAAAAACTCTGGACCCGTAGTGGCCGAAGCCGGCAGGACGAAATTCAAGGCTTCCTCCCGGGTGAGCCGCTCGACGGCCTGGAGCAGCGCGGGCAGATGGCGCGCCGCTTCTCCGCGGCGGCTCCCGGGAAGTACCACTATTAACGGACGGTTGGGGGCTAATTCATGTTTCCGAAAAAACTCGTCGCGCCCGAGAGTTGGCCGAACCAGCCCGGCCAGCGGATGTCCGATGTACGTGGCAGGCACCCCTTCCCGCGTAAAGAACTCCTCCTCAAAGGGAAAGATGCACAGCAGCCGCCGGATGCTGCGCCGAATTTGCTTCAGCCTCCCCTTCCGCCATGCCCAGACCTGGGGCGCCACCAGGTAAAACACCGGAGTTCCCGCCTGATGCAGCCGGCTGGCGATCCGCAGGTGAAAGTCCGGCGAATCCGTCAAGATGGCGAAATCGGGCCGCTCGCGCCGGGCGCTATCCAGAACCTTGCGGTACTCCCGGTGGATGCGGGGGATGTGCGAAACCACCTCCAGCAGTCCGACCACGGCCAGACTGGCGGCATCCACTATCGTGCGCACGCCGGCCGCCCGCAGGCGGGGGCCGGTGCAGCCGAAGAATTCCGCCTCCGGCCAGAGCCGGCGCAGCTCGTCCACCAACAGGGCGGCATAGAGATCCCCGGATGCCTCTCCCGCCGAAATGAGGATCTTCGGGCGCATCTGATTACGAGTGTAGCTTGCCGCCTCGTAGTCTGCTGCCCTGTTACAATCTAGGCCGGGATGTCCGCCAACGCAGACTTGTCGAAGATGACGGTGGAGGAGATGGCCGCCCGTTTTCGCGACGAAATGATTCCACTAACCAGCAAGTTTTCTTATTTCTGCACGTTGCCGATGGCCGAAGAAGATCTGCGTCATTACCTGCACGACCCGATTGCGGCGCTGTCGCCCGCAGCCGCATTGGCTTTGCCGCGAACCCACATCATTCTGGCGCCGTACCTGGAGAGAGGAAACGGGAAATCGGGCGACGCGGTGAGTTTTGAGCGCCCGGCCGAAGGCCGCGCCATCGCTTCGTCCCGGCGCGAGGGGGAGCACGAAGCCGTCTTGGCGCTAGGCATCAAGGATATCGAAGTGGCCGATTATCATTACCAGTTTTATAATGCGCTGGCCGTGATGATCGCCGATCACCTGACCCCTGATCTGGTGGAGCGCTTCAACCGCACGATCCGCGAGGAGTTGAGTTCCGAAGTTCACGGCGAGGTGGATGAGAAGAGCTGGCACTTGAAACAGGCGCTGCTGCGCCGCCAGACCAACGTCCGCAAGGAAACCAAGCTGTTCCGCGAGTACGCGCGGCAAGCGTTCGAGGACACGCTGACCCTCTACATGCACGGCACCTGTTGCGATATCGATGTAGAAACCGGACCGCGACAGATGCCCAGCCGCTATCTGCGCCGCCGCCTCGAATTGCTGATTTCGCTCTTCCCGCCGCCCGAAGGATACGCCGTGCTGCCGGAACAGTTGAAGTCACGCTAGTCCGGTCCGGGCGTGTGTGAGAATCCCGCGCGTACCGGCCGGCGCTCAAAGGTTCATTCCGCCCTCTGCTATAATGATTCCTTCCGGCCCGGCATCGCAGGTTCCCAGCTATGTTCCTCAGCATCAAAGAGATGGAGCTGCGAAAGATTCGTTTTGACGAAACTTTCCAGCCGGGTCAGATTGACTTTACCGCGGAGGGCCTGGCGCAAGCTTCGGCACTCCGCGCCACCGGCTCGGCCGAACTTCTGGCGCACACGGAGGGCGAAGTCCGGGTCCAGGGAAAATACACGGTCGAGATGGCGGCGGAATGTGACCGCTGCCTGGGCTCAGCCCGGTTCCCTCTCGACACGGGGTTTGATTTGTTTTACAGGCCGATGTCGGACATCGCTCGCGAGGAAGAAATCGAGATTGATGAAGGCGAAGCCGAGATCGGTTTTTATGAAGGCGGCGGCATGGAGCTGGAGGATATCCTCCGCGAACAGGTTTTATTAGCCCTGCCCATGCAGCGGGTGTGCAGTGAGGCTTGCAAAGGGATCTGCCCGGTCTGCGGCAAGAACCGCAATGAAACGGCGTGCGACTGCAAGGTCGAAAATGCCGATGACCGCTGGGGAGCCTTGCGCAAGCTCGAACTCTGACGAATTTTCGCTAAGATAGAATCCCGGGCACCGGGAGCAGACTGAAGGAAGAATTATGCCGAATCCCAAACGTAGACACTCGAAGCGGCGGACGAGCACCCGCCGGGCGCATGACGCGCTGAAAGGCGCCGGCCTTTCCGAGTGCCCCAATTGCCACGAGCCCAAATTGCCTCACCGCGTCTGCCCGCACTGCGGCCAATACAAAGGCCGCGAAGTAGTCGAGGTTGCCGAGGAGTAGCCACTACCTGACATGCTGACCATTGCCGTCGACGCGATGGGCGGGGACCATGCGCCCAAGTCCGAAGTCGAAGGCGCTGTGCGAGCCGCCCGGTCTTTGGGCGTGAAGGTTATTCTGGTCGGCCAGCAGGATGTGATTGAGCGCGAGCTGGCGGCGCACTCCGAGGCTCGCGGCCTTCCGATCGAAGTCGCCCACGCCAAGGAAGTCATTACTATGACGGACGGCGTGGACGCCATCCGCACCAAGCGCGACAGCTCCGTGCATGTCGCGGCGCGGCTGGTCCGCAAGGGCGTCGCCGCCGGGTTCGTTTCGGCGGGCAACACGGGCGCGGTCATGGCCACCGCCAAAATGGTCCACGGCCTGGTGAAGGGAGTGGACCGCCCCGCGCTCGCCGGCGTGCTGCCGACCATCGAAGGGGTCGACAAACCGGTAGTCGTGGTCGACGTGGGCGCCAACGTGAACTGCACGCCCACCATGCTGGCCCAGTTCGCGGTTATGGGCGAGATTTATTCGCGCATCATTCTGCGCCGGCCGAAGCCGCGAGTGGGCATTCTTTCCATCGGCGAGGAAGATCACAAGGGCAACGAGCTGACGCGGGCCGCGATGCGCTTGCTGAAAGGGCTGAACCTCAACTTCATCGGCAACGTCGAAGGCCGCGATATCTACACGGGCCAGGTCGACGTGATTGTGTGCGACGGGTTTGTCGGCAACGTCGCTCTAAAAGTGAGCGAAGGCCTGGTCGAGATGGTGAAGCACCTGTTACAGGAATCGCTCGAGGCCACCATCACCCGTAAGATCGGATACGTGCTGTCGAAGACGGCCTTCAGCGACTTCAAAAAACGTGTCGACTACTCCGAATATGGCGGCGCGCCGCTGCTCGGCGTGCGCGGAGTTTGCATCATTTGCCACGGCCGTTCCAACGCCAATGCCATCAGGAACGCGATCCGCGTGGCCGCCGAGTTCTCCGAAGGGCGCATCAACCAGCGCATCGAAGAGGAACTCCGGCTGACGGCGGGCGATAAAATAGGAATACCGGCGAAATAGTTTACGCCGGGTGAGCGAAGCTCCCGGCCATCACATACGTCAAATCAAAGGGAGGAGCAAGGTGAGAGCAGCGCGGGCGGTCAAGTTCACCCTTCCTTTGCTCGCGGCTGCGTGCGCGTTCGCGCAGGGCATTGGCTCGAATCAGGTGAAGTGGAGCGCCGCGGTCGATCCAACCGCCGCCGCTCCCGGCGCCAAAGTGCTGGCTCGCATGACCGGCCAGATCGACCCCGGCTGGCATCTGTACTCGCTGTCAACCCCCGGAGCCATCAAAACCACGATCGAGATTGCTCCCAACCCGGCGGTGGAGAAATCTCGCGTCCTGCAGCCGGCGCCCCGCCGAGCCTTCGATCCGAATTTCCAGACCGATACCGAGACGTTCGAGAAGCAGGTCGCCTTCGTGGTGGAGTTGGAGCTGAAGAAAGATGCGCCGGCCGGTCCGCAGGAGCTGTCGGTGACGGCCCGCTACCAGACCTGCAACGATAAAGTCTGCATTCCGCCGGTGCGCCGCACCGCGACCGCGATGCTGACCATCGATCCAGCCGCGCCATCGGCGGCAACCGCGATCCCAGCCGGATACGCGGAGCCCGGCCCCGGCGGCGCTCCGAACGCAATTACGGAATCCGGTTCCGCTCCGGATCAAGGGTGGTGGGCGTTTCTATCAGTCGCCTTCGGATTCGGTCTCGCTACCATCTTCACGCCCTGCGTGTTTCCGATGATCCCGATCACGATGTCGTACTTCCTCAACCAGCAATCGGGCGAACGGCGGAACGCAGTCCCCCAAGCGGTCGTCTTCTGCCTCGGTATCATCGTTTTGTTCTCGGGCCTGGGGCTGCTGGTGACGGCTGTCATCGGGCCGGCCGGGGTCCTGAAGTTGGGCGGCAACCCGTGGGTCAACGGCTTTATCACCCTGCTCTTCCTGGCATTCGGGCTCAGCCTGCTCGGGGCCTTCGAGATCACGATTCCCTCCTCGGTGCTGACGAGGCTCAATCAGACTTCCGGCAAGGGTGGCTTCGTTGGCACGCTTGTCATGGGTCTGACTTTTTCACTGGCGTCGTTCGCGTGCGTCGGGCCATTCGTCGGAAGCCTCCTCGCTGCTTCGGTCGGCGGCGGCAACATCGCGCGGCCGGTGACCGGCATGGTCACTTTCGCCGCCGGTCTCGCGCTGCCGTTCTTCCTTTTGGCTTTGTTCCCCTCGTATTTGAAACGGATGCCCAAGAGCGGCGGATGGCTCGCGCGTGTCAAGGTGGTGATGGGCTTCGTGATCCTGGGGGCAAGCCTCAAGTACCTCAGCAGCGTCGACCAGGTTTTGAAATGGGGCGTGCTCAGCCGCGAGCTCTTCCTCTCGGTGTGGATCGTGCTGGCTGCGATGACCGGCCTCTACCTCCTTGGCTTCGTTCGGCTGGAAGGCGTCAAACCCGATGAGCGAATGGGCCTGGGCCGTCTGCTGACCGGCATGGCGTTCCTCGTCTTCGCGCTGAGCCTGACCCCCGGCATGTTCGGCGCGAGCCTCGGCTACCTGGATTCCTACGTTCCGGCTTCTGAAGGCGGCCCCGCCGCCTCGCGCGCTGCTGGGACCGCGCTCACCTGGAAAAAGAACCAGTATCGCGAGGCGCTCGAAGAAGCGAAGCGCGACGGCAAGCTGGTGTTCGTCAATTTTACCGGCATCGCCTGCGCCAACTGCCACTGGATGGAATCCAACATGTTCCCGCGCCCCGAGATCGCCGGAGAGCTAAAAGGGTTCGTTCTGGTGGAATTGTTCACCGATACCGACGACAAGGCCGCCGAGGAGAACCAGGCGCTCGAGCTTGCCAAATTCAAAACCATCGCGAGCCCGTTCTACGCGATTCTCGACGGGAACGAAAACGTGATCGCGACCTTTCCGGGCCGCACCACCAATCCCCAGGAATACCTGGCGTTCCTGAAGAAGCCTACTTCACGGGGCTGAATTCGACGCTCGATTCGCCAGTGTACTTGTGGTAGTTGCGGAAGTCGATCGTGTTGCGGCTGCAATACGAGGTGCCGCGCTGGCAACTGAGAGTCTCCGCGTGCACCGGCAGCAGGAATTGCTGCGTGCCGCCGAGCCGGACGTACTGATAATCGGTTGCGCTCTCGACTTGATCGGCCGGAAAGTCCTTGGGCAGATTCTTGGCCTGCATCTCGATACGGAGCACGCGCCCCGTGGAGGGATCGATCCAGACGGAACCGGAGTACGTGGGTGAATAGGTCTGCGGTCCGAAGTGCAGATCCCAGTGCGAGTTCTCGCGTTTGACTTCGAAATCGTAAGTCTTGGCGGTGGCGCCGGCAATGCGCGATTCGCCTTTCGGATGGAACTCAGCGGCCGTCGCCGGCGCGAACAGGTCGATCAGCATGGTGCCGAACTCGCCGGTCGAATAGGCGCCGCCGATTTCGCTGAGCGGCTTCGACGTGGCCTTGCCGTTGATCGCAATGTTCTTGTAGTTTTCCTTGCCGCTCTCGTAGACAACGTCCATCGTGACTACGTCCAGCGGCCGCCAGTCGGCCGGTTTGCCGCTGCTCTCCGATCGCGACATCATCTCCTGAACGACATAGTTGGGCAGCGTCTCGGTGAATTCGAGAGCCGCGTCCGCCGCTTTCTGGATCAGCGCGTCTTCGTGCCGTGGTGCGATCGGAACCTGGTCTTCCGGCCGCTCGGACTTGGGCAGCGCCACCGGCGGAAGATCCACGGTCGGGAGCGGAACCGCCGAAGCCGTCTGGCGCGGCGCGGGTTGCGGTGCTGTAGGCGGCGCGGTTGGCGACGCCTCCACCGGAACGTCCGCTCGCGGCGCCGGTTTGCCGCGCTTCAACGTCGGCGGCCCAGGGTCGTTCGGATCTGCCGGACCCGGCGCAGGCGATACCTCGCTCGTGTGGGCCGGCTCCTTGGGCACGTCTTTCCAGGTGTCGACCGTGCCGTCCTTGTTGTCCTGCCTGCTGTCGGCGGCAGCAGCCGAGGCAGCCTTCTCCCAATAAACATTGACCGCTGTCAACGAAGCATCCGGTTCTTCAGTGGCTTCCACGGAGATCTGGTCGCCGGAGTCGAACTTCGGCGACTTGAGTTGTTCGCCATTCTTCGTGAAGGTCGTTTTGCCGGTGATCCGGAATTCCATAATGCGGTCGTCGTCCAGCTTCAGGCTGATGGATTTGGAATCCAGCTGCTTCAGCTTGCCGCGGAAGTTCGGTAACGGCTGGCCTTGGTCCTTCGACTTCTTCTGTTTTTTGCTGGACTTGGGACTGGGGGCCCCGCCGCCGGGTCCGGTCTGCGGAACAGGCCCGCCGCCCGGATAAGGGCCGGGGTAACCGGGCGGATAACCTCCGGGATAGCCGGGCGGGTAGCCGCCGGGACGGCCGGTTGGAGGGTACCCTCCCGGATAACCGATTTGGGCGGCTGCCAGACCAGCCGCGGCCAGGCCCAAGACCAGAATTTTCACGCTGGAGAGTGGGATGTTCGAGGGGCGTTTCGGGTTACAGTACTTTAATGTTTTAGTTACATCGCATCGGGTATCCACAGCACTCCCTCTCCTCAGTTACATTGTAAGTGTGAGCGAGCGCTCGCTGCTGCTGGTCGACTCGGACCCTGATGTCCATACTTTTCTGTCGGGAGCCCTAACCAGGGAGGGCCGAACGATTCAGAACGCCTATGACGGAAGGCAGGCTCTGGCCTATCTCCGCGCGGCGCCGTTCGATCTCGTCCTAGCCGGCCAAGGCCGAAATGGGCTGGACGGCACAAAGCTGGTTCGCCGCATGCGGGCGATTCGACCAGAGACCAAGGTGATCGTCACCGGCGATCCGAGTCCGCAACGCGCGCTCGATGCGATGCGGGCTCGGGCATACAGTTACGTGCATAAGCCATTGGCGGCCGGGCCTCTCGCCGAGATTGTGCACCAGGCGCTGGAATCGTCCTCCTGGGAGAACGATGTCCGGGTGACTTCGGCCCGGCGGGAGTGGATCGATCTCGAAGTGCGCTGCAAACTGGACGCCGCCGAGCGCGCGGTGCATCTGGTGGGCGAACTGGAAACCGGGATGCCGCAGGAAGTCTGGGACGACGTCGCAACTGCGTTTCGCGAACTGCTGCTCAATGCCATCGAGCACGGCGGGCGTTCGGACTCGCGCAAGCGCGTTCGCGTCAAAGTGCTGCACACCGCGCGCTCGCTGGTCGTGCACGTGCAGGACCCCGGTAAGGGTTTCTCACTTGATTCCGTGCGACATTCGGCGGTTTGTAATCCGGCCGACTCCCCAACGCGGCACGTGGAAATCCGCGCCGAGGCGGGCCAGAGGCCGGGCGGATTCGGCATTCTGATGGCGCGGAACCTGGTGGATGAACTTCTCTATAACGAACGCGGCAACGAAGTCGTGTTCATTAAGTACATAACCTGGGAAAAGTAGGGCTACTTCTTTTCCGCCAGCGACGCCCGGTAGCTGGTTCCGAGCAGGGTGTCGATGTGTGAGAACAGCGCGTTTCCGTAAAACAGATCGGCCGTGGTCGCGCTGTATTCGAACGACTCGCGAATCGTGCCGCTGGCGTCGATCAGGAAAATGTAAGGAATGTCGAACGCCGGCTTGCGAATGTACGCGTAGGCGGCTCTGCCGGCATCCAGCAGGATGGGGTAGGTGACCTTGTGGTCCTGGATGAACCGCGAGACGTTGGCCGGGGTATCGGGCGGATTGACCATGGCGATGATGACGATGCGGCTGCCGTATTTTTGCTGGACCTGCTTCAGAACGGACGTGAACGCGGCGCAGTGCGGGCAACTGGTGGACATGAATTCGAGCAGCATGGGCTTGCCCTTCCACTCGATGGAGTCATGATCGTGGCCGCTGACATCGGGCAGCAGAAAGCGCTGCATGGGCCGGTTCATTTCGGTGGCCACGAGGGCCGCAGCGAAAGTCAAAAGGGCGAAAAGATAACGCATTTCAGGTTTACGGTAACACAGGGTACAAAAAAGTGGACAGACGCCTTTGCTCCGGCGGCCCGTGGATCAGGACGTCAGACGAGAAAAAGCGTCCGTCCCCTTTTTAGGTGCCGAAGACGTGGCGGACCTCGATGGTGCCGCCCAGTTCCACGTGCGGATGGGTCAATGCGAGCTTCACCGCTTCGTCGTAGTTCGCGGCGTTGATGGTGTAATAGCCGCCGAGGACTTCTTTGGTCTCGCTGTACGGACCATCCATGGCGCGCGCATTGCCGTCTTCCACGCGGATCACGCGGCCCGGATCGTCCCCGAGCCGGTGGGCATCAACGGTGAAGGGCTTTTTGCGCCAGGCGGTGTACTTGTCCATAGCCGATTGGATTTCGCCCGGGCTGAGCTTTGCGAAAAACGTACTCGGATCGTCGTAGAGCAGGAGCATGAATTGAGCCATTTCCCCTCCCTGTGCCTCCTACCGCACCCTTGTGAACTGGAAGTTCTCGGTTGATTTCAGCCGGCCGTCCTCGAACATCTGCCACGCGCTCGTGAGGTGATCCTTATCGACGATGCGGATCGTGGCGTTGTGCATGTGCGCGGCGCCGGGGGTTGAGAGATTGGTGACTTCGAGGAATTCAAAGGCCACTTCGCCGGTCGCCGGGTCGAACTTGCGCGCCTGCATCCGAGGCTGGTTGCGCAGCATGCAGTAGTGGGTCAGCAGGAGCCGCGACCCGTCCAGATAGTAGACGGTCTCCATCGTCATGTTTCCGGCCAATTCTCTCTCCACGAGCGCCGAGCCGCCGGCAATCAGCTCATACGTGACGTGGTAATTCCCGTTGTCGGTTTTGGCCTCCCACTCTCCGACCAGCGTGCGCAGGTGGTCGAAAGCAGCTTTGGCGTCGATGGCGGCAGGCTCGGAGCCGGCGCCGTAGATGGCTGGAGCAGCCAATAGCAGGCTGGCCAGCAGTAAGTTCTTTTTCATAATTTGCCTCCTTTGTAGCATGCGGATCTTGCATGGGTATGACGGCCGGACCGCCGGAAATCGACACGCGCGGCGACTTTTTTGGCAATCCCGACACAATCCCTTAAGAATCTTTACGGAGCACCGCCCCCGGCGAACGCCATCTATATAGGTGGGAACTATGGAAAAACGAAAACTGCTGATGATTGGAGCGGCGGGGGTGCTGGCGGTCGGGTTGGGCGCCTGGACGGCGCTCCGCGGGCCAGCCGGTCCGCAATACCGAACGGCGCCGGTTGCGTATGGCGATATCGCGTCGACGGTCTCCGCGACGGGGACCCCGAATGCCGTGGTGACCGTGCAGGTCGGCTCGCAGGTCTCGGGGAACATCTCGGGCTTGTACGCCGATTTCAATACCCCGGTGAAGAAGGGGCAGGTGGTGGCGCGCATCGATCCCCAGATTTACCAGGCGCGAGTCGATCAGGCCCGCGCCACCTTGAACGCCGAGCAAACCGCGGTGGTGAACGCGCAGGCGCAGATTGAGAAAAGCAAGGCCGACGTGGCCAATGCTCAGGCGACCGTCGCTAACGCGAAAGCCAATGCGGTGCACGCCCAATCGGCGGTGACCGATGCCAAGACCAAGCTCGACCGGCGGCTGCAACTGGTAAAGGACGGCGTCATGTCACAGGAGGACGGCGAAACCGCGCAAGCCACCTATGACCAGGCGGTCGCGAGCCTCGATGCCGCCAATGCGCAGGTCAAGGCAGCGCAGGACAATGTCAGCGCCGCCCAGGCGGAGGTTCGGGTTTCGGAGACCGGCCTAGCATCCGCGAAGGCCCAGGTCAGCCAGGCGCAAGCCTCGCTCGCGCAGGCGCAAGCCGATCTCGAGCATACCTACATTACGGCTCCGGTGGATGGCGTGGTGGTTTCGCGCAATATCGATGTCGGCCAGACGGTTGCCGCCAGCTTGCAGGCGCCGACTCTGTTCACCATCGCCCAGGACCTGACTAAAATGCAGGTCGACACCAACGTCTCCGAAGCCGATGTTGGGCGCGTGCGCGTCGGCATGCCCGCGACATTCACGGTGGATGCGTACCCCAGCCAGGTGTTTCAAGGGACGGTCACCTCGATCCGGAAGGCTGCGATCAACGTGCAGAACGTCATCACGTATGACGTAGTGATCGGGTTCTCCAATCCCGACCAGAAGCTGTTTCCAGGAATGACGGCCAATGTGAAAATCCTGATCGACGAGCACCATAACGCCCTAAAGATTCCTTCCGCCGCGCTGCGCTTCCGGCCGGAGAATTCGAAGCCGAACGCCGGCGCCAACCAGGTCTGGGTCTTGGACGACCACAAGCGGCCCAAGGCGGTTCCTGTCACGCTGGGGATCACGGACGGTGCGACCACCGAAGTCACTGGCGGCGCGCTCAAGCAGGGCGATCGCGTGATTGTCGCTTCTCTGAACGGAAAGGAAGCCGCGGGTAGGCCGGCGGCTGCCCCCGTGGGAGGCCGCGGACCGCGGTTCTGATTATGCCGGCTCTCATTGAAATCCACGACCTGGTGAAGCATTACCGGCTGGGCGCCATCTCAGTTCACGCTTTGAAGGGGGTTTCGCTCGAAATGGAACGCGGCGAATTCGTCGCGATCATGGGGCCTTCCGGCTCGGGGAAATCGACGCTGATGAACATCCTCGGCTGCCTGGATAAGCCCACGTCGGGTACGTACTTGCTCGACGGCGTCAGCGTGGGCACGCTGAACCGCGACCAGCTCGCCGAGATTCGCGGCCAGAAGATCGGATTCGTGTTCCAGCAGTTCAATCTGCTGGCGCGGACAAGCGCCTTAGAGAACGTCGAGTTGCCGTTGCTTTACACGGAAACGCCGGCCGCCGAGCGGCGCACACGCTCGCTTGCGGCGTTGAATGCCGTCGGTCTGGCCGGCCGCGAGGAGCATCATCCGAGCCAGCTCTCCGGCGGCCAGCAGCAGCGCGTGGCGATTGCGCGGGCGTTGGTCAACCAACCGCGGATCATTCTGGCGGACGAGCCGACCGGCGCTCTCGACACTCGCACCAGCATCGAAATCATGTCGATCTTCCAGCGGCTCAACCGGGAATCCGGAATCACCATGATCGTGGTCACGCACGAACCCGATATTGCCGCGTACGCCGGGCGCAATATTCATTTTCGCGACGGCCGTTTGCAGAAGGACGTGCGCATCGGACGGCCGCGCGACGCCGCGGCGGAGTTGCTCAACCTTCCCGTGGAAGAAGAGGAGGCGGTCGAAGTATGAAACTTCTCGCAGCCATTCGCATTGCTTTGCGAGCGCTCCGCGTAAATCGCCTGCGGTCCGCTCTCACCATGCTGGGCATCGTCATCGGAGTGGCCGCGGTCATCGCCATGGTGGCAGTCGGCACCGGGGCCACCGAGCGCATTCAGGAGCAGATCCAGGCGATCGGCAGCAACCTGATCCTGGTGATTCCCGGCAGCATCACCTCAAACGGAGTGCGGCTGGGCGGCGGCGCCAGCGTGACGCTCTCGGAAGATGACGTGAAAGCAATTTCGACCGAGTGCCCTGCCGTCAGCGCGGTGGCGCCCGCGGTGCGCGGAGGCGCCCAAGTCACCGTCGGCAATAGCAACTGGGCGACGCAGATTGTCGGCACCACGCCCGATTACCTTACGATTCGCGATCAATCGGTGGTGTCCGGGATGCCTTTCACAACCGATGACGTAAACTCGGGGGCCAAGATAGCCCTGCTCGGCCAGACCGTGGCGCAGAATCTGTTCGGCAGCGCCGACCCGGCCGGTCAAAGCATCCGGATCAAGAATGTGCCCTTCACCGTCGATGGCGTGCTGAGCGCGAAAGGCCAATCACCGTCCGGTCAGGATCAGGACGACGTCATACTGATCCCGCTCAGCACCGCTAAACGCCAGGTGGTGGGATCGAGCCAAGCCAATGCCGGCTCGATCGGCTCCATCATGGTGCAAGCGGTGAATGCCGGCTCGATGGATGAGGCCCAAAACGAGATCATCAGCCTGCTGCGGCAGCGCCATCGCATTCAGCGCGGCCAGGACGACGACTTCACCGTGCGCAATCTCTCTGACGTCTTCGCTGCGCAAGAAAGCTCTGCGCGCGTGATGTCGATCCTGCTGGGCGCCATCGCGTCGGTTTCGCTGGTGGTGGGCGGCATCGGCATTATGAACATCATGCTGGTCTCGGTGACGGAGCGGACGCGCGAGATCGGCCTGCGCCTGGCAATCGGCGCCAAGGCTCGCGATATCCTGTCGCAATTCCTGGTGGAGGCCGTGACCCTTTCGATTCTCGGCGGCATTACCGGAATTTTGTGCGGCGTCGCAACCTCGGTCTTGATTTCGCACTTCGCGGGCTGGACTACGCTCGTCAGCCCGACCGCCATCCTGCTGGCATTTGTGTTCTCGGGACTGGTCGGTGTTTTCTTCGGTTATTACCCCGCGCGCAAAGCCGCGCTGCTCGATCCGATCGACGCTTTGAGATACGAGTAATCGACGCTGGCCTGCTAAACTCGTGGAATGGCCTCTGCCGTCGAGACCCCGTTTCAAACCTCGGGCCTGGTGCGGCTGACACGGCCGCAGTTGTACGGCACAATGGCCGGCCTGCTGCTCTCGGTGCTGCTGGCGTCGCTCGATCAGACCATCGTCGGAACGGCGGAGCCGCGCATCATCGCGCAGCTTTCCGGATTCAACCGCTACCCGTGGGTCTCTACCGCGTATCTGCTTTCGTCGACGATTGCGGTCCCGATCTTCGCGAAGCTGTCGGATATCTACGGCCGCAAATGGTTCTTCCTGGCGGGCGCCGCGGGTTTCGTCCTGACCTCTGCCCTCTGCGGCGCGTCCGGGACTCTGCCGCTGCCGCTTGACGGCATGAATCAGTTGATCCTGTTCCGCGGGCTGCAAGGTTTCGGCGGCGGCATGATGATGGGGCTCGCATTCACCATCATCGGCGACATCTTTTCTCCGGTCGAACGAGGCAAATACCAGGGCTTCTTCGCGGCGACGTATGGTTTGTCTTCCATCTTCGGGCCGACGCTGGGAGGCTGGCTGACCGACCAGATCTCCTGGCGGGCTGTGTTCTACGTCAATCTCCCGGTGGGTGTCGTCGCGCTCACGGCCATTTATCTCTATTTCCCGTATTGGCGTCCGCACGACATTCATCGCCGTATCGACTGGGCCGGCGTGTTCTCGCTGATCGGGTGCATGGTCCCGCTGCTTCTGGCTTTGACTTGGGTGACCGATTACGGCTGGTCCTCCGCGCGAGTCGACAGTCTGCTGGCCGTCGCGGCCATCATGCTGGTCGCCTTTCTCTATGCCGAAGGCCGCGCGATCGAGCCGATGATTCCGCTTTCGCTGTTCCGCGATCCGGTGATCAGCCTATCGTCACTTGCCGTATTTGTGCTCGGGATGGGAATGTTCGGCGTGATCATTTATCTGCCGTTGTTCATGCAAGGCGTCATGGGTGTTTCCGCGACGCAGTCCGGCAACCTGCTCACGCCGCTTTTGATCGCATCGGTAGGTGGCAGCATCCTGACCGGCCAGCTCAACCTGCGTCTGCGCAAATACAAGCCGCAAGCGGTCGTAGGATCGATCCTGATTGCCATCGGGATGATCCTGTTCGCGAGGATGAATGCCGCCACGCAGCATTTCGAAGTGGTCCGGAACATGGTGATTTCGGGAATCGGGATGGGCCTGTTGATGCCGGTCTACACGGTGGCCGTTCAGAATGTAGCGCCGCGGAAGTACATGGGCGCGGCTACTGCGTCCACCACATTTTTCCGGCAGATCGGCAGCACGCTGGGCGTGGCCATCTTCGGAAGCGTGCTGCTGACCAACTACCATCGCGACTTTGCGCAAGCGGTGCCGCCCGGAACGCCTGCGATCGCCCTGCCGCCGTTTTCCAATCCGCTGATGCTGGCGCAAATCCGGCCGCAGCTCGAAGCCGCCTTCGGAAAATATCCCGGCGGGACGGATCTATTGCGCGTGTTATTCGCCAACGTGCGGACGGCGCTGGTTCACGGCCTGCAACTGATCTTCATTGTCAGCGCGGTAATCATGACCGCCGCTATTCTGCTGAATGTCGCCTTGCGCGACGTGCCGTTGAAGCACCACTCCGCGGCCGAGCAGGCCCAGCCGCCGGCGCACTAGCAGGCGTGCAGGTCGGAGACCCCGGTTGCGGGCCGTTCCGGCTGCCCCACTTGCATCCGGGTCGAGCCTGCGCTGGAATGGGCCAATGCCCGCGACGAAAAAGAGCAACCAGAACGGCGCCGCCGCCTTCGATTTTAACCATGCGATGATCTACTCGCGCGATGTCGGTCGCGCCCTGACGTTCTACCGCGACCTGTTGGGATTTCGTCTCCTGGAAGACTTTCGTGCTGGAGATCGGGTGGTCTACGCGCGCCTGAAGATGCCGGCCGGCTCCGGCACCATTGCGCTTCACTTGCTCGCGCCAGGGGAGACGCTAGCCACGGGCGGCGTGCGTCTGTATTTCGAAACTCGCGATCTCGAGAAGTGCTGCAAGAGACTCGAGGCCGCCGGCGCGAAGTTCTCGAAGCCGCCGGCGATGATGCCGTGGGGCTGGAAACATGCCTATCTCGACGATCCCGATGGCCACGAAGTCAGCCTGTACTGGGCAGGCGCCAAGCGATTGAAAAAAGCGAAATCGATGTAAGATCTATTCCTGCTGCCGGCTTTGATTTGGCGCCTCAGCTCGCGTCACAACGGGCGGCGGCGCCGGCGGGCCGTTCAGCGGGTTTAGATGGCCACCTAGTTTAAAACTCCAGACCAAATCGCCGCGCGCTTCTTTCAGCCCGTCGCGACTGCCGCCTGCCGCAATCGCAACGTACTGCTCGCCGTCGATTTCATACGTCGCGGCGGGAGCATCGGCTCCGAAGCCGGTCTGAAAACGCCAGAGCTCTTCGCCGGTCTTCGAGTCGAACGCGCGAAAGAATCCGTCACTGCCGCCGTGGAACAGGAGGCCGCCCGCGGTCGCCAGCACGCCGCTGCCGAACCCAGCCAGATACGGCACCTCTTTCTGCCATACCTGCTTGTTGGTGCGGGAGTTTAGGGCGGTGACCAGGCCGTACTCGCGCGTGCCGGGGACGCTCAGCCGCCCCGTGGGGCTGAATTTGCGCGTCGATACTCCCACCGTGAAATAGAGATAGCCGGTCCGCGGGTCGTACGCACCCGGCGCCCAATCGCCGGAGGCCGAGGGCTGTGCGATCTTCGTATCGGTCCACACTGGCGTGAACATGCATCCGCGCTCATATCCTGCCACCGGCTCGGCGCACTGCGGCGCGGTCGGATCGCCGGACGGAACCGGCTGGGTAGCCGCGGTTTTCTGCCGCGGTTCCTGCGGCACCGGTTTTTCTTCAATCGGCAGCAGCGGCTTGCCGGTCTCGCGATCCAGAATGTAGACCCAGCCTTGTTTCGAGTGCGCAGCGAGCGCCTTCCGCATCTGCCCTCCATAGACCTGGTTGAACAGGATGAGCGGCGTAGGCATGTCGAAATCCCAAAGGTCGTGATGAACCGCCTGGTAGTGCCAGCGATATTTTCCGGTCATCGCGTCCAGCGCCACAATCGAGCAGGTGAACAGGTTGTCGCCCGCGCGCGTCGAGCCGTTGTAGTCCGGCCACGGATTGCCGGTGTTGACATAAAGCAGGCCGAGTTCGGGATCGAGCGCCGGCTGCACCCACAACGCGCCGCCGCCGGTTTTCCACGAATCGCCTTCCCAGGTTTCGCTGCCGGGCTCGCCCGGATAGGGAACGGCCCACCAGCGCCATACCTCTTTGCCGGTTTTGGCATCGTGCGCCGTCAGCCGTCCGCGCAATCCGCCATCACCGCCGGAGACGCTGATATAGACCAATCCTTTGTAATAGAACGGCGGCGCCGCTACATACTGCCGGAGATTCTTCGGGATGTCCTCGCCGAGCTCGTGCTTCCACAGCACCTTTCCCGTTTTGATGTCGAGAGCGAACAGGCGCGTCAGGGGCTCCGGGCGGTCTTGCGCCGGCGAGGGCTGGCGAATGTCGCTCTCGACCCCGAACACCACGCCTTCGCCGAGCGCGACACCACGCTTCGCTTTGTTGTCGGGCGTTTTCGGATCGGACGGGCAGCGATATTCCCAAATCACGTTGCCGGTCTTGGCATCGAGCGCAAAGATATCCTGCTGTCCGGTTGTGATGTACAGGACGCCGTCCTTCACCACCGGCGTGCCCTGCTGCGAAAATCCGGGCCCGAAGCCCGAATTGAGACGCGCCATCCAGGCACCCTTCATACTCTTCACGTTCGAGGTGTCGATCTTGGTGAGAGTCGAATACCGTGTGTTGCCCCAATCGCCGCCGACCAGAGGCCACTCGGCCGCAGGCGTTTTGGAATAATCAGGCGCGGACTGAGCCGAAGCGGCGGCCGCGCAGAGCATCAAAACAGCGATCCGCTCACGCATAACGACACAGTTTATTCCAATCGAGATATTCTGTCAGGGATGGCCGCCAAAAAGAGCAACGCTTTTTTTATACGGTACGCGAAAAAGGCGTCTGTTCCCTTCTTGGTGGCGGCCTGTTGGGCGCAGCCGGCCGCGGACTGGCCGATGTTCAATCGCGATCTCGGCGGCACCCGGTATTCGCCGCTTACGCAAATCAACACCCGGAACGTGGCGCGGCTGAAGCGCGCCTGGTCGTATCATCTCGGGTTCGACTCATCGGCGGCAGGAATTACCGGCGGCTCGGAATTCACACCGCTCGTCGTGAATGGTGTCATGTACCTGGGATTGGCCAAAGCGGTGGTGGCCCTCGAGCCTGAAACCGGAAAAGAAATCTGGCGTCACGATATCGGCACGCTCTCGCGCCGCAGCGTGGCGTTCTGGCCGGGCGATGTGAACAATCCTCCCCGCATTATTTTCACGAGTGCCCGCAAGATGATTGCGTTGAATGCGCGGACGGGCCAGGTCGATCCCGGGTTCGGCAGGGAAGGGGAAGTCGATCTGGCGGTGCCTTACGATTCGGCCCCGGTCGTCTACAAGAATTTCCTGTTCCTCGGCGCCAATACATCGGAAGCGCCGG
>DASXAK010000185.1:0-23738 GCA_036406715.1 Bryobacteraceae bacterium | reverse complement strand
TGCCCGAGTATCACCGCGATCTGGATTACCTGGTGAGCATGCTCGATTGGGAAGCCAATGTGAACCCGGAGTTCGGGAAGAGCAACAAAGTGTATCCCAAGCCGGTGAAGCCTGTGGCGCAGATGGAAGCGGAAGGCTACCGCGAACTGTGGATCACCTACGGAACGGGATTCTACTCGGCCAAGGAGCTGACCGTGCTGCCGAAGCGAAAAGTGACCATCCGGGACGCAGCCGCATACGGCCTGATCCTGACGCAGGGGTTTGGACGGTTCGGCAAGCACATGGTCGCCACACCGAGTATGATCCGGTTCGGCGAGATGACGCAGGACGAGCTGTTTGTCACCGCGGCTGCGGCGGGCCAGGGAGTCGCCATCGAAAATCTGAGCGACACCGATCCGCTCGTCATCTTGAAGCACTTCGGACCGGGCAACCCCGATGCCGAACCGTTACGGCGGAAGCGATGAGCATCACCAGGCAGCACAAATCACCGGCACTGCACAACGCCATGTGGCCCGGTCTCGTGGGCAAGGGCAGCCCCGGCGCCGAGCCGGCGATCGATCTGGAAACGATGCTCAACCTGACTGCGGCAGCCGAGGTCGACGGCGTCCGCTTCGATGGCGTCGATCTTTTTCTCTTCGCTCCGCATGTCGAGATCGATTCGACGCGCGATGATCTGAAGCGGCTGGCGGACCGGATCGCGTCTCGGAACCTGGTGGTCGGCTCGCTGGTCGCGCCCGTCTGGCCTCCGACCGGCGGAGGATCGGCGATGGGCTCCGATCAAGATCGGAAGAACTTTCTGACCCAGGTGCGGAAGGCGTGCGCGATCGGAAAACAAATGACGGAAATCGGAATCCGTCGGTACGGGATCGTGCGGATCGACTCCGCGGTGAGTCCCGCCGAATGGGCAAATGACCCTGCTGCCAATACCCGTCGCATCGCCGAAACCTTTCGCGAGGCGTGCCACATCGCGGAGGATTCTGGCGAGCGGCTGGCCGCCGAAGGCGAGATTTGTTGGGGCGGTATGCATAGCTGGCGCAGGATGACGGAATTGCTCGAACTGGTCGACCGCCCGAAGACGCTCGGATTTCAGGCGGACATGGCGCACACGCTGCTCTACACGGTCGGCTATAATGCGCCGGAAGATCGCATCTTGCCCCAGGAATTCGACTGGGCTCAGAAAGACAGACTCGACCAGGCGATTGGATGCGTAACGCGCGCGCTGCGGCCCTGGACAATCGACTTTCACGTCGCGCAAAACGACGCTACTGTGAAAGGCTCCGGTTCGCACGACAAGACCGGGCGCCACTGCCTTCCCGGCGATCCGAATGGAAAGATGGACGTGGTTCGCGTGGCCGGCGCCTGGATGCGCGGCGAGGACGGCGAACCCACCCGCGCCTTCCGGCACATCTGCTGGGACGGCTGTATGTTCCCGAATGAAACGATGATGCGGCCCGATACCTGGCGTGACATTCTCGCTACCATGATTGCGGTCCGCAATGCGCACGGTTGGGATTGATCCATGGCCGCGAAGTTGCTGAATGTCGGGCTGGTCGGTTACGGATTCATGGGCCGGACCCACTCCAATGCGTTTCTTCAGGCAGGACATTTTTTCGACCTCCCGTTTCGTCCGGTTTTGCGAGCCGCCTGTGCGCGGAATCCGGAGCGGCTGAAGTCCTTCGCGGAAAACTGGGGATATGAGTCGACCGAAACGGACTGGCGGAGGTTAATCGACCGAAAGGATATCGACCTCATCGATATCGCCAGTCCCAATGACACGCACGCCGAGATCGCCATCGCAGCGGCTAAAGCCGGAAAGATGGTGATGTGCGAGAAACCGCTTGGCCGCGATGCCAAAGAAGGCCAGGCGATGACGGATGCCGTCGAAGCCGCGCGCGTGCCCAACATGGTTTGGTACAACTACCGGCGCGTTCCGGCCGTGATGCTGCTCAAGCATCTCCTCGACCAAGGCCGCTTCGGAAAGATTTTTCACTACCGCGCCAAATTCCTTCAGGATTGGACGATTTCTCAGGATCTGCCGCAGGGCGGCGAGGGCCTCTGGCGTCTCGATGTCGCCGTGGCCGGTAGCGGCGTGACCGGCGATCTGCTGGCGCACACCATCGATACGGCGCTGTGGCTGAACGGATCGATCCGCGAAGTGGCCGCCATGACCGAGACGTTTATCAAAGAGCGCAAGCACAATCTGACAGGAAAAGTACAGCCCGTCGGCATTGATGATGCGAGCGCGTTCCTGTGCCGGTTCGAAAACGGCGCGCTGGCAACCTTCGAAGCGACGCGCTATGCCCGGGGCCACAAGGCGCTCTACACGCTCGAGATCAACGGCGAGCACGCCTCCGCCATCTGGGATCTGCACGACCTGCACCGGATCCAGTATTTCGATCACCGCGATGAAGGCCTGCTCCGCGGCTGGAGAAGCATTCACGTGACCGACGGCGATCACCCGTACATGAAGCGCTGGTGGGTGCCGGGTTTGCAGATCGGGTATGAACACACCTTCATTCACCAGGTGGCCGATTTTCTACAAGCGCTTGGAGAAGGGAAAGCCGCCGCGCCGACTTTCCGCGACGGCTTCGCGACCGACCAGGTCACCGACGCTGTTCTGAAGTCCGCAAAAAGCCGGCAATGGGAGCGCGTCCCTCTTGCTCATGCCGGCAGTGCCGCGTGAGCGCGACGTATCGCGGCCGCCGCGCGGCTGTTCTCGAAAACGAAGCGGTGCGGCTCACGGTGCTCGAAGAGGGCGGCCACATCGCCGAGATCTTCGATAAGCGCGCCGGCGTCAATCCGCTCTGGACGCCGCCCTGGCCGTCACTTGAACCATCCTCGTACGATCGCGGCACGCATCCGGAATACGGTGACGGGCCCGACGCGCAATTGCTGGCGGGAATCATCGGGCACAATCTTTGCCTCGATACATTTGGCGCGCCGTCAGCCGAGGAGGTCGCAGCGGGGATTCCGGTCCACGGAGAAGGTTCTGTGGTGCCCTACGAAATCCGCGAGGCCGATGGCGGCCTTCTCATAAAGGCCCGCTTTCCACTGGCGGGGCTCTTATTCGAGCGGCGCATCGAATTGCACAGCCGGGCCGTCCGCATCAAAGAGGCCGTCGAGAACCTGTCTGCGAGCGATCGTCCGATCGGCTGGACCCAGCACGTGACGCTCGGTCCTCCTTTTCTCGAGCATCGCGCGACTCAGTTCCGCGCCTCCGCCGCGCGCTCCAAGGTCTTCGAAGGCGCATTTGGCAGCGCCGACTTCCTCATTCCAGGCGCCGAATTTGATTGGCCGCACGCTCCCCGGCCCGAAGGCCGTTTCGCCGATCTACAGGCGCTCACGCAACCCGCTCCGTCCAGCGCGTTCACCACACATCTGATGGACTCCAGCCGGGAGTACGCCTTTTTCGTGGCATTCACTCCCGCATTTCGTTTGGCCTTTGGCTACGTCTGGCGACCGCAGGATTTCCCTTGGTTAGGTATATGGGAGGAGAACCGCAGCCGCGCGCATGCGCCGTGGAACGGGTGCGTACTCGCGCGCGGAATGGAGTTCGGCGTCTCGCCCTTTCCCGAGTCGCGCCGCGCGATGATAGAGCGCGGGCGACTGTTTGGCGTGCCTGCTTATCGCTGGCTGCCGGCCCGCAGCCACGCTGAGGTGGAGTATTGGGCGATCTTACAGGAATCTTCGACCATTCCCGAATCTCTCCAGCCGCCCGCCTGAACCGTTAGTACGACCAGGCCGGATTGCCGGAACTGCCGGCCAGAACGGTCTCGACCAGGCGGTCGTTCGGATAAAAGTGATCGACCGTGTCAGGGGTGATGATCTGGTGCTTGACGAACACCGCCGGAGGAACGGGGCGGCGGTTGAGCAGGTCAAGGCTCACCCGGATCAAATCGTCGCCGTACCGCTCGGGGAAATATCCGACTGATCCCACAAGCCGCGTGTTCGGCTCGCGCAGTTCCGCCCTGCCTTCGGGGGACGCGTTGTGGCTCATTACAACGCAGCGGTCCGTGCGGCCGGCTTCCTGGAAGGCGCGCAGCGCTCCCAGCGCGCTCGTGTCGTTGATGGCCCCGACAATGATGCGCCGCGCGTTCGAGGAGCGCAGATGTTTTCGAACCGCCTCAAAGCTCTTGTCGAAACATCCATCGCCGTCGATGTGCATCACCGGGCAACTGCTCAGATTGGGCAGAATCTCCTTGAGGCCCACCAGCAATCCGGTCAACCGCATGAGCGGCAACTGGCCGGCCCGGGGAAGTTCCATCAGGACAATTTCGTCGGCCTCCGCTTCCCACCGCCGCTTGACCCAGCGGCCGAGATAGCGGCCCCCAATCAGCCCGGCTTCGTAGTTGTTGGCGCCATAGTACGTGGCCCCCGGGTGAGGAATCTCAATCGCGATGAGCGGGATATTGGCGGCTCGATATTTCTCCGCGACGATAGGCGCCACGTTCTCATCGGTCTGGAATTCGATCACCAGGTCGACTTTCTCGCGCACTAGTAAATCCGCATTGCGCTGTGCCGTTTTCGGGTTGTACTGGTTATCGAGGCACAGCACTTCGATTCCTTCCGCGTCCGCGGCTCGCCTCAGGCTGGCCGAGACTTCTTTCGAAAACCCGTATTCCGTACCTTGCGCGCAATAACCGATCCGGTACAAGCGCTGTTTGAACGGGCGAAGACACGACCGATACAGGTTCTCTCCAACCTTCGCCACCATCCCGCATTTTTCGAGAGTGTAGAGGAGCCGGAATGCCATCGTCTTGGGCAGATTGCTGCGTTTGGCGACTTCCCGTAGCGGCAGGGCTTCGCCCGATACGCGAAACGCGCCCAGCAGTTGCGAGCAGTGCACCACCGACTTGACGAGGTACGGGTCCCGAGGACGGGTTTCGGGATTCATAGATTCACCTCCAACCCAGAGATGCAGCCGAGTATATCACGCCATTCCATCTCGCAAAATTTTGGGCGGATCCCAGACGGCTTGGAACCCTGCTGAATTCCATCCATGTCCATGGTTTAAAAAGGGCTCGTCGGGAAGAGTCACTACAACGGCATATCGCATTGCGAAACACCGTTCGGCGGACTGCATCCGGCTTCAGGCCCCGCTGCAATATATTAAGATGAACAGGCTAACTATGGGTGCGCTCGGCCAGAACCATGCGCGGCGCGCGACTATCGAGCCTCTCATGGGGCAGCCGGAGACGTGCACCAGTGTCTAACGGCCGGCCTGCCAGGACCTACCTCGCGTTCGATCTCGGGGCAGAAAGCGGTCGCGCCTTCGTTGGTTCGCTGCACGGCGGGCGTATCGATCTGCGCGAGATTCTCAGGTTTCCCAACGAGCCCGTAGAGTACGGCGGCAGACCGCATTGGGATGCCGCGCGGCTGTGGCACGAGATGCGAAGCGCGCTTTGTGCCCTGGAGACGCCCGAGCTGGCAGGCATTGGCGTCGACGCGTGGGGTGTCGATTACGCGCTCTTGGGGGAGAACGGCGAATTGCTTCAGAACCCCCGCCATTACCGCGACCCTCGGAATGTGAGTGCCATGGACGAGGTTTTGCACCTGGTTCCACGGGAAGAAATCTACCGGACGACCGGCATTCAATTCATGCCGATCAACACGCTGAACCAGTTATTCTCCGCGAGCCGGGAGACGCCGCGCCTGCTCGCCGCTGCCGACAGGCTGGTGATGATCCCGGACCTCTTCCACTACTGGATGACGGGTAATGCGGTTTGCGAATTTACCGCCGCGACCACGACGCAGCTCGTCGACGCGCGCACGCGGAACTGGGCCGGCGATTTGATGGCGCGCCTCGGATTGCGGCCCGATCTGCCCGGGCCGATCGTGGAACCCGGATCCGTGGTCGGCGAGCTCCGGCCAGGATTGGCCCGAGCCTCGTCGCTGACAGGCACTCCTGTAATTACACCAGCGTCTCACGACACGGCATCCGCCGTTTCCGCCGTGACGGCCCGCGATGATACCGCATTCCTGAGTTCCGGCACCTGGTCGCTGCTCGGCATCGAGTTGGATGCCCCGATCGTTTCCGATGACGCGCTCCGGCTGAACTTCACCAATGAAGGCGGCGTCGGAGGCACTACGCGATTCCTGAAGAACGTGATGGGCCTATGGATTCTGCAGGGTTGCCGGCGATCGCTGGCCGCCTCCGGCCGCGAATACAGTTACGCCGACATGACCGAAGCCGCCGCCAAAGCGCCGGCCTTCCGCCACCTTGTGGATCCCGATGACGTGTCCTTTCTGAACCCGGATAATATGCTCGCCGCGATCGATCGCTTCTGTATCAAATGCGACCAGCCGCCGCCCGGAAATCCCGGCGCCTACGCCCGGGCGGTTTTGGAAAGCCTGGCCTTGAAGTATCGGCTGGTGATCCGCAATCTCGAGACCTTGATCGGGCGTCGCATTAGCCAGATTCGCGTGATTGGCGGTGGTTCACGCAATCAAATGCTCAACCAGTTCACTGCCGACGCGACGGGTCGGCGCGTGCTTGCAGGGCCCGTCGAAGCGGCAGTGCTGGGCAATATCGGCGTTCAAATGATAGCTACCGGGAACGCCCGAAGTCTGGCTGAAGCGCGCGCGATCATTGACCGCTCCTTCCACACCGAAATTTTTGAGCCATCGGGCGCCGGCTCGTGGGATCGCGCCGCCGAGCGATTCCATCAGTATTGCGAATTGACCTATGCCTGAGATTACGGAAATCACCTATCTCAAAGACCTCTGGGACGACACTACGGCCCAGGCACTGGCGGGAAATCAGCTCAGTTTGTTGCGCTACCGTTCGAATCTATTGGGAGCCGATCTGCGCATCACCAACTTTGGTGGCGGAAACACCAGTTCCAAGATCGAGCTTCCCGATCCATTCACCGGTAAACCCGTCCGCGTCCTCGCGGTGAAAGGCAGCGGCGGAGACCTCGGCTCGATCAAAGAATCGGGCTTCGCGCTGCTTTATCTCGACCGTCTGGAGAGCCTCAAGGCGCTCTATCGCGGCGAAGCGCACGAAGACGAGATGGTCGGCTATTATCCGCTTTCGGCTTTTGGCGAGAACCGCGTTGCCGCATCCATCGATACGCCCTTGCACGCGTTTCTACCGTTCGCGCACGTCGATCATCTCCATCCCGATTGGGCAATTGCTCTCGCTGCCAGCGCCAACGGAAAGCAGAAGCTTGAGGAATTCAACCGCGAATTCGGCCGCAAGATCGCATGGCTTCCCTGGCAGCGTCCCGGATTTGAGCTGGCTCTGTTGCTCGAGCGGGCGGTGAAGGAGAACGCTGGCTGCGACGGATTGATCCTCGCCAGTCATGGCCTGTTTACCTGGGGCAACACCCAGCGCGAATGCTATTGGAACAGCATCCGCACCATCGACCAGATGGGCGAATTCATTACGCACCACCAGAAGAAGAAAGGCGCCCTGTTTGGCGGCGTGGTATGCGAGCCGCGGCCGGACCGGCGCGAGATCGCCGCGCGAATTCTGCCGGCGCTGCGCGGCGTGCTGTCATCCAACCGGCGTGTGATCGCCCATTATTGCGACGACGAAGACGCGCTTCGCTTCGCAGGCGGCAAGTCCTCCCGCGAGTTGGCTGCGCTCGGAACCAGTTGTCCGGATCATTTTCTAAGAACCAGGATCTGTCCGCTATTTGTCGATTGGGACCCCGCCGGCGGCGATCTCGACAATCTCAAAAACTGCATTCAACAGCAGGTGCCGGCCTATCGCGCCGGATACAAAAAATATTACGAGGATTGGGCGGACGGCGCCTCGCCCAAGCTGCGCGATTCGAATCCCTCGGTCGTGCTCATTCCCGGTGTGGGCCTTTTCGGATTTGGCAAAAACAAGAAGGAAGCGCGTATTACGACGGAGTTCTTCGTGAACGCGATTCATGTCATGGCGGGTGCGAATGCGCTCGAGGAGGGAGAAGTTCGGCACCCGCTGCCACACGCGCGCCGTTCCGAGCAGTCCAGCCAGTTCGTCCAGTTCCATAACTACGTAGCTTTGCCGCGCTCAGAGGCCTTTCGCATCGAGTATTGGGCCCTTGAAGAAGCGAAGCTGCAGCGGATGCCTCCGGAAGCGGAATTTAGCCGCAAAATCGCTCTTGTGGTTGGCGGCGGCAATGGCATCGGCCGCGAAGTTACCCTGCTGCTTGCCCGAAAAGGTGCGCACGTGGTGGTGGCGGATCTGGACGAAAAAGCGGCCGCCGCCACTTCCGCCGATGCAGCCTGCGTTTCGTCGGTTGATCAGGTTGCCAGCATGATCGTCGACCTCGGTTCCCCCGACAGCCTCGCAGAGGCGTTGAAGTTCACCGTCATGCAATTCGGCGGCTTGGATATCCTCGTGAACACGGCTGCGATTTATCCGGTCCCGGGCGCCGAGGGCCGTCTCACCGAAGCGCAATGGGCCAAAACGTTCCAGGTGAACGTAACGGGGAACTACCTCCTAGCGCAGCAGACGGACTGGGTCTTCTCGGATCAGAAGCTTCCGGCCTCCCTGGTGCTCACCGGTTCGGCCAACGCAGTGGTCCCGAAAAAGGGAACCGAGGCTTACGACACCAGCAAGGCGGCATTGAACCATCTCATCCGCGAGCTGGCGGTGGAGCTGGGTCCCACGGTCCGGGTGAACGGCATTGCGCCTGCTACCGTCGTGGCCGGCTCAACTATGTTTCCCCGCGACCGGGTGATTCACTCATTGAAGAAATACAACATCGACTTTGCGGAATCGGAATCCACCGACGATCTCCGTCTCAGGCTGGCGAGCTTCTACGCGCAGCGCACGCTGACCCGCCAACCGATTCTGCCGCAGGATTGCGCCCAAGCCATCGTGTGGCTGGCGAGCGATCAGAGCGCGAAGACCACCGGCCACATCGTTCCCGTCGACGGCGGCCTGCCGGAGGCGTTCTTGCGCTGAGCCATGGCGGCTCCTCTGCTGGAAGCGCGATCGATTCACAAGTCGTTTGCCGGAGTTCGCGCGCTGAAGGGCATTGATTTCGATTTGCAGGCCGGCGAAGTTCACGCGCTGGTCGGAGAGAACGGCGCCGGCAAGTCCACGCTGATTAAAATCATCACGGGCGCGCTCACCGCCGATTCGGGTACGCTGCGCGTCGCAGACCGCGAAGTGGCCGGCAACAATCCGGCGCTCGCCCGTTCCCTCGGTATCGCGGCTATTTATCAGCAACCTTCTCTGTTTCCTCACCTGACCGTTGCCGAAAATATCGCGTGGACGCTGGAAAGTGGCGGCATGTGGCGCCGCGTCGATTGGAAACACCGGCACCGTCAGGCCGCTGAGTTGATCGCCCGCGCCGGCGCATCGATCGATCCCGCGCGTCCGGCCGCCACTCTCAGCATGCCGGAGCAACAGATCGTGGAAATCGCAAAGGCGATCGGCGCCGGCGCGCGTGTTCTGATTATGGACGAGCCAACCGCCTCGCTCACCGACCGCGAAGTCGAAAGCCTGTTTCAGGTAATCGCGTCCCTGCGCGCACAGGGTTCCGGGATCATCTATGTCTCGCATCGCTTGAATGAAATCTTCGCGATTGCGGACCGGATCACGGTATTGCGCGACGGAGAAAGCGTTGGCACAAAAATCGCGAAAGCGATCGATCCAGCAGGTCTCATCGAGCTGATGGCCGGCCGGCCCCTGGCATCCGTGTTCCCAAAACGGAATGTGCCGATCGGAGACGTGGCGCTGGAACTGCGCCATCTCTCGTCCAGCGCAGCCGGCGTGCGCGGCATTTCGCTATCGGTGCGGGCCGGAGAAATTCTGGGATTGGCCGGCCTGGTCGGATCCGGCCGCACGGAACTGGCGGAAACGATTTTCGGATTGCACGCGGCGGAATCGGGCGAAATCCTGGTCCAGAACAGGCCGGTCCGCATCGCGTCGCCCAGAGATGCAATTGCAACCGGCATCGGATACGTGCCTGAAGATCGCCGGCGGCACGGCGTCGTACTCGACATGCCGATCGCGGCCAATACCAGCCTCGCCTCTCTCCGCGCGATTTCGCCGCGGGGATGGATCGACCGCACCGCGGAGCGCGTTCTCGCCGAGCGCTACGTCACCCAGCTCCAGATCAAGACCCGGTCCGTGCACGCCGATTGTGGCACGCTGTCCGGCGGAAACCAGCAGAAGGTGGCGCTCTCTCGCTGGCTGGCGATCGAGCCGAAAATCCTGATCCTCGACGAACCCACCCAGGGCGTGGACGTCGGCGCGAAGGCCGAGATTCATCGACTGATGGTAGATTTAGCGGAACGCGGCATCGCGATTATCATGATCTCTTCCGAGTTGCCGGAAATCCTGGGGATGAGCGACCGAATCGCAGTAATGCATAACGGCTCCTTGAGCGGGGTTCTGCCGCGGGCGGAAGCGACTCAGCAGAAAATTCTGACATTGGCTCTGGGACACAACCCCACCGGCCAGTTGGCGCGCATACAGGAATGAGATCCTCATACAGCCGCGAATTGTCGGTAGCCGGCGCTATCTTCGTATTGATCTTGGTTCTGGCGATCCGCGCGCCCGGGTACTTCAGCAGCGGAAATCTCGCGGACATTTTCATGACGAACGTTCCCGTGCTGCTCATCGCCATGGGTATGACGTTGGTGATTCTCACGGGCCAGATCGACATTTCCGTCGGATCGATGTTCGCAGTCTGTAGTGTGGCAGCCGGGGTTTTCGCGAAAATCGGTCTGCCTATGCCAATTGCCGGAGCCGCTGCCTGTCTGACGGGAGCGCTTTTCGGCGCACTCAACGGGGGCCTCGTCGCTTACTTGCGCGTGCCTTCGATCGTGGTCACCTTGGCCGCGATGGTTGCCTTGCGCGACGGTTTGCGCTGGGCTACGCAAGGAGCCTGGATCGAAGACCTGCCCGCCGGATTCCAGTGGCTGGGTCTTTCACAACGTTCCTTTCCGGTGGCGACGCTCCTGATCGCCCTCGTCCTTGCCGTCGCCGCCGTCTGGGGACTCCGCAATCTTGCCGCGGGCCGCGCCGTCTACGCGACTGGTTCCAACAAGGAAGGCGCGCGCCTCGCGGGCATCGATACCCGGCTCTGCATTTTTTCCGTGTTCACCGTCACTGGGGCGCTTACGGGCCTCGCCGCTTTGCTCAATTCGGTGCGCTTCAATCAGATCCCCAGCAATGCAGGACTCGGTTTAGAAATGAAAGTCATCGCGGCGGTCGTGGTCGGTGGCACCGCCATTACGGGCGGCGCGGGCGGAATCCTGGGGACCATGCTCGGTGTGATCCTGCTGGGCGCCATTGGGCCGGCCCTCACTTTTCTAGGCATCAACGCCTATTGGGAAAAAGCGCTCCAGGGGGCGATCATCCTGGCCGCGATTGCCGCTGACGCCGTGCGCGCCCGCTTCGCTCTGCACGGACTTCGAGAATATGGAAGCCGCCCTGCCTCCAGCCGCGCTTAGCCGCTGGCGCGATCGCTTCTCTCCCAATGGGGAGGCCGTCCTCCTTCTGGCCGTGATCGGGGAAGTAATCCTGTTTTCGGCTGTCGCGAACAACTTCTTCACCCTGGGCAATTTCTTTGAAGTCATTCGCTTCAGCGTGGAACTGGGCGTCATCGCTTTGGCGCTGACTCCGGTGATCATTACAGGTGGCATCGACCTTTCGGTCGGTTCCATGATCGGTCTGGCCGCCGTCGTGTTCGGAGCCGCCTTTCGGGATTGGAGCCTTCCGATTCCAGCAGCCGCCGCAATTGCCCTCCTCGTCGGATGCGCGGGCGGTGCCCTGAACGGCATTCTTGTCGCGCGGCTCGACCTTCCACCGCTGGTAGTCACGCTCGCGACTTTTTCGATGTTCCGCGGCATCGCCGAAGGGCTCACCGAAGGCGCAGTAAACTACACCGGCTTCCCGGCATCCTTTCTGTTTCTTGGCCAAGGCTATTTACTTGGCATCGTTCCGGTGCAAGTGCTGATGCTGGTCGTGGTGTACGCCGGCTATTGGGTTCTTTTGCACCGCTCCGTTTTCGGGAGGGCGCTCTACACGATTGGCTTCACCCCCGCGGGCGCCCGGTACGCCGGCATTCCCGTGCGCCACCGGCTTTGGATGATTTACTTCCTGTGCGGCGTGGCGTCGAGTCTCGCCGCTGTCTTATACGTCGCTCACCTGGGGCAGGCCAAAGCCGATGCGGGCACCGGCTACGAGTTGGATGCCATCACCGCCGTCGTTTTGGGTGGAGCTTCGGTGTTCGGCGGCCGGGGCACCCTCTGGGGTACACTGCTCGGCCTCTTCTTCCTGTCTATTCTGCAGAACGGCTTGCACCTCGCGGCGCTTCCGACGGAAATGACCGGTGTCTTGACTGGAGCGCTGCTCGTGCTTATCATCGGCTTCGACCGGTTCGGCGCGCGCCGACGAAGCGTACCAGTCCAGGAGGAGTCTCATCCCGTGAAAAACAGCCAGGTCGCCATTCTGTGCGGGGCCATTCTCGCGGGCGCGCTGATCGTCGCGTCCACCAACGTCTGGCTCGTTCGATCTTTGGGACGCCCGGCGGAGGGTGCCGCTCCCGCCGCGGTTTCCTCCGGGCATCGTACTGTAATCGCCGTCATGCCGAAAGCCAAGGGCGATCCTTATTTCGTCAGCGCGCGCGCCGGCGCCGAAGAGGCGGCCAAAGAACTGGGCATCGATTTGATCTGGGATGGACCGACCAGCCTCGACGCCGCCAAACAAAACGAGCTGATCGAAAACTGGATCACCCGCCAGGTGGATGCCATCGCTGTCGCCGTCGAGAACAAAGCCGGCATCTCGACGGTCTTGCGGAAGGCGCGCCAGCGAGGGATCCGAGTCCTTACCTGGGACGCCGACGCCGAACCCGACGCTCGCGATTATTTCGCCAACCAGGCCACTCCGGAGGGCATTGCCAACGCGCTAACCGATGAAGCCGCTCGTCTGCTCAACAGCACTGGCCAGTTCGCGATCATCACCGGCGCACTCACCGCTGCGAATCAAAATGAATGGATTGCGTTTATCAAGAAGCGCCTCTCCAAATACCCCGGCCTGAAACTGGCGACGATCCGCCCCAGCGATGACGACCGCGACAAGGCTTTCTCGGAAACCCAAACGCTCCTCAAAGTTTTTCCGTCGGTGAAGCTGATTATGGCCATTTCGGCTCCCGCGGTTCCCGGCGCCGGCGAAGCGGTGCGCCAGGGTGGGCGAAAAGGCGTCGATGTCATAGGCCTTTCGCTGCCGAGTATCTGCAAGCCCTACGTCCACGACGGCGTCGTGCAAACCGTGGTTCTCTGGAGCACGCGCGATTTGGGCTATCTGACGGTCTACGCGAGCGACCTGCTGGTGCAGAAGAAGATACCGCTGGGCACCGCTTCCATCCAAGCCGGTCGCCTCGGCGCTCTGCGGGTGCAAGGCAGCCAGATCATTCTGGGGGATCCCCTCCTCATCAACAAGGCCAACATCGACCAACTCGATTTCTGATCGCGGCATCATCGCGGGCCCGTGCCCCCAGCAGATCCACGCACCAACCCTGAGCGGCGTGCTATAGCCTCTTGCGATAGTGTACGCACCGGTCTACGACCTCGAAGCCCAAGCCCTCGTGGCAGCGTTGGGAATGCTCGTTGTCGATCCAGGTATCGGACGCCATCTCGACGCAACCATGGCTCCGGGCCCAGTCTTCCGCGGCGGAAAGAAGGCGTCCGCCGATGCCGTGCCCGCGATACTCCTCGGTAACAAACCAACCCTCCAGATATCCGACCGGACGCGCCGGATCGCAACCATCGGCGTGCGAGCGCAGGTCGACTTCGGCGAAGCCAGCCAGCGTGCCATCCGAGGTCTCAGCGACGAAGTTCATGAGCGGCATAGCGCCTGGAGTATCACCGGCCAATATCGGCTCCAGTTCGTGCGCGTGTTCCGCTGCCCGCATTTTCGGCCAGAGTGCTTCACGGAGCTGCGAGAGTTGGTCGCGATCGGCTGGCTTTGCATGCCGGATACGGACTTGCATGCCTCCAGCATAATCAATGCTGTCGGACCGGCTTTTCCGGGAACTGCCTAGGCGCCCCCGATCATCGACACAATCTCCGCGCCGATTGCTAGAGAGGCCGTCGCTGCCGGGCTCGGCGCGTTCAACACGTGCAGCGCATTGGGGCGCGTGATGAGGCAGAACTCCTGAACCAGTTCTCCGGACGGAGAGATCGCCTGCGCGCGCACCCCGGAACCACCTGTGCCGAGATCCCCCGGTTGAATTTCCGGAACGAGACGTTGGAGTGACCGGCAAAACAAGTCCCGGCTAAAGGAGCGCCGCAGTTCGAACCACGCCGTCGACGGGTAGCGGCGCAGAAACCGCCAGAAGCCGCCATAGGATAACGAGTCGAACAGATCGCGCGGATTGACGTCGGTCTTGCGGTAGCCTTCGCGCGCACCCGCCAGCACCGCGTTCGGACCCGCTTCGATACCTCCGTGAATCAGCCGCGTGAAGTGAACGCCCAGGAACGGAAAGCGCGGATCCGGCACTGGATAGATGAGATTGCGGACCAGGTGCTGGCGCGTGGGCTTCAGCTTGTAGTACTCGCCGCGAAACGGCAGGATCCGCATCTCGCGGCGTTCGCCGGCAAGTTCCGCCACGCGATCGCAATACAGACCCGCACAGTTGATGAGAAAGTCCGCCTCGAAACCGCCTTTTGTGGTTTCGGCCCGCCAGATCTTGCCGTTCTCGCGCAAGCGCTCGACCCGCGCGCCCGTAATGACGCGTGCTCCGCGATCGGCCAGTTTGCCGGCTAGAACGGCGCACACGCGCGGATAATCGACGATTCCCTCCTGCGGAACCCGTAACGCCGCCACGCCGCCAACGTGCGGTTCGATTTCCCGCATCTCCGAGGTCGTGAGCCAACGCAATCCCTCGAGCCCGTTTGTCTTTCCACGCTCTTCGAGCTTACGCAGGCGAGGCACCTCGCTTTCATTCGCGGCGACCACCAGCTTGCCGCAAACTTCGTGCGGAATCGCGTTCTCCTGGCAAAACGCCACCATCTGGCGGATGCCCGAAACCGCGAGCCGCGCCTTCACGGAGCCGGGTTGGTAATAGAGGCCGCAGTGCAGCACTCCGCTGTTGTGTCCGGTCTGGTGCTGCCCTACCTGGTCTTCTTTTTCCAACACGGTGATGCCCGTGTACGGGAATTTTTCACTCAGCCGATATGCGGTCGCCAGCCCGACGATGCCGCCGCCGACGATCAATGCGCTCCGCGGGGTCACGCTGCTACATTACCGCTTCCGCTGCGCCACGATTGTGACCTGCGTGTCCGAAGAGAGCCGGACCACCTGCTGCACCAGCGTCTCCTGCAAGGATTTGAACCAGGGGCGCGGCGCCGACCGGCCTAGGAAAATCTGTGTAATCCGATTTTCACGGGCAAATCCCGCGATCGCGTGCGGCACGTCTCCATCCGGAATTGTGTGCGTCTCGATGCGAAGATTGCGCGCGAAATTCATATGCCGTTCCACCACCTCGCGCGCGGGCGGCGGCACTTCCCCCCACCCACCCTTCGGCAGGACATGCAGCGCCAGACAATCGCCACGCAAGTAATCGGCGACGCGCTTGCCGCGCCGGATCAGCGATGCCGAAAACGGGTTGCCCGTAATGCAGATGAGGATGCGCTCATGTCGGCCATCGTGGAGTTCCTCCTCCGCCATCGGCTCCAGCTTGCCTTCGATCTCGTGCGCCGCGTAGCGCAAGGCGAATTCGCGCAGCGCTGCCAGATTGCTCTCCGTGAAGAAATTCTCCATTGCCTCGCGCGCCTTTTCGACCTTGTACACCACCCCCCGCTCCAGGCGGTTGCGCAGCGCGCGCGGCGTCAGATCAATGAACCGGACTTCGTCGGCTTCGTCCACCACCCAATCCGGAACCGTCTCGCGGACCCGAATCCCGGTGACGTTCCACACCTGATCGTTGAGGCTCTCCAGGTGCTGCACATTCATCGTCGTCAGTACATCGATCCCCGCGTCCAACAGGATGCGAACATCTTCCCAGCGCTTCAGGCGCTCCGAGCCGGGCACGTTGGTGTGCGCGAACTCGTCCACCACTGCGACGGTCGGCCGGCGCCGCAGGATGGCTTCGGTGTCCATCTCTTCCAAGCGGGTCCCCCGGTAATCGACGATCTTGCGGGGAATCACTTCCAGCCCTTCGAGCTTGGCAATCGTGTCCTGCCGCCCGTGAGGCTCGAAATAGCCGACCACCACATCCGCGCCGTGGCCGCGCAGTTCCTGCGCGTCCTCCAGCATCTGGTAGGTCTTGCCAACCCCGGCGGCGTAGCCGAGATACATCTTGAGCCGGCCACGGTCGCTCGGATTCACGCCGTCCCCCTGTGCGGAAAGACACGCACATCAAACGAATCGGCGGCGTCGATCAGCCGGTCTACCGGAGTGCGCACCAACCAGCCCCGGCGCCTCAGGCTATGACCGATGAACACCTGAGTGACCCGCTGTTCGCGAGCCAGGTCCAGCAGCGCCTCCACGAAGTCCCCCGCCTTCAGCGTATGCAATTCCGCGCCCGCCGCCTTTGCGGATTCCAGTTGCGCCTCCAGCAGTTTCCGGTCCTCCAGCGAGAGGTTGGTTTGCTCCACGTGAGCCGCTAGCAGCGCGCCGTGGAAACGAAGCGCATTGCGCCGTCCGCTGCGAAGCATCTCGGGGTCGCTGTGAGGCGTCAGGCAAACGAGAATGCGTTCCTGTGTGCCCCACTGCGCCGTCAGCCCGTGTGCCCCCAGATAGCCGAGCAGTTGCTGGTCGACCACATCGGCCGCCAGCAGTAGCGCCAGTTCGCGCAGTTCCCCCAGGCGGCGCGAATCCGGCTCGCCGGGTCCGGGATGCAGTTCCTCCGGCGGCGCGTCCACCACTTCGATTTCATCCGCTTCGGCCAGAAACGCCTGCGGGATGCACTGCGTGGCGCGCTTGCCGGTAATGCGCTCCACGGCCGATTGCTGTTCCTCGATGTGCTGGAGATTGACCGCGGTGATGACGCAAATACCGCGATCCAGAAGTTCGTTGACGTCCTGCCAACGCTTGCGATTCCGGCTGCCCGGAGGATTGTCGTAGGCCAGTCCGTCGATCAGGCACACCGTCGGGTGCCGCCGGAACAGCGCCGGCAGATCGATCACTTCGTATTGCCGCCCGCCATGCACCCAGCGCGCGGTGGGAATCACTTCGATTTTTTTGAGGATCTCCTCGACGTCGGTCGGCACCACCGGCTGAATCGCGCCGACCACCACGTCCTGTCCGCGCTGTTTGCGGCGTAGCCCCTCGTGCAGCATGCGCTGCGATTTGCCGACGCGCGAAGCATAGCCTAAAAACACCTTGAGCCTCCCGCGCCGCTCGCGGCGTTCATCCGCCTGAAGGCGGCGCAGCAACTCTTCCGGATTGGGCCTGCGCTCGGTCTGTCCCGTCACCTCACCACTATTCTATTTGTGCAGAGGGATCGTCTGATCAAGGTCCACGTTCAGCAGCAGAACGTTTACGCGCGGTTCGCCGAAGACGCCCCATTGCCGCCCTTCGGTATGCTTGGCGACGATTTCCGAGACGCGATCCGCGGCGACTCCGCGGGCCGCCGCCACCCGCGCCACCTGCGCTTCCGCCGAAGCCGGGCTGATGTGGGGATCGAGCCCGCTGCCGGAGGAAGTCAGCAGGTCGGCCGGGATCGGGCCTGTGTAACTCGGGTTTTCGGCCCGAAACTTTTGCACGTCCGTCTTGACGCGGTCGATCAGCTTCTGGTTCGTCGGCCCGAGGTTCGAGCCGCTGGAATTGGCGGCGTCATAGCCATTGCTGCCGGCGGCCGAAGGCCGGCCGTGGAAGTATTCGGCCTTTGTGAAGCTCTGGCCGATCAGTTCGGAGCCGACCACTTTTCCGTTGACCGTAACCAGGCTGCCGTTCGCCTGGTGCGGAAACACCACCTGGGCGAGGCCCGTGAACAGGAGCGGGTACGCCAGCCCGAAGAGAATCGTTAACACGATCGTGGCGAGAATCGTAATCTTGATTTGGTTCATTGCCGAATTCCTTTATGCCAAATGCAGCAGCCCCAGCAGGCGGTCGATCAGCCAGATCCCGGGGAACGGGGCAATCACTCCGCCGATGCCATAGATCAGCAGGTTGCGCCGCAACATCGCAGCAGCGCTGGTGGGCCGGTATTTCACACCGCGCAGTGCCAGCGGCACCAGCGCGATGATGATCAACGCGTTAAAAATCACCGAAGCCAGTACCGCGCTCTCGGGGTTGCGAAGGCCCATAATATTCAGATTCGCCAGCGCCGGATAGGTCGCGGTGAACATGGCCGGTAAGATCGCGAAATACTTCGCCACGTCGTTGGCGATCGAGAACGTGGTCAGAGCGCCGCGCGTCATCAGCAACTGCTTGCCAATCGCGACCACTTCAATAAGCTTGGTTGGATTGCTGTCGAGGTCCACCATGTTGCCGGCTTCCTTTGCCGCCATGGTGCCCGTGTTCATCGCCAGCCCGACATCGGCTTGCGCGAGCGCCGGTGCGTCGTTGGTGCCGTCGCCGGTCATCGCAACCAGGCGGCCGCCGCCCTGCTCCTTCTTGATCAGGTCCATCTTGTCTTTGGGCGTGGCCTGCGCCAGGAAATCGTCCACTCCGGCTTCAGCCGCAATGGCCGCGGCCGTGAGCGGGTTGTCGCCGGTGATCATGATGGTGCGGATGCCCATCGCCCGAAGCTGCTGGAACCGTTCGCGCATGCCGCCCTTCACCACGTCTTTCAGATGAATCACGCCAAGCACGCGGCCCCGATCGGCCACCACCAGCGGAGTCCCGCCCGAGCGCGAAATGCGGTCGGTCACTTCGAGCAGTTCGGACGGCACCGCACCGCCATGCTCGCGCACGAATTCGGAAACCGAATCCGTGGCCCCCTTGCGAATCCGTCGCCCGTCCAGATCGACGCCGCTCATCCGGGTTTGCGCGGTGAAAGGAATGAAATGCGCTTCGTGCTCCATCACTTCGCGGCCGCGAATATTGAACTTCTGCTTGGCCAGCACCACGATCGAGCGCCCTTCCGGCGTCTCGTCGGCCAGGCTCGAAAGCTGCGCGGCATCGGCTAATTCGTGGTTTTCGGTGTGGCCGACCGGAATGAACTCGACCGCCTGGCGATTGCCGAGCGTGATGGTGCCCGTCTTATCCAGCAGCAGCGTGTTGACGTCCCCGGCCGCTTCCACCGCCTTGCCGCTCATCGCCAGAACGTTGTGCTGCATTACGCGATCCATGCCGGCGATCCCGATTGCCGAGAGCAGCCCGCCAATCGTCGTCGGAATCAGGCAAACCAGCAATGAGACCAACACGGTAACCGACGGGATGAGCCCGCTGCCGCTCGACGCCACGCTATAGGCCGCAAACGGCTGAAGCGTGACGACAGCGAACAAAAAGATCAGGGTCAGCCCGGCGATCACGATGTTCAGCGCGATTTCGTTCGGCGTCTTCTGCCGTTGGGCGCCTTCCACCAGCGCGATCATGCGATCGAGGAAGGTCTCGCCCGGGTTCGACGTGATCTTGACGCGAATCCAATCCGACAGCACTCGCGTGCCGCCCGTCACCGCGCTACGATCGCCGCCCGACTCGCGAATGACCGGAGCCGATTCTCCGGTGATCGCCGACTCATCCACGCTCGCGATGCCTTCGATCACGTCGCCGTCGCCGGGAATGATCTCGCCCTGCTCGACGCGGACGATGTCGCCGCTCCGGAGTTGCGTGGCGGCCACAGTCTCCGTCCGGCCGGCGCTCACCTCGCGCCGCGCGGTGGTCTCCGTCTTGGTCTTGCGCAGGGTGTCGGCTTGAGCCTTGCCGCGCCCTTCCGCCATCGCTTCGGCGAAATTCGCGAATAACACCGTGAACCACAGCCAGAGCGTGATCTGGAAAGTGAAACCGGCGATGGGGGCACCCGCGGCCAGGTCACGCGCGCACAGCACGGTCGTGATTGCCGCGCCCACCTCCACCACGAACATTACCGGGTTCTTCAGCATCAGCCGTGGATTCAGCTTGCGGAAGGAGTCGCCGATCGCCCGTTTCACGATCGGTGGATCGAACAGCGGCCGGGCGCGCATCGCCTTCTTGGGAATCAGCAGTGTTACATCTTCAGGAAGCGATTGCTTCGGTTGTTGCTCTACTGCCACTGGCATAAATCTTACCCCCACACCACGCCGGTATTTAGCAGAACGGCGAATAGCTTCCCGCCCTGCATTAGATAGTGCTCCACGATCGGTCCCAGCGACAATGCCGGGAAGTAAGTGAGCGCGCCCACGATCAGAACCACGCCGACCAGGAGCACCACAAATAAGGGGCCGTGCGTGGGAAATGTGCCTGCCGAAACCGGTATCGCCTTCTTCTGCACCAGGCTTCCGGCCATGCCGAGAAGCGGAATCATCATCAGGAACCGGCCGGCGAACATCGCCAGGCCGATCGTCGTGTTGAAGAACGGCGTATTGGCGTTTATGCCGGCGAAGGCGCTGCCGTTGTTACCAGTGCCGCTGCTGTACGCATACAGCACCTCGGAAAATCCGTGAGGGCCGTTGTTGTTGAGATTGGCCGTAGTGGCGCCCGGCGGATTGATATACCCGTCTTTCGGGAAATGCGCCACCGAGCCCCATGCCGAAAAGCCAAGAATGCTCAAGGCCGCAACCAGCACGGCCAGCATCGCCATCTTGACTTCTTTTTGCTCGATCTTCTTGCAGAGATACTCCGGCGTGCGGCCCACCATCAGGCCCGCGATAAATACAGCGAGCACCGCGAACAGGAGCATGCCGTACAGCCCCGATCCCACACCGCCGAAAATAATCTCGCCGAGTTGGATATTGAGCAGCGGGATCATCCCGCCGATGGGCGTGTAGCTGTCATGCATGCTATTGACCGCGCCGCAACTGGCGTCGGTGGTGATTACCGCGAACAGGGCTGAACCGGGAATACCAAAGCGGACTTCCTTGCCTTCATAGTTGCCGCCCGGCTGCGTAGCCGAAGCTTGGGTTTCGAGTCCGAGCTTCGCCAGGTTCGGATTCGCGGCCTGTTCGGCAGGATAGGTCACGAAAACACCCGCCAGGAACAGGATGCTCATCGCCGCGAAAATAGCCCAGCCTTGCCGCGTGTCGCGCACCATCTTGCCGAACGTGTACGTCAGTCCCGCCGGAATGATGAAGATCAGCCACATCTGCACCATGTTCGAGAGCGGTGTCGGATTTTCGTAGGGATGCGCGGAGTTGGCGTTGAAGAAACCGCCGCCATTGATCCCCAGCATCTTGATGACTTCCTGCGACGCCGTGGGCCCCTGCGCAATTGTCTGCGTGCCGCCCTCGAGAGTGGCGACTTTCTCGTAAGCATGGAAATTCTGAATCGAACCCTGCGACACCAGGAACAATGCGCCGATGATCGACAGCGGCAGCAGAACATACACAAGGCTGCGAACCATGTCCACCCAGAAGTTGCCCAGGGTTTTGACGGAATGGCGGGCGAAGCCGCGAATCACCGCAACGCCGGCGGCCAGTCCAACCGCGGCCGAGAAGAAATTATGTGTCGCCAGACCGGCCATTTGCGAAAGGTAGCTCATGGTGGTCTCCGGCACGTAGGATTGCCAGTTGGTATTGGTTGTGAAGCTCATCGCTGTGTTGAACGAGGAGTCCGGCCCGATATTCCCCAGCCCCGCGGGATTCCACGGCAGCCACTGCTGGACCCGCTGAATGAGATACGTGACCAGCAAAGTAGCGACCGAGAACAACAGGATGCCGCCGGCATAACTGGTCCAGTGCTGTTCGGCGTGTTCGTCGATCCCGCAGAGCTTATAGATCCCGGCTTCCAACGGCCGCAAGACGCGGTGCATAAACGTGCGCTCGCCTTGCATGACCTTGACCATGTACGACCCGAGCGGTTTCGCCAGCGCGAGTAACACTAGAAAGTAAATCGCGATTTGTAACCATCCATTCGCAGTCATGGGTTTCCTTCAAAAGCGTTCCGGGCGGAGAAGTGCGAAAACCAGATACATGCCCAGAGCCACAGCGATTACCAGTGAAATTGCGTATTCCATATTGAATCCTTAGAGCCGATCGCATCCTTTCACAAACGCCCAACCCACGGCGAAGCACAGGATACTGATCGCAACATATGCGACGTCAATCATGAGCCAAAACTCCTAATCGAAATGTAGGAACGATACGTAGTGTCCCTGGCGCGTCAGATCGTGCGCCAGCTTTTCTTCCCGTGTGCGCCAAAAGCGCTTCCGGCTTCCCATCAGCACGACGGAACCCGGCCGGAGAACTTCACGAAACCCGTCGCTCCGGTCGCGCGACACCACCAGGTGCAGGCACGACGGCAGTGTCGTGCGTTCCGCCAGTTCGGTCAACTGGGCCGTGAGATGCTGTTCCATCGCCGCCGGACAACGGAGTTCGGCCGGATACGGAGCGACATAAACCGCGACAAACTTTAATCTCACGTCCAGACCGGCCGTCAACACGGCCGCGCTCTCCACAACCCGGGCCGTGACTGCGGGTCTGGTATAGGGCACTACCACTTCAAGAGTTCCGGCGCCCGCAATCTGTTGGGTGATCTCGGACGCGGCGCCATCGGCCGTAATACGGCGGTTTTCTGATTGGCTCCGGATTATCATTTCGTTCATCCGACTTGAGAGTAGTCTGCCGGCCATAAAGAAGTCACAAGAGGGGCATCAGGAATCCATAAAGATTCCATGAAGAATGTATGACTGCCCCACGCCCTAGTGGGCCAGCCATAAAAAGTCATAAGGAAGTCATTAGGATTTCGTGATCCGCTGCGGAAATCTTGGAGCGGCCCGCTACCATGAAACAAGCGACATGCACATGGACAAGCTCACCGCCTTCGGCTTATTCGCAGTCACCGCCATGCTGGTGTTTTACGCGCTCGAGTCGCGCAGCCGCTGGTTCATCTTGGCGTTCGCCGGCTCCTGTCTTCTCGGTTCAGCTTATGGCTTCCTGCAAGGCGCTTGGCCGTTCGGCCTGGTGGAAGCGATCTGGTCTGTGGTGGCGGTCCGGCGCTGGTTCACCGCCCGCCGCGGCCTCCAACAACCCGAGTCATAAGCACCCCTCCTCGCCGCGCCGAGTGTTCCGCTTTAGAATGCAGGTAGTGCGCCACACCCCTGACTCTTCGTGGGCTGCCGTGGGAAAGGTCATCGCGGCCGTCCTCGCGATTGGCGCGGTTACCGCCGCCTGCAAGTTTGTCAAGGTGAATCAGACCACGACGGGATTCGCTTTCCTCATCACCGTCTTGTTTATTGCCAGCGGCTGGGGGCTCACCGAGGCGATCGTCGCGTCCATCGCCGGAATGCTCTGCTACAACTTCTTTTTTCTCCCTCCGGTCGGCACCTTCACGATTGCTGATCCGCAGAACTGGATCGCGCTCGCCGCCTTCCTCGTGACGGCCATCGTTGCCAGCCAGTTATCCGCCAGCGTGAAGCGGCAGGCTCATAATGCGATCCGCCGGCAGTTGGAATTAGAGCGCCTCTACGGGCTCGGCCGCGCCATTCTTCTTGATTCCGGTGAGCTCCGGCTTCCGGCACGCCTCGCCCGTCATGTGGCCGATGCGTTCGAGTTGCGCGGCATCGTCTTCTATGAGGCGAGCTCGGAACAGGTATACATGGCGGGGCCCGAAGATCTCACGCTTCCCGGCGAGATCCTGCACAAGATTCTCGCGGGACAGATCGAAACCGCTAAGCCTGGCCCCGATCTGCACTTCGCCGTTGTTCGCCTCGGGACCAAACCGGCTGGTGTGCTGGGAATTCACGGCGTGATCTCCAGCACCG
>DASXAK010000184.1:0-5192 GCA_036406715.1 Bryobacteraceae bacterium | reverse complement strand
CCGGTGAGATTCCGCACCAACAGCCGCTGGGTGGCGGTCAGCTCGACAGTAGCCAGGTCCCGGCGGAGCTCGGCCTGCCGGAGTTTGCTCTTCCGCGCGCCCCAGTCCCAGAGAGGTAGCGTCAGCGACGCCGTTAGAAAGTAGCCGACCGAGGGCACCGGGCCACGTTGCGTGTCTGCGGCGACCACGGTGTTCCAGGCGATTTGATTAGCCTCGAGCCCGTAATCGATATCCAGCGAGAGTGTCGGCAGAAATGCCTGGCGGGCAATGGTGACGTCCAGATTGGCGCCACGCAGCGCATCCATGGCCGCCCGGAGATCGGGATTGTCGCGGCGCGCCAGAGTCTGGATTTCGGAAAAAGCGGGAAGCGGGGAAGCGAGATGCAGATCGTCGACTACCTGAAAATTCTGATCGAGATCGCCGGAGATCAAAACGGCCAGATCGAGCCGCGCATTGTCCATGCCCAGGCGGGATTCGCGGAGCGCCAGGTCCTGAGAATTGTACTGGATCTGGGCCTTGACGACGTCGCTGTGCGGGGCTTCACCGCCGCGTTCGAGGTTTTGGGTGATGTTGAGGAATTGCTGTGCCTGAGTGAGCGCCAGTTGGGCGGTCGCGTATTTGCGCTGTGCCACGACCAAACCGTAGTACGCGCGGGTGACTGTCGCGTTGAGGCCGCGCCGCGTAATTTCGGCCCGCGCCTGCGCGATCGCTTCCACAGCGCGCGCCCGCTGCAATCCGCTGCGGCTCAGCGTTCCGGGCGAGAGATCCTGGTGTAACGTGGCCCACTCGCGATAGACGTGGATACCGTCATTGGTGACGTAGCGGCCCGAAGGAAAGACTCCGTTGCCCTGCGTGTTGAGGAAGTCGGAGCGCGCGCCGGCCGCAGGTAGCAGGGCCGCGCGGGCCTGCCGGGTATCCTCTTGGGCCGAGCGAGCCGCGCTTGCCGCCGCGAGGAACTGCGGTTCATAGCGCAGCGCCCGCGCCAGCGCATCCTGGTAAGTCAGAGTGGCCGGCGGCGCCTGAGATTGGGCCAAGGCCGGCGTTGCGAATAGCACGCACACCCAAGCCGCCCGGCAAAATCGTTTCCCCGTGTAATGAACGATCAGTGACAATGGCCCTGCTCACGAATATTCTTCAGTTTAGGCTGCGGGAGAGGGGGTGGATAGCGGGCTTATCTCCCCGCCGCCGCACCCAAACCTCCGCGGAAATGAAAGTTTCTTGCGAACCGAAGCCGGGGGTCGGTCGTATAAGTCTTTATGGGTTGGATGCGACTGGTTTTCCGGCGGTTGGTGCGTGCTCCGGGGTTTACCGCGATTGCGCTGATCACGTTGGCGCTGGGAATCGGCGCCAATACGGCCATTTTCAGCGTGGTGAACGGTGTACTGATCAAGCCGCTGCCTTATCCCCAGGCCTCGGAACTGGTCGGGGTCTGGCATCTCGCGCCCGGCATCTCGGGCATCACCGGCAACATCAACTGCTCGCCCACCATGTACTTCACCTACCGCGAGCAAAGCCACACCTTTCGCGAGTTCGGGTTGTGGCAGAACGGTGGCGCCACCATCACCGGTCTGGGCGAACCGGAGGCCCTGAGGGCTATTGTCGTGACGTACGGCACGCTGCAGGCGCTGGGGGTACAGCCGGTCGTGGGCCGCTGGTTTTCGCAAGCCGATGACACACCCGGCACGCCCGAAACTGTCATCCTCACGTATGGCTACTGGCAGCGCCGCTTCGGCGGAAATCCTTCCATCGTGGGCCGCGCCGTCACGCTCGACTCCAAGCCTCGCACGGTGATCGGCGTGATGCCTCGCGATTTTCAGTTTATGAACGCCAAGGCGGACATCATTCTGCCTCAGCGCTTCGAACGCAACAAGCTCTTCCTCGGCAACTTCAGCTACCAGGGCATCGCGCGGCTCAAGCCCGGTGTGACTCTCAAGCAAGCCGATGCGGATGTCGCTCGCATGCTCGGCATCTGGCTTGAGGCGTGGCCGGCGCCGCCCGGCTTCACCAACGCGCTCTTTGTAACTGCGCGATTCGCCCCCAAACTGCAGCCTCTGAAGCAAGAAGTAGTCGGCGATATCGGGACCACGCTGTGGGTGTTGATGGGCACGATCGGGCTGGTGCTGCTTATCGCTTGTGCCAATGTCGCCAACCTGTTGCTGGTGCGCGCCGAGGGCCGCCAGCAGGAACTCGCCATCCGCGCCGCGCTCGGCGCCGGCTGGGGACGGATCGCGCGTGAACTGCTGGTCGAAAGCATGACGCTCGGCATTCTCGGCGGAGCCCTCGGGCTCGCTCTGGCCTTCGGCGCGCTTCGCGTCCTGGTCTCCAGAGGCCCGGCCATGCTGCCACGGCTGAACGAACTTGGAATCGACGCGTGGGCGCTGGCGTTCACGCTGGTTGTCTCGCTCGCCTCCGGCATTTTGTTCGGCCTGATTCCCGTGTTCAAGTACGCGGGACCGCGAATCGCGGGCGGCTTGCGTGGCGGCGGCCGTACCATGAGTCACGGCCGCGAACGGCATCGCGCCCGCAACACCCTGGTCGTCGTGCAGGTTGGACTGGCCTTGGTCCTGTTGATCGGCTCCGGCCTCATGATTCGCACGTTCGCCGCGCTACGGGATGTCGCTCCGGGATTCACGCACCCGGCACAGGTTCAGCTGTTGCATGTCTCGATTCCGGAGACCCATGTTAAGGAACCGGACCGCGTCATGCGCATGGAAAACGAGATGATGGACAAGCTGGCGGCCATTCCCGGCGTCACTTCGGTGGCTTTCGCCAACTCCGCGCCGCTTGAAGGATTTAATCCCAACGACCTGATCTACGCACACGACAAGCAGTACTCGGTCGGCCAGGTTCCACCGATCCGCCGCTTCCGCTTTGTGTCGCCGGGGTACCTCAAAACCACAGGAACGGCGCTGATCACAGGGCGCGATTTCACCTGGACCGATCTCTATGACAAGCGCCACGTCGCCCTCGTTTCCGAAAGCATGGCTCGCGAGATGTGGGGCAGCCCGACGGCGGCGCTGGGCAAGCAGATTCGCGAGGGCATGAAAGATCCGTGGCGCGAGATCGTCGGCGTCGTCCAGGATGTGCACGATGACGGGATTGAAAAGAAGCCGCCGACAATGGTTTATTGGCCTGCGCTGGTGGATTCGTTCTGGGGCAGTGCGATTCAAGCCCAACGATTCGGACCGTTTGTCGTTCGGACCAACCGCGCTGCCACCGAGGGTTTCCTGACCCAGGCGCGCCGGGCCATCTGGTCGGTGGATGCAAGCCTGCCGGTGTTCCGAGTCCAGACTCTCGAAGATGTCTACGACGATTCCATGATGAGAACGTCCTTCACGCTCGTCATGCTGGCGATAGCCGGGGCTATGGCGCTAGTGCTCGGTGTTATCGGCATCTACGGCGTAATCGCCTACGCGGTCTCGCAGCGGACCCGCGAGATTGGGATCCGCATGGCGCTGGGCGCGCAGCCGGCGGGATTGCGGCAGATGTTCGTGCGGTACGGGCTGCGGCTCTCCGGCATCGGAGCGGTCATCGGCTTAGCGGCCGCCGCGGGGATCACCCGCCTGATGTCGTCGCTATTGTTCGGCATCACGGCGCTCGATCCGGCGACCTACGCGGTTGTGGTGGCGGTGCTGATCGCCGCATCGGCGCTGGCCAGCTATGTTCCGGCCCGCCGCTCGACCGCGGTCAATCCGGTCGACGCGCTACGCATCGAGTGAACGCTCTCGGCTGTTGAGCCCGGCTGCGGTATACTGGCGCGATTCGGAGGTGAAATGGAGAGTTCCGCGCGCGTGTGGGTCCGCAGATTCCTTGAGGGCGCCGTAATTTTGGCAGGGGCCTGCCTGGTAGGTTGTTCGGGTTCGGGAGGGCCGAGTGAGCCGCTGGCGCTGAAGACCGAGAAGCCGTTCGCTTCGGCCGGGCATATTGAAATGCAGCTCGAAGGCGGGAATTATGAGATCCGGCCGGCGGCCGGCGACCAGATCCGCGTCTCCTTCGGCGGCAACACAGGCGAAGCCATCACCGAGGTGACCACGAACGGCACGCAAGCGAACTTGACCGTTAAAAATACGCCGCACACGAATTTTCGGGCGATGCTCGAAGTGCCGAAGACATCAGACCTCGTGATCCGCCTCGCCGGCGGAAACCTCGAAATGGCGCCCATCGCCGGGAACAAAGACATAGACAGCCAAGCCGGAAACGTGGAGATCAAGGCCGGAGATCCCAACGATTATGCCGACGTCGATGCGACCGTGAAGGTCGGGAATCTGGACGGCGGCCCGTTCGGTAACTCCGATTCCTCCCTCGTATCTCATCACCTGACGTGGTCGGGACACGGGAAGTACAAACTGCGCGCCAATCTGGGCGCCGGCAATCTCGAACTGCACGGTCAGTAGAACTACTTCCCGGCGGGCCAGGCGTCCGGTCAAGAGCGGCAGTCAGCCCTTCCGAAGTGCAGTTGCACTGGCGCGGCATTCCCTGCGGTTGCCAATTGAAACCAAATCGTCAAAATCATGGTACTCGTGCACCTGTTCTATGAGAAAATGAGGTCGTTCCGAAGAACGAAGGCGATTCCTGAGTAGGAAGGGAAGGCTTGCCTGTGGCCTACGAAGCCGAAACGCCGTTTGACAACATCGAAGCGTCCCACGAGTACGTCGCATTGCTGGCAGAGGCGGTGGCCGAAGCCCGGCGGGATGTTGAAGCCGAAATCGCAATCGCGGATGGGGAACGGGCGCAACGCCGGAAAGACGCTCTGGTTCTGGTGTCCTACAATCTTGCCAAGTTGAATCTACACATGACCACGAGCCGCCGGATTCTCAACGACCTGCGAACCCTGCGCCGGCTGCTCCTGGAAGAGCGGGAGGCCTCGCATCCCCGCGTCGAAGAGCCTTTGGCATTCAAAGCCGGGTTGTAGCCCACCGAATACCACAACCACTCCAGAGCAGTGTATCCATTCGCACCCAGTCGATTTCAAGCTTGAGGATCAACAATCGGGGGTAGCCGGTGGTGGCCGCCGATCGCCCCAAAACCCCCGCCAATTGGCACTTTTGGTGTTACTTCCTCTTGACAGAGCGAAATTGGAAGCGTAACATCAGAGATCGCATCCAGTATTAACGAGGGGCAACTAAATCACGGTGGTTTGTGGGGGACCCCGTATGACCTTCCAAATCGGTGATAAGGTCGTATATCCCAAC
>DASXAK010000183.1:0-3225 GCA_036406715.1 Bryobacteraceae bacterium | reverse complement strand
GATGGCTACCAGTTCCTGCTCAGCCTCGCCGTCCACGCCGAGCGCCACTCCGCCCAGATCGCCGAGGTCAAGGCAGACGCCGGGTATCCAAAATAGCCGGGCTGCCCACGAGTTTGTCGAGCAAGCCGCCAATCAGGGATTCCCCGCCCTCAGCGCGCCCGGTCCCAACTCGCCGGCCCAAGGCACGCTGCCCGCCAGAATCAATAAACTGGCGTGCCCCCGCGGCTACTAACCGTACTCAAGGTCGCGATGAGTTGGGTGTGCACACCTGTACGGGGCCGATCCGAAAAGTCGGAACCGCGGTCGAATTTCGTGCGGCTCGCGCGTCTATAAGATGAGGGCCGGCTCCGCCGGCTCTAATCCTAATCAGAGAGGAAACATGCCAGCAAAAACTAGCGGAATCAATCCTACACACGAGCAGGCGCAATTGCAGCTTCAACTCTTCGAGCAGCGGCGCGAGCCGCGCCTTCGGGAAGCGCGGGATTGGTTCTTCAAGAACTATTTCCCCAACAGCATGGAGGACTCGACGCGGCTGGCCGCACCGGGAACCGAAAACGGCACACTGGTAATGATGGTCTTCAGCTACTGGGATCAGGCCTGTGCCATGCTCAATTACGGATTGTTGCACGAAGACCTCTTTTTCGAAACCACCGGCGAGTTCTTCGGTGTCTGGGAGCGGGTCCGGCCCATTGTCCAGGAGGGAAGGAAGATGTTTTCGAACCCGGGGTTCCTGGCGCACATGGAAAAGGCCGCCAAGCGCTACGAAGAGTGGACTGAATCGCGCTCGCCGGGCCAAATCGCGGCAATGCGGAAATTCATGGAGCAGATGAGGCCGAAGACGATGCGGGCGTAAACCGTCGAATCCAACGGCGCCGGCTCACGGCCATCGCCGTTCCGAATCGCAGACCCAGGGCGATCGAGAGCGGGGCGTACCGCGGCCCCGGAACTTACATCTCCGGGAGCGTGCGCCCCACCCTGCCCAATAGTCGGCATCCATCGGCAGTGCCGGATCGATTACTCCCGCAGCCCGAATACAAACATCGCGTGCCCGCCCGCGATTGCGACGTACTGCTTCCCCGCGATTGAGTAACTCACCGGACCGGCCGAAATGTATCCGCCGAGCGATGTCTTCCACAGCAGCTTTCCGTCGCGCGCGTCGAAGGCGTGGAAGTAGCCCTCGCGATTGCCGGTGAACACGACGTCGCCGGCGGTGCTGAGCACGCCGCCCTCGGTCAGATCGGCGAACTTCACCTGCCACACCGTTTTCCCGGTCTTGGGATCGATCGCCTTCACGGCGCCGTAGCCCTGTGCTTCGTCCGGCAGCAGCGTGGTGTTCCGGTTGAATGCCAGCGGCTGCGCCACGCCTCCGCCGTTGTAGCGGAGGCCCGGCTTGTACACGGCCTCTCCTTCCTGATACACCGAATAATAATCCGCCCACACCGACAGATAGAAGAGCCCCGTCCGCGGACTGTACGACGGCGCGTACCAGTTGGTGCCGCCCTGCACTCCGGGATAAACCAGCGTCCCTTCCGCCGTCGGCAGCGATTTCGGCAGCGCCTTCGGCCGGCCGTTATCGTCGAAGCTGTCCAGCCACGTCACCTTGACGAAGGGAGTCCCTCCCAGAAACTTGCCGTCGGTCCGGTCCAGCACGTAGAACACCCCGTTGCGATGCGCCCAGTAGACGAGCTTCCGCTGCCGGCCCTGGCGCTCCGCATCCACCAGCACGGGCGTCTGCATAGCGTCCCAATCCCAGGGATCGTGCGGGACGAACTGGTAGTGCCACTTCAGCTTTCCCGAGTCGGCGTCCAATGCGACCACAGAGCTGGTGTACAGGTTGTCGCCCGGCCGTACGGTGGCGTTCCAGTCCGGACCCGGATTCCCCACGCCCTGGATGATCAGGTTGGATTCCGGATCGTACGAACCGGTCAACCAGACCGAACCGCCGCCCCGCTGCCAGGAATCGCCGCCCCACGTGTCGTGCCCCGCCTCGCCTGGTCCCGGGATGGTGTGGAAGCGCCAGGCTTCCTTGCCCGTTCGCGCGTCGAATGCCGCGATGAATCCGCGAATGCCGTACTCGCCGCCGGCGGGTCCGACGATCACTTTGTCCTTAACCACCAGCGGCGCCATAGTCAGGCTGTAGCCCAGTTTCGGATCCACGACCGCTGTCTTCCAGATCTCTCTTCCTGTCTTGGCGTCCAGCGCCACCAGGTTGCCGTCCAGCGCGGCCAGGAACAACGTGTTCCCGAGGATCGCGAGCCCGCGATTGTCGCGACCGCAGCATACGCCGACGTTGCCCGATAGCGAGTAGCGGTAGGTCCAGAAGGCGCGGCCCGTGCGCGCATCCACCGCGATCACGTCGCTGGGCGGCTGGCTGAAATACATCACGCCGTCCACCACCAGCGGGGTCGCCTCGAACTTGTCCATCGAATCGAGCTGGTACACCCACTTCAGCTCGAGGTTGCGCGCGTTGTCCGTGCGGATCTGGTCGAGCGGGCTGTAGCGCCAGCTCTTGTAGCTGCCGGAGTAAGTCAGCCAGTTTTCCGGCTCGCGCTCCGGATGCAGCAGCCGCTCATAGCTCACCTGCGCGCTCGCCGGAATCCAGCATGCCAGCCACAGAGTTGCGGCAATTGCCGTTTTCATCTTCCCGCCTTCAAGGACGCCAGGTAGGCAACCACATCGCTCAATTGCTCCTGGGTAAACTTGCCCTCGTAGCTCGGCATGGGCGACTTCCGGATGAGCGCGTATTCCTGCAGCTCGTCCTTGACGACCGCGACCAGCCGGTCCTGCGAGTCGATCAACTGCACGCTGTACGAATCTTCGTTCAGCCGCCTCCCGGTGACGCTCCGCCCATCGCGGGTCACGGCGCGCACAAACCAGTATTCCGGCCGGATGCGCTCGTCCGGACGCACAAGGGATGCAAGCAGATCTACCGCCCCCAGACGCGCCCCGATGTCGCTCAGATCGGGTCCGACACTGGCGCCCTCGTTGCCGACGCGGTGGCAGCTCTGGCACTGGCCGTTGCCGGCAAACAGCGCCTTGCCGCGAGCCGCATCGCCCCGCGCAGGCGCCGCCAGGGTCGTCCGCCCCAGAGCGCGCACATAAGAGAGGACTTGCAACGACTCCAGCCCGCTTAGCGGAAATCCCGGCATCTCCGTGCCGGGAAGCCCATTCGTGATGGTGCGGTACAGGTCGTCGTCGGCGCCCCCGTGCCGGAACTTTGCAGTG
>DASXAK010000182.1:0-5457 GCA_036406715.1 Bryobacteraceae bacterium | reverse complement strand
CATCAGAAATCCGAGCAGCAGCAGCAGCGCCAACCATGCGACGGAGAACGGCCACCAGGTCAGCGGCTCGGCATCGGCGGCGAACACTACTGCCGCCACCATGGCCGCCGCGGCGGGAATGGGCATGCCGACGAAATATTTGCGATTGGGCTTGCCCGGGTTCTTGGGAACAGGGTTCTTCTGCACGTTGAAACGGGCCAGGCGCGCCGCTCCGCACAACAGAAACATGAATGACGCGAAGTACCCGAACGCGTGAATCTGATCGCGGAAGCCCTCCGCAATGCCAGCATCGATAAACTGCACGCCCCAGGCGTAGGCCAGAACCGCGGGCGCGATGCCGAAGCTGATCACATCCGCCAGCGAGTCCATTTCCCTGCCGAAATCGCTGGTGGTGTTCGTCATGCGGGCGATCAGACCATCGAATCCATCGAGGAACGCGGCAGCGCCGATCGCCTTTGCCGCCACGGCGAAGTGCTCGGGAGCGCCTCCGGCTCCAGACGCCGCCAGGATCGCGCCGCGGAACGACCTAATGATGGAAATGTACCCGAGAAAAATATTTCCCGCGGTGAACAGCGTAGGAAGCGCATAAGCGGCGCGGCGCGGGCGCCGGTCCGGAGAGCGAGGATCGACCAGCCGGTCTCTCAAAGCCATCGTCAGTCCTGGTCCCGCCTGCGCGCGATCACGGTGGAACCGGCTGAGACGCGCATTCCCGGGCGGACCGCGATCTCCCATTCGGGTCCGAGCAGAACATCGACGCGCGAGCCGAACTTGATGAGGCCGACCCGCTCGCCGGTGGCCACATGATCGCCGGGCCGCTTGTTGAAGACGATGCGGCGGGCGATCAGTCCGGCAATCTGTTTAAACGTAACCGTGGTGCCGTCACCCTCCACGGTCACGACGTTCTGTTCATTCTGCTCCGAGCAGATTTCGCGGCTGGCTACGTGGAAGCAGCCTTCCTGATACTGTACCTTGCGGATCGTTCCGCCAATCGGGGCGCGGTTCACGTGCACGTCGAAAATGTTCAGAAAAATAGTAAGCCGGTTGAGAACGCCCTCCGGCACAACTGCGAGGACCTTGCCATCGGCGGGCGAAACGGCTACCGGCCCGGTGGGGATTGCACGCTCGGGATCGCGGAAAAAATAGAGACAGAAGGCGGCAAGCAGCCAAAGCGGCGTAGCGAAGATGGGGCCGATCAGCCAGCCGACCAGACCTCCGGCCGCGGCCAGGGCGAGCGCGTAGTAGATGCCGTCCCGTACGATCATCCGATCCCATTTTAGCGTGGAGACGGCAGCCTCCTGCGGATCAACGGCGTCCGTGCAGTGCCCTGCGAATCGCCGGCGGATGCCACGTCGGGCGTTCGGAGATAGCCGAAGTATTTCAGCACTATCTTCACAAAATTTCCGCCACTCAAAAAACAAAATTGCTCCACACTCAAAAAATTTGATGACGATTTCTTATCCCGCTTTCCAGTTCAGCGTCCCGTAAATCTCGTATTTGCAACATCAAGCTAACGATGGTTATATCGACCCGCGCCAGCTTTTGTGAAAATAGTTCCGTACAATCGCCCATTTCTACACGGTGATATCGGGTACGATGATTTTTCACAGTCAATAAATATGTAATTTTGGGCGGTTCACGTTGGCCCTCAGGTTGCATCCCGAAGACCTCTCAAAATTTTAGGTCTGCTGCAGGCAAAGGAGCTAAAGGACGAATACTGCAATGACGAACCAAACTACCAGTCTTACTGCATGGAAGAATTGTTTCCGTTGCGGAATCGAGTTTCCAATCGCGAGCAATGAGCGCGTGTGTGAGAATTGCAGAAAACCCCGTACGGCGGAGCGCCGTATCGTATCCCGGGACCTCACACTTCGTGAACGGCAGATCGTCGATCTTATACGTCAAGCGAAGGCCAATAAAGAGATCGCTTACGAGCTTCATCTTACGGAAGGCACGGTGAAGGAATATCTCAATCGAATCTTCCGCAAGGTTGACGTAAAGAATCGGACCGAACTGGCAATCTGGTCGATGCGCAAATTAGCCGCGGCGTAAGGCCGCTGCTCGAGTAATTCCTGGCGAGGTCGTCGACCTCAAACCGGCGAGCCGCTGCCGGCGATTGACGGCACCGATTTTACGTCACTAACATACTACGATTGGTGCGATGGACCCGAACTCATACGAGTCCCTCCGCCGGCGGCAGGAGCGCGCGCTGCTGACATGGCGCGGTCCGTCGCTCATGCTGTTTGCACGCACGGCCTGCGCGATCGCAGCGCAGGCTCTTGTCGCAGCCGTCTTCGCCTTCAGATCGTCGCCAACTCCATGGCATGATGCTGAGCCATGGCTGCCGGTCTACGGGACATTAATCGATGCCGGATGCCTTGCGCTGCTGTGGTGGCTCACCGGGCGCGAGCGAATCCGGCTGTTCGATCTTGTCGGCTTCGAGCGGACGCGTCTCGTCCGCGATGCGCTGCTCGGCTTAGCGCTTATCCCGCCCAGCTTGATGTTCATTCTTGGCGGCAACTATGCGGCCGGGTGGCTTTTGTATGGGACGCTCACGCCCGCCTACCTCTTTGGACCTCTACCGCTGCCGGCCGCTCTGTATGGCGTGCTGGTGTTTCCGTTCATTTGGGGACTCACCGAGCAGATGACCTATAACGGCTATCTGCTACCCCGCCTCCAGGTTCTTTGCCGCAGTACAAATCTGGCGATCGCGGTTGTGGCCTTCGTCTGGTCGTTGCAGCATGCTTTTATGCCGTTGACTTTTGATGCAAAGTTCATGGCTTTTCGATTGTTGTCGCCGATTCCGTACTCGGTTTTCGTAGCGCTCCTGTATTTGCGGCTTCGCCGGTTGGTTCCGCTCGCGATTGCGCACGCTCTGATGGATGGGGCGAGCGTCGTGATCGGTGTGCTTCTCCCAGTGTTGCGGGCATAACCGGCGCCGAGCGATTCCAACCCTGCTCGTCCAGGCGCCATCATCGAACCGCCATAGTCAGGCTCAGGTGTTCGCCGCCCGGGCTGCATGCACGCTCCGCCGCGCGCCCCGCCCCGACGCTCGCCACGCGCCCGACAGCGCCGCCACTCGCACCCGCGCCACGCCCCGATCGCAAATCGAGCCAACGCTTCGGCGAGTTCTTCCGTATAATCGCCGAGGAGGATCGAAGTGCGCCAGGACATCCGATTCGCCCTGCGTATGCTGGGCCAGAACCGCACCTTCGCGGCAGTGGCGGTGTTTTCGCTCGCGCTGGGCATCGGAGCTAATACCGCCATCTTCACGCTCGTGGACTACATCGTCCTGCGGTCGCTGCCCGCGCGCGCGCCGGAACAACTGGTCGTGCTTGGGCGCAATCCGGAAAAGCCATCCACTTCTTTCAATTACCCGGACTACCGTTACATCCGCGATCACAACACCTCCTATCAGAGCGTGCTAGCCAGCGGCGAAGGGCGGACCCTCGCCTTCGCCGTCCCCGGCGAGCCTGGAAGCTCCGCCGAGGTGGTTCCAGTGGCGCAGGTCTCCGGGAATTACTTCGACGTGCTGGGAGTGCCCGCGGCGCTCGGCCGGCTCTTTACACCAGCCGATAACGTCAACGAGGGGGCGCACCCGGTCGTGGTCCTCTCATGGGACCTGTGGCAGCGGCGGTTCGCCGGCGACCCGAAAGCGCTCGGGCGGAGCATCACTCTGAACGGCGTTCCGTTCACCGTGATCGGCGTGGCGGCGCGCGGCTTCCATGGCATCGCCGTCGGCAACCACAGCGACCTATTCATGCCGATCGTCATGATGCCGAGCGTCAATCCTCCGGCGCGGGGTTGGAACACGCGGCACTGGTGGTGGCTCAACGTGATGGCCCGGCTCAAGCCGGGCGCGACTCTGGCATCGGCGCGCAGCGAGCTGGATGTTCTCTGGCAGCAGATTCTGAAGGCCGATCCCGAGTATAAACCACCGGCCGCCTACAATCCGGATGGCGAAAAGTTCAACCGGATGACCGTGCTGCCCGGGAGCGGCGGATGGTCCGGGCTGCGGCTTCAGTTCGCCAAGCCGCTGATGGTCCTGATGATCGTTGTGGGCCTGGTGCTTCTGATCGCTTGCGCCAATGTGGCGAACCTGCTGCTGGCGCGCTCGGCGGCGCGGCGGAAGGAGATCGCGGTCCGGCTGGCAATCGGCGCCGGCCGGTGGCGGCTGGTTCGCCAGCTCCTGCTCGAGACGGTGGTGGTTTCCACGATGGGCGGCGTTGCCGGGCTGCTGTTCGCCTGGTGGGGCGTGCAGGCGCTGCTCAATCTCATGCCCAAGCGGGCGATCCCTCTCGACCTGCACCTGGCGCCCGATCTGCGGGTGGCGGGCTTCGCGTTTCTCGCCAGCTTTCTCACCGGAATCGTCTGCGGCCTGGCGCCGGCGCTGCAGTCCACCAGGCCCGACCTGGTTTCGTCGCTGAAGAGCGAAACGGCCGCCGCCCGGCGCAGCCGTTTCGACCTGCGCCGCGCACTGGTGGTGATTCAGGTGGCGGCTTCGCTGCTGCTTCTGATCGGGGCCGGGCTGTTCGTGCGCAGTCTCGCCAATCTCGAGGCGCTCGATCCGGGCTTCGCGCGTGACCGGATTCTGCTGGTGAGCGTCAACCCGCAGGCCAGCGGCTACAAAGGCCAGCGCCTGCGCGACTATTACGAAACCCTGCTGGCGAAGACACGCTCGTGGCCGGAGGTGCGGTCGGCCGGCCTCGCCAGCATCACGCCGCTGGCCGGATCGCGGTGGAACAGCGATATCCGCGTGGAGGGCTACGAATTCAAGCCCAATGAGAAGCCCTATGTCGATTTCAATGCGGTGAGCCCGCAGTTCTTCGAGACAATGGGCATCCCCATCCTGGCGGGCCGCGACTTCCGCGACCAGGACAGCCCCGCGTTTACCCCCGATCCCGCCGACAAGCCCGATCCGGCCCTGAAGAACGCCGGACCACGCGTGATCATCGTAAACCAGAGCTTCGCCAAAAAGTTCTTCGGCAACCGCCCGGCCGTAGGAAAGCGGATGTGCCGCAGCGACAAATTCAAGTTGGAAGAGGCGTACGAGATCATCGGAGTGGTGAAGGATGCGATGTACTTTGGAGTCCGCGAAGCCACCGAGCCAATGGTCTACGTGGCCAACTGGCGAGACGGCGCAGGCCAGCGCCAGCTCGTCGCGCGCACCAGCGCCGCCCCCGAGCGCATCATCGGCGCGATCCGCCGCGAGGCGGCTGCCCTCGACCGATCGATTCCCATCCTCCAGACACTGACGATGTCCGAGCAGTTCGACAACAACATCTCGCAGGAGCGGATACTGACAACCCTGTGCGGGTTTTTCAGTGGGCTGGCACTGTTGCTAGCGGCGGTGGGACTTTACGGTGTGATGGCGCAATCGGTTGCGAGACGCGTGCGAGAGATCGGCATCCGCATGGCCCTCGGCGCGAGGGCCGGAGAGGTGCTCTGGCTGATTCTGCG
>DASXAK010000181.1:0-31612 GCA_036406715.1 Bryobacteraceae bacterium | reverse complement strand
CCTGGATGACGCGGTTGATGCTTACCTCTCCGAACGAGGTGGTGGAGGTGCGCGAGAAGTTCAGTAGGGAGTTGACGATCTCGCTCGCGCGGAAAGTTTGTTTGGCGATCTTGTCGAGGATTTGCGATTTTTGCGAATCGTCGCTTACCTGCTTGGCGAGCATCTGGGCGTAGGTCGAGATCACGGCGAGCGGCGTGTTCACTTCATGGGCGACGCCGGCCGCCAGCAGCCCGATGCTCGAAAGCTTGTCGGCCTGCACCAGCCGCTGTTCGAGTTCGGCGCGGTCGGTGACGTCGTCGAAGATCACCAGCCGGCCGATCTGCTGCTGATCCTTGGAAACCAGCGGCGCAATCGCCAGGTTCAGAATAGTCTCGCGGCGTTTGGCGGCGTGGCCGTTTCCGTTCACCCCGAGCGGTTTCAGCACGAACTTGTAGACGTTGTGGATCCCGCTCTCGCCGCGGACGCGCTCGAACTGTTCGACCAGGTCGGCCGGGAACAGATCGGAAAGCCTCTTGCCAACCGCCTGCGCGCGCGAGATTCCGGTCAGGTGCTCGATCTGCGAGTTCCAGCTCTCGACGCGGTCGTCCAGATCGGCCGCCAGGATTCCCACGTTGATCGATTCGACAATGTTTTCGCTGAACTCCTTCAGCCTTTCGTATTCTTCCACCTTGAGCTGCAAGGAGCGGTACAACCCGGCGTTCTCGATGGCGATTCCCACGTACCCCGCCAGCGTGAGCAGCAACTCCACATCTACGCTCGAAAGATAATCGCCATCAGACGTCCGGCTCACTCCCATGTACGCAATGGTGCGGCCGCGGACGGTGCACGGAAGGTAATAGGTGAGGTCCAGGTCAGCGATAGTCTTGCGCACGCTGGCCGGCCACGACCGCGAAACCGCATCGAGCTGGTGGCGCGTGCGCTCGAAGAACAGATAAGCTTCGGGGAGTTTCCATCCGAGGAAGCTGAGGTCGAGCATCTCCGGGCGGAAATTCACAAGACGCGCATTGGGCCCCATCGCCTTCTTCAAACCGAAACGAGTGCCATCGGGGGTTTCTTCCGACAGGAAGAAGGCCAGGTGTTTGATCGAGAGCGTATGGAGCAGACGATCGCCTACGGAGGCGAGCATCGCGTCGAGGTCGGTTTCCGAACTCAGCTCGCGCGCAAACTCGATCAGCGTGCGGCGGTAATCGTATTGATCGCGATAGAAGTGCTTGTCGAGGCGCTCCTGAATCCAGTTCCGGATCGGCTGGAACAGGAACGCGGTGATCAGCATGACAGTGATCAGGCCGGTGTTACCGAGATCTTTGAAATTCTTCTGCACCGCCGCGCCGAGCGAGAAGACGATTGCATAAAACGCAGCCAGGACGCAGAGCGTCGCCAGCGTGTAGGCATAGCCGCGGCGGAAGATGATATCGACGTCCATCAGGCGGTAGCGCACGATGGCATATGCCAGGGTAAGCGGGATGAGCGGCAGCGAGAGCACCGACATCTTCAGGTAGTCGTTGGGAAGCGAGCCCACCGCGTACGGGAGCACATACAGCAGCCCGAACGGCAGAATCCCGCAGAATGTCCCGTTGCGAAGCCACTTGAGCTGCTGCCGGACGATGGGATCTTCGGCGCGGCGATACTCCAGGCTGAGGCTGATTCCGCCGATCAGGTACGGAATCGTCGAGAGGACGACCCACACGCGATCCAGTGCCCAGCGCAGGTCGAGCATCGGAACCGCCACCGAGAGGATGCCGCTCGAGAAGGCCACATAGAGCACGAACAGCAACAAGGCGGGGAGGTAAAGAATGCTGGCCCGCGCCGGCGCGTGCAGCCACTTGCGCGGTTCTGGGAAGGTCAGACAGAAGTGCAGGAACACGGCCGGGGCGAGGAGGCCGGCGGCCAGGTTGCCGAAATAAATCACCTCATCGAAGCTGTTGAGCTTTCCGGTGTAGTGAAACGAGAAAAAGATGAACGACGCCAGGCAGAGGATGTAGAAGTGCTGCGCCTTTTGCGCGCTGCCACGGCGGAAATAGACGAACAGGCCGATGATGAGATACGAAAATCCGACGAGGTACTGGTAGATGACTGCCCGGTCGAGCGGCACCTCGCCGACAATCACGTCTTTGATCGGAAACTCGACGCCACCCCGCGAGACCGTGTAGGTGGCCCGCTTCCAAGAGCCGATCGTCACCAGCACCTGGGGCACATCGGCGGCTTTTCGGATCGGAACGCCGTTGATCTGGAGGAGGTGGTCGCCAACTCGTAACCCTGCGCGTAACCCCTCGCTGCGGTCGGGAGCCGCGAGCGCTTCGACGGCACCATGGCGGTCGACCCAGATTACGCCATCGTCAGGAAGGCGAAATTTCTGCTGTTGGCGGAAATTGATATAGCCAGCGACACCGGCAGCCAGGGTGACGATCGTCAGGATCGCCGTTGACAATTGGAACTTGAGTTCCTGAAACATGGCCGGCCGCCGCTTGCTTGTAGCGAGACAACTCCCCCGGCCGAATCTGCACTTTTAGGGCCGCGCTAGAGCTTTGCTCCTGAATACAGAATAGCTGTTTTTTCTATCACTTACAACGCGACGGAGACGCGAGTTTCGGTTTTCTGGAGAAACGCACTACACGGAAGTGGATTGCTCGTGCACCTACTTATCAGTGGTGTCAAGTGGCAATTGATCCGAGAGCGGTTTTGGTTGGTGGGTTTTGCCGTTCCCATTGAGCGATTCGGTCTGTACCTCGTTGGAGAGGCTGTCGCCTAGGGCATGACTCGGGTCCAACGCTTCCGCTTTCAGATTCTCCCGGGCGGCGGCCGAACTTTTGAAGGCTTGCGTGATCGAGCGCAGCCCGGCAAGCTGTTGCCGGACGAGATGCAGGGGCACGCCGTGGCGGCCATTGCCGTTAGAACCGTTCACGGATCGCTTGACGATTGCGGATCGGGCGCCATGCTGGCCCAGGAACCAGCCCTGGCTGTCGAAACCGCCGTCGAGGCGTTTGCGGGTATAGCTTCCGTCGGCGCACATGTGCCGCGCGTTGGATTCGTCGGCGAGATAGTGCTCCAGAATCTCGTCTCGAACGCGCGCAATCAGACGCGGGGAACTGATGGGGAACAGGACCTCGACGCGGCGATTCAGGTTGCGTGGCATCAGATCGGCGCTTCCCAGGTAGATCTCTTCGTGTCCGCCGTTTCCGAAATAGAAAATCCGGCTGTGTTCGAGGAAGCGTCCGACAATACTGGTCACGCGAATGTTGTCGCTCAAGCCTGACAGTCCCGGACGCAACGAGCAGATGCCTCGCACCAGCAGCTTGATCTGCACGCCTTCGGCGGAGGCTTGCGACAACAGCCGGACCATGCCGGGGTCATCGAGCCCATTGACCTTGAAGATCAGTTGCCCTCCGCGGCCGTGGCGCTGGTGTTCGATCTCGCGCTCGATCAGTTCCGTCAGCCGCTGCCGGAGATTGATCGGAGCGACCAGCAGACGGTTGAAGCGGTGCCGGGTCGAATAGCCGGTCAGGTAGTTGAATAGAGCGGTGGCGTCGGCGCCGACCTCCGGGGCACAGGTGAATAGCCCCATATCGGTATAAAGCCGCGCGGTCGTCGGATTGTAGTTACCGGTGGCCAGATGCAGGTAGCGCCGGATCACGTCGCCTTCCCGACGGACCGCCAAGGCCACCTTCGAGTGAACCTTGAGCCCCGGCAGGCCGTGGACCACGTGCACGCCTTCCCGTTCCAGAGTGCGCGCCCATTCGATATTGCTCTCCTCGTCGAACCGGGCCTGCAACTCGACGACTGCCGCTACCTGCTTGCCGCGATTGACGGCTTCGAGAAGCGCATCCACCACCGGAGAATCGCGGCCGAGCCGGTAGAGCGTCATCTTGATGGCCAGGACGGCCGGATCGCGCGCCGCGCGTTGCAAGAAGTCGACGACCGGCTGAAAGGAATCGAACGGGTGGTGCAGGAGAATATCTTCCTGCCGGATGGCCGCGAAGAAGTCTTCCTCCTTGGACATCAGGGGGCTGCGCGGCAGGAACGGACGGTCCTTCAAATCGGGGCGTTCGAGCGTGATGAGCTGGCGAAGACGGCCGAGATTGAGGGGTCCGCTGACGCGATAAACGGCGGAGGCCTCGATTTCGAGGTTGCTGGTCAGGATTTCGAGCAGCGTCTCCGGCATGTGGGCATTGACCACCAGGCGGACGACATCGCGAAAGCGGCGCTGCCAGACGGCTTCCTCAATGGTGGCCAGCAGGTCGTCGGTCTCGATTTCCTTGATGGCGACTTCGGCATCGCGTGTGACATGGAACGGATGGGCCGCAACGATCTCCAGTCCGGGAAAGAGCCAATGCAGATTGGCGAGGATAACTTCTTCGAGCCAGACAAAAACTTCGGAAGGCCGCCCCGATTCCGACGGGAGCGGAATGAGCGGATTGATGCTATCAGGCACTTTGACGCGCGCGAAGTGTTCGGCGCCGTCGGCATCGCGCACGACCACGGCGAGATTGAGGCTGAGGTTCGAGATATGCGGGAAAGGGCGGCTGCGGTCGAAGGCGAGCGGAGTGAGCACCGGGTAGATGCTCTCGGAGAAATAGGTTTCCAGGTGACGCTTTTGCGCAGCGTCGAGCGAGTCATAGCTCGCCACCGTGATCCCGGACCGGGTGAGCGCCGGGATCAGGATGTCGTGGTAAGTCCGGTAGGCTCCGTCGAGCAGCCTGGTGACTTCGGCCCGGATGGCCTCCAACTGGGCGCTCGGAGGCTGGCCGTCGATGCTCAGTTCCTGTACGCCGCTTTCAATCTGCTGCAGCAGGCCGGCCACCCGGACCATGAAGAACTCGTCGAGATTCGAGCTTACGATGGTGAGAAACTTGACCCGTTCGAGAAGAGGATTGCACGCGGCACGCGCCTCTTCGAGCACACGATTCTGGAACTGGAGGAGGCTGAGTTCAGGGTTAACGTAGACCGATAGCGGGGCCGTGCGGCTGTCCAAGGCTCAATTGTACACGGCTCAACGGCCGCACGTAAGATTTCACACAACGACGGCTACTTGCGCATAACCAGCACGCGCGAAGGGTAGAGCGTCTGGCGCACGGAGCGATCGTCGAGGATTTCGAAACTCGCGGCTTCGGCCAGTTCCGGGATGCGCTGCTCGACCTGGCGTCCCCAGAACGCAGGGGCAATCCGGCCGACGACGCGGTAGACCGCGTTGAACATCGGAGTGTTCTGGCCGATGAGGACGAGCGTCAAGTGACCACGGTCACAGAGGACGCGGCGGAATTCGCTCAGCGTCTTGGTGATGTCGTCGGAGGAGAGCAACTCGAGCAGATAGCAGCAGAAGATGGCATCGAAGCTCTCACTGCGGAACGGCATCTGCCGGGCATCGACCGCCTGACAGTGGGCGTGCGCGGAGGGAAACTTCCGGTGGGCCGAGCGCTGCGTGCGGGCGGCCATATTGGGCGACAGGTCCACTCCGATGGTGGCGCCGCCGCTATTGGCGCGCACCAGGCGGCGGAACATTTCGCCGCTCCCGGTCGCGACTTCGAGCACGCGCATTCCGTCCCGCAGCCCGGATACCTGAACGGCACAGCGGTGGGCGCGGGAATGAAACAGCATGGTCGAGACCGGATACACCGCCGCCATGCGATCGTAGACGCGCCGCGTGCGGTCGGCCAGCGTCGTCGGAAGGCCGTTGACCGGCCAGGCGGCAATCGATTCTTCGAGTCTGTTCAAGAGCGTAATCTCCTCAGCATTAAGAGGCCGCCGCCAGGTCGGTCTGCAGCTCGGGCATTTCGATCTGCACCCGGGTTCCCCCGTCGGGCTGGCTGTCGATCCACATGCGGTACTGATTGCCGAACAAAACCTTGAGACGTTCGTTCACATTGCTCACGCCAATGCCCTGCTCGAGCAGGTTGGCGAGCTTGGCTTCCGGGATGCCCACTCCGTCGTCTTCCACCAGGAGGTGCAGTTTCGCCTCGCTGCGGTGCGTCCGGATACGAATGGTGCCGCCCTGGACTTTGTTGCTCAGGCCGTGCTTGATCGAATTTTCCACCAGGGGCTGCAGCAGCATGCTGGGCACGAGCATGTCCAGTGTATCTTCCGCCGCGTCCTTTTCGAAACGAAGTTTTTCGCCGAATCGCACGACTTCGATAGCGAGATAGTCTTCTATAAAAGTGAGTTCGTCACGAAGGGCACTGAAGTTCTCGTGCTTGCGAAGGAGGCGGCGCAGCACGCGGGAGAGTTTGAGCACCATGACCCGGGCCTGGTTGGGATCGGTGCGGATCAGCGATGACACCGAATTGAGGGTGTTGAAGAGGAAATGCGGGTTGATCTGGCTGGTCAGTGCGGCGAGCCGGGCTTCGACCAGCAGCCGCTCCTGTTCTTCGAGTTTCCTTTCGGTGCGCGCGCTGTTCCAGATCTTCAAAGGGATCGCCACAGCGAACAACGTGACTGCGTACAAAGCCACATAAGTGAGCCAGTGCGGATGCGGCCAGCCTTGGACCAGGCGGAAAATGCCATGCGGTGAAAACTGCCCCAGGATCTGACGGAGAAATTCGGCATACAGAATGGCGGCAACCAGCATCAGGTGAAACGCAGTGCGCCGGTGGTTCTTCCGTTCGGTAAAGAACCGGTAGATGCTGAGGTCGAAGAAGGGCGAGAAGCGCCAGATTTCTTCGGGCTGCGGGGCCAGATCGCGCAGTAGGCCGCCCAGAACACCAATGCCCGCCAGGAACGGAAGCGCGAGATGTTCGCCCCAGAACATGGCGGGGAGCGAGATCAGCAGGCCGGACAAGAGTCCGGTGACATAGCCGCCCAGCAAGCCTGCCAACAGGCTGCCTTCCATGGCGAGATCGGCGGCCTGATAGTTGCGGCTCATCAGGCGGGCGGTCACTCCGGCTGCGAAAACCGAGGCTAGCCACAGCGCCAGCACCAGCCGCTGGTTGAGGGTGCGGGTTTCGCGCATGAGCGCGGCTTTGAAGCGGCTCGAACGGGCCAGGATGCTGGCGATCGCGGCGACGATCCCCAGTTTTACCAGCAGCGCGACTAGAAATGAATTTACATCCGGCATGTGTCGCCGGAAGCCATTATAATAGAAGGGATTACAGGTTCCCAAGACTACCTATGAAGAATTTGTCCCCCGGAGGGTTCGAGAAGGTCGCCGAAGCCGCCTTTCCCACGCAGTTCGGTCTGTTCCGGATCTATGGCTTTCGGGGCGGCAGCCAAACCCGGCCGGAAGAAGCCGTCGCCTTGAAAATGGGAGACCTGACCGCCGGCGGACCCCCGCTGGTACGGATCCATTCTCAATGCCTCACGGGTGATGTCTTTCACAGCCTCCGGTGCGATTGCCACGCGCAGTTGCAGATCGCGTTGACCAGCATCGCTCAGGAGGGTCGAGGTCTGCTCATCTACGAGCACCAGGAAGGACGGGGGATCGGCCTGCTGAACAAGCTGCGCGCGTACGAGTTGCAAGACGAGGGCGCGGATACGGTCGAGGCCAACGAGCGGCTCGGTTTCGATTCCGACCTGCGCAGCTACGAGTTGCCGGGCCAGATCCTGAAATATTTCGGGCTGAAGAAGCTGCGACTGCTTTCGAACAATCCGGAGAAGGTGGATGCGGTGGAGAAAGCCGGGGTCGAAGTGACCGAACGCGTGCCGTGCCTGGCCGAGGTTGTCGAGACGCGCAAAGCCTACCTCCGCACCAAACGGGAGCGGATGGGGCACCTGCTCGAGTAAAACGGGTGGTCTGCGTCCGCGCCGTTCAAAAGACGAACTTCAAGGCTCCTTGCAGGATTCGCGGGTCATCCGAAGACAAAATCTTTCCGAAATTCGTGCTGTTGCGGGCGGCCGTCGGCGTGAGGAAGCCGGACGTGGAGGTGGCGGTTCCGTTGCCCGACAAGCCGTTTGGCGGCCCCAGGTTGGCACGGTTGGGAATATTGAAGCCTTCGAAACGAAATTGGAGGCTCTTCCGCTCGCGAATTCGGAAGGTCCGAGACACAGCCGCGTTGAAATACAGAGCGCCGGGCGCCAGGACGTTGTTGGCTGACATCGTCGAGTAGGTGCCGGCCACAGGCTGCGCGAAGGCCGAGGGATTCAGATAGCTGCTGGCGTTCCGATTGGGCGAATAAGGGTCCGCCAGCATCTGAACGGCGCGTTGGCCGCCTTGCCCGGTCAGGGCCTGATCGAGCCCGCTGGTGATGGTAATGAACGGACCGGTTTGCGCCCGCACGATCGGTGAGAACTGCCACCCGGTGGCGAGCAGCTTCGCGGTTCGATTCGAAAATGCCGGCACCTCAAAAACGGCCGAGAGGTTGAACAGTTGTCTGCGGTCGATGAGCCCGCAGTTCGACCGGTCGTAGCGGCGATTGTCGGGAATGGTGAAGTTCGCGCCGGCCACGGCCAATTCGGGGTTGGCCAGATCCGCGATGCAATGCGAGTACGTATAGTTCGCCTGAATGCTGTAGCCCTTGGAACTCCGGTGCTGAACCGAAAGCACAAGGCCGTTGTAGCTGCCGGTCCCGCCATCATCTAGCTGGTTGATGCTGCCGTAGAAAATGCCTTGTCCGGGGTTTTGCGTGTAGAACCGTCTGCGAGTATTCACATTGGCGGTTGTGGCGCCCGGTTGGAAAATGCCCGGGTTGGCCTGGTTGCCGCCCCACAGGTGAATGATGCTGGTTCCGATGTAATTTGCGGATACCAGCCAGTTCGCGCCGAGTTGTCTCTGGACGCTCAGATTCCATTGTTGCGAGTAAGTGGTTTTCGGATTCAGCAGAAAGTTCTCATAAGTGCCGAAGTTGATGAACGGAGAATTGGCGCTGACCGTAAGCGGATATGGATTGCCACCCGGGATGCCCGCCCAGGGATCGGCGAAACTCGTGGGGAAATTCACGGTTGTTGTATTTCCGATGGGAGGCGTGGAACCAAAACCCACATAGTTGTTCATCGCCGGCATATCAAAGAACCGGCCATATGCGGCGCGGATGGAAGTCTTGCCGTTTCCTTGTGGATCCCAGGCGAGCGATACGCGCGGAGCGAGATTGTTCCAGCGGTGCTCCGCCACGCCGTTGCCGGGATATCCGCTGTCGCCGGGGAAGAGAAGGCCAGCGGGGCCGTTTACGAAAACCTTGCTGTGCACGTTCTGGGTAAACAAAGTGGGATCGAAATGCGGAGTCCAGCCGTACTTTGTGCTGACCGGCAGATAGGGATCCCAGCGGAGCCCGTAAGTAACAGTCAAACGGGGCGTGAGTCTCCAGGTATCCTGCGCATACAGGCCGAAGTAGTTCATGCGGTCGTAGGCCAAGGTGGTTGTGGCCTGCGTGAACGCCGACGGTTTGCCGAGCATGAAGTCCGCCAGGCCGAGACCGGCGGTGCCGCTGTAGACTTGGCCGTTGAAGGTAAACGGGCCGGACGCATTGAGTCCCGAAGTGCCGTTCAGATACGAGCGGATGAAGTCGGCGCCGAGCCCGATCTGGTGAGCGCCTCGGACGAGGCTCACATCCTCGGCGAATTCGAAATCCAGAGTGTTGTAAGTGCTGGGAGTCTCGTTGTTGCTGGCGAGCGTAAAGCCGTTGCTCACCGTAATTCGCATGAGGCCGGGCACGCCGGTCCACATGTTGACGCCGATGTCAGCGGGTCCGAACACCTGCGGATTGGTTTTGGGCACCGCCGACCGGTTCAAAGTTGCATGGAACGTGCTGACCGTGTCGGGCCCGATCAGGTAGGTGTCGCCGAGCACGCCCGACTGCGTCTGGAAATTCAGCGCCGCGGTTGAGGCGGCCAGCAGGTTCTGGGGATCGAAATCGGAGGGCTGATCGAGATGCGCGTTGAGATAGCGGAAGTAGATGGAGTGCTTGTCGCTTTTTTGAAAATCGCTCCGTGCCAGCGAATCGTATTGGTTGCTCCGGGTGCTGCGGCCGAATTGGATCGTGCCGCACGGGTTGTTCGAAGTCGGAAACCCAGGCCACGTGAGAATTTTCAACGCCGGCGCGGAAAAGAGGGCGGGCGATACCTGGTTGTTCTGGAACGGAGCTGCGAGGTTGATTTGCTGGTGGGCGGTGTTGCACTGTGGCCCGGCAATAGCGGTGAAGTCTCCCGCCAGCATCTGGGCGGTCGGAACAAACGCGGTGTTGTTCGCGGGCGCCGTTCGCAGCAGCGTGCTCTGCTCTCCCACAAAGAAGAAGAGCTTGTTCTTGATGATGGGTCCGCCCAGCGTGCCTCCGAATTGATTGCGCTTGAGCGAGTCGACGGTGGCCGCGAAGGTATAGCGCGCATTCACCGCGCCGTTGCGGATGAACTCGAACAAGTCGCCATGGAATTCGTTGGTGCCCGATTTCGTCACCGCGTTGACCGCAGCCGCCGAGTGATGGCCGTATTGTGCAGGAAGGGCGCTGGTTTCTACCTTGAATTCCTGCATGGCATCCGGGAACGGCAAGGGCAGATTCAGATTGTTGTACGGGTCATTGTGGGTGGCTCCGTCCAGCCGGTAGGTCAAACCATTGGTGAGCCCACCCGCGACCGAGATGTCGACAGTCGGGAAGTTGCGGACGCCCGAATTCAGTCCCGCGCCGTTGGCCATGGTGGCCATGCCGGAGAGAAAAATCAGCTCCGTGACCTGCCGGCCGTTCAGGGGCAACTCCAGCACTCGCTGGTTATCGATGACCGAGCCGACGCCGGAGTTCCGTGTCTCGACCAGCGCGGCGTTGGCTTCGACCTGCACCTGCTCCGTGACCGCTCCTACTTTCATCGCGACATCGACCGTGGGATTGCTGCCGACCTGCAGGACGATCCCCGATTGCACGTACTTCGTAAACCCTTCCTTGCTCACTTCGAACTGGTACGGGCCCACCGGGAGATTGGCTAATACGTAACCGCCGTCGGCGCCGCTAAGGGTGCTCCGGACGAGCCCCGTGTCCGTCTGCGTGGCCTTGACCTCGGCTCCCGGGACAGCCGAGCCGCTGGCGTCTTGAACCGTGCCGTTGATCTGCGACGTCGAGATAGCCTGGCCCCAGATCGACGCGGCGGCGCACACAAGTGCGAACAACCAAGTGATCCCATTTCGCATAGCGATTCCTCCCCCTTAATGCTGTGTCCCCTAACTGGGGTGTGAGTATATATCAAATCGCACGCAAGCGCGCGAATCGGCGCAGAGATCGACAGAACTTCGCGGTGGCGCGTTAGATTTCTTCCCTTTTGCGAGAAGTTCACATCTTCGTCACAGCCACGCGCAGGGGAGTGGTCTAGCATGGGGACAGGAGCTACCGATGACTCTGCGAACGGCGGGCGTGAGGACGGCACTGGTAGTGGCGGCTGCCGCATGCGTCCTTCTCGCTCAGGAGCCGGCGGCCGGCCCGGGCGCCGAAATCAAGATGACGGCGAAGAAGTACGAGTTCGACCCGAGCACGGTTCGGGTCAAGAGCGGCGACCACGTGAAGCTCTTGATCACGGCGCTCGACAAGGAACACGGCTTCAAAATCGAGCCGCTGCACATCAACCAGAAGCTTCCGAAGGGCGAACCCGTGGCGGTCGAATTCACCGCGCCTCAGCCTGGCACGTACGCGTTCGAATGCTCGCATTTCTGCGGCTTCGGCCACGGAAAGATGAAGGGCGAACTGATCGTGGAATAACGGCCTGGGCCGTCATTGAAATGACGGCTGTCACGCTGTTCGCCGTCAATCTGACGATAACGTTTGTTCACGTGGGCTTCGGCAAGCGAACGTTTGCCCTACGTACCTTCCTAACCAACGGCAACGGGGATTTCGCCGATGATGTCGGCCACGTACATCCAAAACTTGCTCAGCCGGATTACGACGAGCGGGTAAATTTTATCGGGCGGCGATCTAAGTAACTGGAAATTGCAAGTGCGGCGTTTTGGAAGGCGAGTTGCCATCTGTTGCGCCGCGGAATGAAGACCGCCCTCATTGTCGACGCCGATCTGGGGTTTGGCTTCTGGCTGGGCCGTGGACTCGACCAGGCACATTATCACGCGTTTCCCGCCAAGGCTGTCGCCGACGCCGCGGCTCTGGTCGGCGAGCTTCGCATCGAAGTCGATCTATTGGTGCTCGATCCCGCTTTGCCGGATGCGGCGGAACTGATCGAATCGCTCCGGCGCTCGAATGAACGCTTAAAGGTCGTGGCGTTGATCGGGGACCAGCCACAGCTTCCGGTCCTTGGGGCGCGCGTGGACCTGTGTTGCCGCAAACCCGAGCGGTCCGATATCCGGCGGCGCGAATGGATCGCGCACGTCGAAGAGCTGCTGCCGGTCAGCCTGTTTGGCGCCGCGTTCGACAATGCTGCGCTGCTGCGCAAGTGCGCCGGCGCGCTGGTCCGGCAGGCGCAACAGATGGATGTGCGCCCGTTCGAATTCGCGCTCGCACAGGCCGGTACTCGTCCGTGGAAAGAATGGCAAGGTCGTGTTGTCGATCGCTTCCCGCTGGAGCGCCATCTGGGAGGCGGCGATCACACGGGCGTGTTTCTCACGAGTCTGGGCAATGCTGCGTCACAGATTGCCGCCATAAAGCTCATCCCGGCGGAGGGAACGTATCGCGACTCGACGTTGTCCCGCTGGGAGCGCGCCGCCGCGCTGTCTCATCCTGGCCTGCTCCGCTGCTACGGGATAGGCCACGCGGAGTTGGACGGCACACCGATCGTATACCGGGTGATGGAGTATGCAGAGGAGAATCTGGCCGAGGTTCTCCGGCAGAGACCACTGACGGCGGTCGAGGCGCGAGAGATGCTCGAGCCGATACTGGATGCGCTGGCGTATATTCACAGCCGCGGGTTCGTCCATGGGCGCGTGAAACCGTCCAACATTCTGGCCGTCGCGGATCAATTGAAGATTTCGACCGATGCGCTGCGCCCGGCCGGTGAGCCCGTCGCCGCCGCGAAGCGGGGCGCGTATGATCCGCCGGAAAGCACGGCCGGGTTGCTGACGCCGGCCGCTGACGTCTGGTCGCTCGGCATCACGCTTGTGGAAGCGCTCACGCAGCGCCCTCCGGCGCCTCGCCGCTCGCCGCAAAAACCGCCGCAGCTTCCAGTCGCGCTTCCCCCGCTGTTCCTGGACATCGCGCGCCAATGCCTTCAACCCGACCCCAATCGCCGGGAAACCGTGGCGCACCTGGCCGACCGGCTGCGGCACGGCGACGACGCATCAGCTTCGCCGGCGCCGGGGCGCTCGTCCCTGGTGTGGCGGTATGCGGGGGCTGGCGTTGCGCTCGGGCTGATTTTTTCAGGAATTCTGGTGTATCCTCCGCACCGCACCGCCGCGCGCGTTCCTGCACCGCCGCCAGTCGCTGTGCAACCGCCGCCGGCCGCTCCTGTTGCCACGGCGCCCGCTCCAGTTGCGGTTCCGCCTCCCGCTGCGCCGCTTTCGCGCCAGGTCAAAGAACAAGTTCTTCCCGAGATATCGCAGGAGTCGCGCGAGACAATCCGCGGCCGAATCGACATAAGCGTCCGAGCGAGCGTGGATGCATCCGGTGCGGTTGTCGACGCCAAGCTGGATTCGGCAGGCCCCAGCCGCTATTTTGCGAATCGCGCTCTGGCGGCCGCCGAGAAGTGGAAGTTTGACCCGCGGCCGGATGCCGACCCGGAGGAGTGGGTCCTCCGCTTTGCGTATACGAAGAGCGGTACCCAGGTTTCGAGCGAACGCGCCAAGCCTTAGCTGCCGGGCGGCTCGGCAAGCTAAAGCATGCCCCGCTCGGCTACGGCTTCTTTTTCTTCTCGAACATCTGCGGAGCGTGTTCGCGGATCTCTTCGGCTTCGGCGACTTTCTGATCCTTGTAATTGGAGCTGTTCTTCAACTTCCGCTTCGCCGCCTGCAAATTGGCTTGGCGGCTGGATTCCGAGCTCACGGCAAAACCGGAGATCAACTGTTCCAGGTCCTGACTCTGGCACGCCGGGCACGCGGCGACCGTAGTCTTGAGGACGAGCAGCTCGAATTCCTCGCCGCAGTTCCGGCATTGGTAATCGTAGATCGGCATGACTCTGCGAACATCCTATCAAAGCTGCCCTGGACGGAGTGTGCCATACTGCGGCGTATGAGCCGGAGGTGAAAAATGGCGCTCGACGTACGCGGGGTGACCCCGCTAATGCTGGTCTACGATGTCCCTACTTCGGTCCGGTTTTATCGCGACGTGCTGGGCTTTCAGGTGGTGAGCACTTCGCCGAGCCTGGGCGAGGACAACTTCCACTGGGTATGGCTCCGGCTCGGCGATGCCGATCTGATGTTGAATGACACGTACGAATCGGATGACGAACGCCCGCCCGAACCCGATCGCGCCCGCACGGCCGCGCACGAAGATCTGTGCCTCTATTTCGGATGTCCGGATGTGGACGCAGCCTACGCAGAGCTGCACGGTAAAGGGGTCAGCGTGAAGAAGCCGGTGGTGACGCCCTATGGCATGAAGCAGATGTATCTTCGCGATCCCGATGGATACAATCTCTGCTTCCAGTGGTCGGCGGGGGAATCGGCCTCAGCAGCCTGACCGTTCCGAATCAGTGAGCGGCTGGCGCGCTGAACGCTGCTGGAAGCGGCCAGTTTCCGTCGAATGGCGGCCAGTTGGGAACCGGAGCCTCAGGCGCCGGATAGAACATCGCCGAATAGATGCTCCGGATCCGATCCTTATCGATGACGAACCATTCGCTGAAGACGTTGCGGCGCGTGCTGGTGCCGGGTTTCCTCAGGAACACCCCGAGCGCCAGTGCGACACCGGCTTCTTCATCCAAGACCGGGTAGCGCCGGGCGGCCACGTTTTGAATGTTGATGGTTGCCAGGTTGGAGGTGCAGTCGCTCGCTGCGCCCGGTCCGGTGGTGCGGCCGGTCACGGTACGGCCGTTCTCCACGCGAACACAGCCGGGATAAGCCATGATGATCGACCCGTCATGCGTGGTGATGCCGTCGAAGTAGCTGTTGGTGATGGCTCGCAGGGCTTCACGGGAGAGCCGCGCGTCTTTCGGCAAGACGCGCTCGGGCGGTGGATTGGCGACCAGGTTTTCCGGCTCGAAGAAGTTTCCGGCCGGCTGTCCCGGCGCCGCGGGACCATTGAGTCCCGGATCTCCGTTTCGCGCGACGTACCATTCGGCCTCGGTGATTTTGCGGTCTTCGACTCTCACGCGCACGGTGACGATGGCCTGGGCATTCCCTTCGTCGACCAGGCCGAAGTAGGCCGCCTGGCCGCTCACGGGGTCGAGATAGCGGCGCTGCAGTTTCCCGAGCGCAGTTACCGATTTCCACGTCCCGGTGCCGGGACGCACCACTACTGCATTGTCGGTTTGCCGGAAACCGACGAACAGCGGGGCCGCGGAGGGGTCGTGTTTGACGACGGCATTGAGGTATTGATCGAGGATACCCTTGAGGCACGCGCGATCGCACTCATTTGGGGCGGCCAGGGCCGCGGAAATGCCAGACAGAACCAAACCGAGGGCCAAAGCGCCCAGACGCATGGGATCTATTCTACTCGAGGCGTGTGGGGCAGGCCTCCGGCCGGCCAAGCTTCTCAGTGGGTTCGCAGATGCGCGTCGGCAGGAATCTGATGCGCAGGCGCGGGGGCCGGCTTGCGATGGCGGATTGCCAATCCCAGCGACGCCAGCGCGACACCAAGTACTGCGCCAAGCCCAACACCCATCAGCACGGCTAACGGAAAGTAGATATCGAAGCGGCCGAACAGGAAGGGTCCATTGACGCCGACGGCGATTTCGCCGACGATGGCAGCCAATCCCTTGATCAGAGCCCCAGAGTGCGCGGAAACAGTGTTATCCATGAAATCCTCCCGAAGAGCTGTGGGGAGGTGCACGCTGGAAACCAAAGGAGGGTATTCATCTAAGCCCTTGTGACGCGGTCGCAATGACTAGAAACTCAACACCCTGCGTACGGGAGTATCTGGGGCAAGCTACTCATCATTGTGCAATTTGGCGCAACCCTGGTTAGGGAGCGATCTCTTTGTACATGACGGTAGTGGCTTCGAGCGCGGTCGAGTTGAAGTTGAGCGCGTATCTCGGGATCACGCCAACGGTCATATAGCCCAGCGAGCGATAGAGCGGTTCGGCGAAACCCCCGGTAACGGTGTCGAGCGTGAGTAGGGTTCGACCCGACGCACGCGCCTCCTCTTCCACTTCGTTCATCAAGGCTCTGGCGATTCCGCGGCGCCGCGCCTCCGGATGCACCAGCAGCTTCTTCACCTCGGCGCGGTGGGGCTGATTGGGAGGAGTGTCCAGATCGAGCTGCACCGTCCCGACCAGGCGGTCGCCGATTCGGGCGAGCAGCACGCAGCGGCTTCCGGCGTGCACGGCCGGCAGTACCTGCTCTCGCCAGAATACCGTCGCGTCGTCGGGCGAAAACGGCAGCACGAAGCTGACGCTCCCGCCCGCATGCACGCATGCGTGCAGGATGCCGCCGAGCCCCTCGAGATCGTCTTTCACGCGGGGCGGATCCGGGATCCAGCGCTCAATGAGAGTTGACGTCACGGATGCACCATCGAAATCAGATATCGGGCCGGTCGCTTGCCGCAGACGAAGCGGGACGGACCGGCAAGAACATATCGCAGGCAATCGCCTTTCTCGAGCCGAAACTCGGTTCCCTGGACTTCGAGGGTCAGGGCGCCCTCCAGCATCCAGAGGTGATGTTCGAGCCGGGGCAGGGGAGAGACGTCGTAGGAAACCGTCGAGCCCGGAGGCAGCGACACTTCGACCAGTTCGCCTTTGAGATCCGGGTGCGGCGGCGAGACAACCCGGCGGACATAGCCCGTCTCGGGATCTTTCCAGGTGACCTGCTGTCCGGCGCGGACCACGGTCGGCGGCCCGCTCTCCGCTTCAGCCATGAGCCGTGACACCGTCCATCCATACTGGGCGCAGAGTTTGTTCAGCATGGCGGCCGTCGGACTCAACTCACAACGTTCCAAGCGCGAAAGAGTAGCGCGGCTGATACCGGCTTTGGCGGAGAGCGCTTCCAAGGTCCATCCGCGTTCGGCGCGCAGGGCGGCCAGGCGCCGCGCGATGCGCTGGTCGAGGGGTTCGAGAGCGGCGTCCACTATCTCTATGTCGAGAGCTTTTCTCGATATAGAGAAATACTACCACGGAAGACCGCTAGTTTTCCGAGGGTGTCTTTTCCAAGTGGTCGACGACCAACAGATCGGCGGGTGCTTTCTTCGGTTCGAGTTTGAGTCCGAGCTGGTCCTGAATGGCGACGAAGATGGTCGCCGCGTCAGTTTCGGGTGCGTGCACGGGCGCGTCGCCTCCGGGACCGGCCAGTCCGGCGCCACCCGGAGGAGGCATACCGCCCGGCATCGGCCCTGGCATTGGGCCCATGAGCGGCCCCATCTTGTTCGCCATCATGTTCGGGTCGGGCGCGAAATCGAGAATGAAATCATACCGCTGGGTGAGAGCGGACATGTCCACCACGGGGCGGTCTAACTGGTTCGATAGCGAATCGGCGAGCTGCGCCATGGTCTGGCGCTCGCCATTCATCTTTACGCGCATGCCGGCCGGTGACATCGTCATCATCATCATGATTCCGGGCCGGCGCATACCGGGAGGGAGCTCCGGCATGCCGTCCTTGCCGAATTTGAGCCGAGACGGATCCGGTGGGGGAGGCGGAGGAGCATCCGTTCCGGCTGCCTGGCCAGCGACCGGAGCGGGTGGCGCGGCGGCGGGATCTGACTGGTCCTGCGACACCTTCATCTTCGGGCCGTTCTTCCCCGCAACCAGCGCATAGATGGACTGCTCCTTGCGATCGTTGTGCGACGCGAGCTGGAAGCGCTCTTTCAGCAGGTTTTGCAGCATGACTCTTACGTCGTCCTTGGTGGCGCCGGCTGCGACTTTGGCGACGATGTCGAACCGTTCCGAGTCGAGCCACGACGGGCCCTGAATCTGGTAGCCCCGGAGGTTGAAGGCCTGCATCAGGAGATTTCGCATCGAGACGAAGGAATAGGAGATTTGTCCGGGATCGTTCGTGCCGGGACCGCCTTGCGCGCCGACGCGGATCATGCGTTTCCCGTCCCCCATATTCGGAGGCGGGGCGGCTTTCACCGTGGCCACCTCGAACGTCAACGACGGATCGGGTGTCTGCGCCCAGATGGCGCCTGGGAGCAGAGCTAAGGCGGTCACGCGGAGTCGACGTGTCATTCGGGAAATCCCTTTCGAAAGTATGACGTGTTCGAAGGTGTTTTGGTGCCGATTAATTTGGCTTTATCGCGCGGAGCAGGGGCGTGGGTTCCAGCCGGCGGCATCCGCTTGTTTCTTGAAGTTGGAACTGGTTACGTAGGGTTCCTGCAGGTAGACCGAATCTTCGACGATGGTGGTCACCACAAACCACGGCTGCCCGGTTCGCTCGGTGAACAAGTCGAAATCTTCTTTCACGGTGGCGTTGCCGCTTAGGGGAAAGCCGTTCTTGCGCAGGTAGCCGGGCAGCAAATGAGTCGTGACGGCTTCGAGCGCGCGGCCTTGCGCGCCTTCGCGCGTGGCGCCGAATCCCGGCCGTGGCGTGCCAAGGCCGCGCTCGGGCGTCTCCCAGTGCGCGAGCGTGTATCCCTGGCGTTCGGGTTGCCCGTTATCGGGAGCCTTGTCTGCGAAATGCAGCAGGCGCATTTGCATGCCGGTATCGGTTTCGATTTTGAGGGTGGTGTCGTCCTGCCAGGTGATGTGCAGCCGGCCGGGCAGGCGCATGATGGACGCGGCTCCATACGCCTTGCACAAATCGCCGGAAGCCTGGTCTTTGGCCGGGTCCCAGGCATCGCCGACTTTGCGGCCTTCAGGAGTGAACGGGATGCCGGCGAAATCGTCTTTGGCGGGAGTGACCATCCGCCAGCGCCAGTCTTCGGAGATGACCGAAACCCAATAGCCGGTCAGATCAATGGGAGCAGCCTCTCGCGGAGAGCGCGGCGGCGCGCCCCGGCCGCCTCTCCCCGGCGGCTGTGCGTTGGCGAGAGAAAGGCACAAGGCGGCGAACGCGAGCGAGACAATCAACGGCCGGCCCATATTCATTTCCCGGCACCCAAGCTCTTGTAGACCGCTTCCACGAACATGGCTGCGCCGCCGGCATCGTATTGAGTATCGTAATCGCGCGTCGGCCGGGCGGCTTTGACCTGATCGAGTGTCATATCTTTATGCATCAGATCGCGGATACGATCGCGAACGATCGTCACCATATTACGGTACTCGACCACATCGGCTTCGTCGCACAAGCGGCCATGGCCCGGGACCACATAGGTGCCGCCTTCCTCATATTTGAGCGGGACGGTGATTCTCAAAATCTGATTGAGCGCATCGAGCAGGCCTTGAACGCTGCCGCCGCGCTCCAGATCGATGACCGGATAGCGGCCAGGTGTGAACACGTCGCCGGTCGCGAGGACGTCGGAGCGGCGGAAATGCACGAGGCTGTCGCCATCGGTGTGCGCGGCCGGAACGTGATAGACCACGAGAGCCTCTCCGTTGAACGAGAAGTCCTTGCCGGCGCCGGAATATTCGTCATTGGGCCACAAGGCATCGGGCACGTCCGGCTGCTTTCCCTTGGGCGCGGCGCTGAATCGGTTGAGAACGTCTTCGTGCGCGACGATGCGGGCGCGCTGTCTTTCGGGCAGACCTGTGAGCCGCGGCAAGACGGCGTTGCCGCCGATGTGATCGAGATCGGGGCCGGTGTTGACGATCCAAAGAATCGGCTTGTCCGAGAGTTTTTTCAGGGCAGCGGCAACTTGCGGCGCGAGGGCCTCGGTCGCGGTATCGACCACAAGGATTCCGTCATCACCCACTTGAGCGGCGATATTGCGCCCGCCCGCCGCCACCATGTAGACATTCCCCTGGACCTTGAGGATGCCGGCTTCGCCCGCGGGCGCCGCGTTCTGTGCCCATCCTGCTGCCGCGAACGCGGCCGCCACGGTCAGCGAGAGTTTACGTTGCATTCGAACAGTCCCAGGCAACGGCAATACCGCTCGCACTTGGCCGGCGGTTTGTAGTCCTTGAGCTTTTCCTGATACTCGGGGTAGAGCGTTGCTTTGCCGCCGCGCGTGGTCTCAAACGGCAGGCCGTAGTAGTTGGCGAATTCGTGCAGGAACGGGTTCTGGCCGGGCAGGAAGTTGGGTACGGTGCCTTCCGGCCGCGGCACTTCCGGCCCGTACTCGCAGCCATACGGCTCCAGATGCTGTCCGGGGTCGAGATACCAGTTGGTGCTGCGCACCAGCGGCTCCTCGAGAAATACGGGGTCCTCGGTGATGGTGACGACGGTGAGAATGTCGCCGTGGCGAATCCAGTGCTCGGTGACGGTGGCCTGATCGCTGCGCGGGAGGGCGTTGCGGCGCATGTAGCTCGTCTTGAGGTGCGTGGTCGTGATTGTCAGCATGTTGCCGTTCCACTTGGCGGTGGAAAAACCCTGCCAGGTGTGGGCTGCGTACTCGGGCGGATGCGGGCGGTCATCGATATAGATCGTTCGCTCGTTGTCGTAGGCCAGCGTGTGGGAGTGGAACGCGATGGTGCGTTGCGTGCGAGGATCGATGTCGCGCCAGATCCGGAGGTTGCCCAAGCTGCGAAAGCCGTAGTCGGGCGAGTGCGGACGGCACTGGTATTCCGGAACGACGGAGATGCGATCCGCATCGTAGCTGTCGGCCTGGAGCCGGGCCGCTTCGTTGATTGGCAGCTCTGTGTAGTCGCCCAGCTCGGCGCCGGGTCCGCGCTCGACCGGATCTTCGTGGTAGAACGGCGCCCATTCGCCGCTAAAATCGACCTGCGCGAAGGCGGGCACGCCGGCGAGGAGCGCCGGCAAAAGTGCGGCGCGCAGGAGCCGGTGGCGATGGGGGTTTCTCATCAGACTGAAAGCCTCCAAGCGGTTCGCGCGGGCGCTTTAGAGGGCGCTCCGCGTCATCAGATTATACAACCGGTCGATTTCTTAATCGCTGTAGCGCAAACGCTGTCAATAGCGCCAGCTCTTGAGGTCCGCTCCAGCCGGAGCTGTCTTCTCCATGCGTTCGAGCATCTTGGGTATATACATCGTGTTGTAGTGCAGCCGCGAAAGATGATTGGGGAGCGCCGGATCGCCGTTCCAACAATGCTCGGCACGATCGCCGTACCGGACCTCGCCGCCATACGCCGGATCTTTCGCGGCCTTCAAGAATTCTTCGAGGTAGTAAACGGCGTCGTTCAGATAATAGGTGTCCGCGCTGCCCACGTAGACGTGGATCTTGCCCTGGAGCTTCGCGCCGATGAGCGGCCAGTCGCGCTGCAGAATGTGGCGCAGGTCGTAGTGGTCGCGCCAATATTCCGCGACCGCCGGATTGATGACACCGGTCAGCTTGTCGAAAATGGTCGCGGGATATCCATCCGAGCCTACTGGAGAGAACACGGCCTCCCAGATGTCGTACTGCTGGCCGGACCGGGAATGCGAACCGAGCGCCAGTTCGTAGGCGTTCGCCTCGCGCTGCGTGATGGTGACGTTTCCGAGATAGTCACGGACGGCCGGCTGCTCTTCCTGCCGGTGCGGGCCGGAGATCACGAACGCGTTCTTTTGTTCGTATAGGTTGATGTTGGTGTAGGCGCGGAAGTCGACCGGGTCGGGACAGGCGACGAAAGCGCCATTGTAATGATCCGGGTAGAACGTCTGCACCGCGAGTGCTTCCCAGCCGCCGGTCGAGCCTCCGTACGTAAATCTTGCCCAACCCTGGCCGATCGCGCGGAACTGCTTTTCGACATAGGGAATCAGTTCCGTTTCGATGGCGTCGCCATAAGGGCCGAGATTCGCCGAGTTGACCGCGTAGGAATCGTCGTAATACGGATTGGCGTGCTGAATTTCCACCACCAGAAAGCGCGGAAAGTCAGGCGCGGTCCACTGTTGGTAAAACTTGTAGGCTTCCTGCTGCTCGATGCGGTTATATCCTTCGACGTGGAATCGCTCGCTGTACTCGGGCTTTAGGTTGGGATCGGGCGGCGTCGTGCGGAAGCCGTCGATGTCGGCCGGGAAGTGCCCGTGAAAGACGGCTAGCGGATATCGCGCTTCCGGGTGGTCATCGAAACCTTCCGGCAGCAGAACGTGCGCGCCGAGATACATCGGCCGGCCCCAGAACTGCGATAGTAGTTTCGATTGGATGCGGACATGCCGCACATATTTCGTATCTTTCGGCGCTGGTATCGGCGGGATCTCTTCGCTCAGCGAGATGGCGATGGGGGCGGGGACCGACCGGCCGATCGAGATTTTGAGCGGCTTGCTATAGAGGTTGCCAGGCGCGCGATTCCACTGCTGGCCTTCGCCGCGGTCCATCGGTAATTTTACGGTGTGGCCATCGGCGCGATGAAACGTTTCATAGCGGTGCAGCAGCGCTTGAACGTAGTAATCGCCGGGCGGCACCTGAGACAGGCTGCGGATCGGGTAACCGAATGCCGAGTCGTCAACGGTCGCGGACGCGCCGGGCGCCAACGCCTCCACATCCATGCCGAAGACCAGTTGCGTCTTCAGAGAGCCGTTGATCTGAAGACGCGGCTCGGCCGCAGGATCGGTCGAAAGCAGCAGAAGCAGCCGGCCATCGAGCGGAGCCGCGCTGCGCTCTGCGGGAAAAGCGATGCGGAATTGAGGAGCCGCGACGGCCGCAGCGGAGAAGGCGAGCCAGACACCGACACTTCGGCGGAACATGGAATTCAGTATAAGGAAATGAGCGAAGTCGGTGCGGAAGCTTCTGCCCGCCAGACCGGCGATTGGGATATCAGGTCCATTTGAGAAGCCGCAGGTCGGAGACCTGCGGCACTTACACCAGCACCGTGAACGTTGCTTCGGTGCGCTGCACCGGCCGGTACAGTGTGTCACGCTCGATGGGGTCGCGGCCGGCTTTGCGGATCAACTGTAGCAGTTCGTTGCGGCGCATGCCCTGCGTCGTCGTAGCGCCGGCGTCGTGGTAAATGCGTTCTTCGACGATGGTGCCGTCAATGTCATCGGCGCCGAAACGTAACGCGATCTGCGCGACCTTGGGGGTCATCATCACCCAGTAGGCTTTGATGTGCGGAATGTTGTCGAGCATCAAACGCGCTACCGCAATCGCTTTGATGTCGTCGAAGCCCGTCGTTTTCGGGATGTGGTGCAGCGCCGTATTGTCGGGATGGAACGCCAGCGGGATGAACGTCACGAAACCGTGCGTGTCGTCCTGTAATTCGCGCAGGCGGATCAGGTGATCGGCGCGGTCCTGCTCGTTTTCAATGTGGCCGTAGAGCATCGTGCAGTTGGAGCGGAGACCCAACTGATGGGCCGTGCGGGCGGTCTCGATCCACTCGCTGCCGTCGATTTTGTGATCGCAGATGATGCGGCGGACAGGTTCGTTAAAGATTTCGGCGCCGCCGCCGGGGAGCGAATCCATGCCGGCATCGCGCAACCGTTCGAGGGTTTCGCGGATGGAGATCTTATCGTGACGCGCCAGGTACGCGATCTCGACCATGGTGAACGCCTTCAGATGAACCTGCGGGAAACGATGCTTCAATCCGCGCAGCATCTCGCAGTACCAGTCGAGCGTCAACTGGGGATGCAGGCCACCGACGATGTGGAATTCGGTGACAGCTTCGCTCCATCCCTCGCCGGCGCGGTGCCAGACCTCTTCGAGAGACATCGTGTACGCCTTGGGGTCTTTCGCGTGTTTTCCAAACGCGCAAAGGCGGCAACTGGCTACGCACACATCGGTCGGGTTGATGTGGCGGTTGACGTTGAAATACGTGGTGTCGCCGTGGAGCCGCTCGCGAACGAGATTGGCAAGGAAGCCGAGGGCCAGGATGTCGGAGGTGCGATACAGATCCACGCCGTCGTCGAACGACAGCCGTTCGCCGCGCTCGACTTTTTGACGGATGGGGACCAGGTGTGGATCTTCAATCGCAATCTGCATATTTACGCACCCCGGCGCAGGAAGAGTATGTCAGCAGCCCAGAATAGAAAGAATAACACGCTCACGTAGCCGTTCATGGTGAAGAAGGCCGCATCGACGCGCGAGAGGTCGTGCGCTTTGACGAGGCTGTGCTCGTAGATCAGCAACGCTACAATTGCCGCCACGCCCGCCAGGGCAAGGGCGCCGAGATGCAGCTGGCTGACCAGAAAAAGCAGGGAGACCACCATCAGAACGTGCAGCCCGCGAGCGACAATCAAGGCGCCCGCAATGCCAAGGCGGCGGGGGACGCTCCACAGCGATTCCGCGGTATCGAATTCATAATCCTGACAGGAGTAGATGACGTCAAAGCCGGCGGTCCAGAAGGTGACGGCGGCGGTGAGCCAAAGAATGCGTGGGTCGAGCGAACCGGCAACAGCGATCCAGGCGGCCGCGGGCGCAATCCCTAGCGAAAACCCGAGCACGATGTGGGAGAACGAAGTGAATCGCTTGGTGAACGAATAACAAAAGACGACAGCAAGAGCTAACGGAGCCAGGCGCAGGCAGAGAGAATTCAAGGCTCCGGCGGCGATGAAGAAAAGCGTGGCGGCGGCGGCCACGAAGGCCCAGGCAAATCCGCGGCTGAGCAGGCCGGCGGGCAGGTGCCGCATCCGGGTGCGCGGATTGCGCGCATCGATTCGGGCATCGACGAGCCGGTTGAAGGCCATGGCGGCGGAGCGCGCGCCGACCATCGCGACGACGATCCACGACACCTTCCAGGCCACCCGCTGGTAACCGGTTTCCCGAAATGCGAGCAGTGCTCCCGTGAGAGCGAAGGGCAGAGCAAAGACCGAGTGCTCGAATTTGATCATATCGAGCGTGAGGCGAAGCCGTTTCCAGATCATGCCGGGAGTGATACCATTCTACCCTGGGGTGCTGTGCTAACTTGAGCATAACGGAAGGGTTGCGGAAAGGAAGCGCGGGATTGCTGGAAGCATTCGCGTCGACGGATAAGGGCTGCGTCCGGACGAACAACGAAGATTATTACCTGGTCCAACCGGAGTTAGGGCTCTACATCGTGGCCGATGGAATGGGCGGCGCACGAGCCGGCGAGCACGCATCCCGTCTGGCGGTCGAGACGGTCGCGGAAGTTTTGCGAGCTGCCGATCGGCGCGATTCGCAAGCGCTGCTGCGCGCCATCGAAGAGGCCAACCGGCGAGTGCTCGCGGAAGCGCACAACGATCCCAAGTTGGAAGGAATGGGAACGACTTTACTGGTCGCGCTGGAATCGCGTGATGGCCTGGATATCGCCAGTGTCGGAGACAGCCGCGCCTATGTCCTGGACGGCGGCGGGTTCCGCGCTATCACCGATGATCAAACCTGGGTCAATGAAGTCGGGCGTCCCCTGGGGCTGGACGAAGAAAGCCTTCGCACGCACCCGATGCGGCATGTGCTGACGATGGCAATCGGCGCCGCGTCGCCCCTGGCCGTCAATTATTATTCGATTCCGCTCACGCGCACCAATCTGATCTTGATGTGTAGCGACGGCCTGCACGGCGTGGTCGAACACAAAAAGCTGGAGCAGATCCTGGGCGGCAATGGCGACCGGATTTCCCTTCAAGAGACCTGTACGCGGTTGATCGAAGCGGCAAAGGAAGCCGGCGGTCCGGACAATGTGACGGTGGTGCTGGTGAGAAAGGCCTCGTGAGGGCTGGGCAGGTCCCGCGACGGATAAACTCCGACCTGCCCCCACTCTGCTACGGGTTCTGACGGAGCCACTCCTGGAAGGCGCTGCGGTAGAGGATGATCCCCTTTCGCGAGTATTGCAGGTACCCTTGCTTCCGGAAGTGGTTCATGTAGTGCGTCACAATCTCGCGCGACGTGCCTACGTATTGCGAGAGCAGTTCGTGCGTAAACGGCACCATACGGACGGACCCGTCTTCCTGGCCGCTGCCGAGGCGTTCGGAAAACCGGATCAGTGAGCGGGCCAGCCGCTGCGCAATGTTATCGGTCGAGAAGCTCTCGATGCGGTCCGCAAACTCCATCGTGCGCTTCACGAAAATTTGCACCAGGGCGACGGCGAGCCGAGGCCGCTTCATAATTACGTCCTCGATCTCGGCGGTTCCCCAAGCCATCAGTTTGGAACCCTCCAGCGCGGTGGCCTGCTCGGCGCGAGGTGCGGCGCCGACGAAAGCCGATTCGCCGAAGAACTCATCCGGTTGATAAATATCCACGACCACCTGACGCCCGTCGTTTGCCAGGCGCGAGACCTTCACCTTTCCTCCGATGACCAGATAGATCGCCGTGGATGGTTGGTCTTGGTTGTAGATCGATTGACCCTTCCGATACTCCAAGATACTAGAGCACGGCAGGTGCGCTAACGGATCTTCCAATGCCCGTCTGGGCGCTAAACCTGTCAGACTCGTTGCCATTTGATCTCCTCCACAAGACTTGCGTTTTTCGCGGTTGTTAACGCGGTGTGTTTGCAGTTCCTGTGCCAAATCACCCAAAAGTGATCGCCGGGAGAGACTCCCAGTAAACAAAATGTGAACTCTGGACCTCTAGTGCGAACCGCAAGGTAACCCTCTTGAGCTAGGTCGTGCAAAATGTCACTGGTTGACACCAAGTTTATCAAAAGCTGCATCTGCGAGGAAGGCGGGAGAAGACCGGTGATGGCTCGGATGGATTATATGATGAGGGAGTGTCGGCCGCTCGACGCTCAATCGGGTCGTTCGCGCTGTGCTGCGCGTGGGCATCCGCTCAGTGGTATGCTCCACCAGCGGGCGATCGGGCTGCACGAACCGGTACGGCAGTGTCGATTTTACCTGGTGGGCGCCTCCTTGCGCCGTCCGGCGAGCAGTATGTCACTGGTGCCGAACCTCTCTCTCTCGCCGTCAGCGCAAACGGTAAGACCGTAGTGACCGTAAACCTTCATCGGCCGTGGCTTACGGTGTTTGAGTACGACCGCGGATGGGGAACACGGCAATTGCCCGCGGGGTGGTTCAGGCTTGGTGAACCGCCGGCAGAAGACACGTCAGATTCGCGCTCGTGGATGGTTTCGGGTGGAGTTGCGTTCTCCGGATCGCGGTCTGTCTTCGCTTCCGAAGGGAGCACTGGACGCGTCTCACTGATTGATCTCGACTCCGGAGAACGGCGGCACGCAATTGATCTGGAAGAAGGTAGCACCTCTGGGGATATCGTCCTTGATACCAGCCGGAACATTTTGTATGTCGCGGATGCGGCTCATTCGCGTGTGGTGATTGTCGACACGAAGTCGCGCCGGAGCGTCGCCGCAATCGCGCTCAAGGGAGTTCCCGGGCTGCTACGGCTCGCGCCGGACCGGCAGAAGCTTTATGTGACGCTAGGCCACAATCTCTTGGAAACCAATGGCGTAGCGGGACCACAAGTGGCAGCGGTCGACGTGGTGAAGCCGCAGGTGGCCCACGTCAGCGCTGTCATTTCCGTGGGCAGCGCGCTCACTGGCATGGTGGCGACCAACGACCGTGTATTTGTTTCCGATGCCGGCGACGATTCGATCATGTCGATCGACGCCAGTACCTACCAGATCGAAAGGCGGATTCCGATCCGCATTCCGGGGCTGGAACCCCTTCGCGGCGTTTCGCCGATGGGGCTGGCGTACGAGCTCCGAAGCGGGTGGCTCCTGGCGGCCGAGGCCGGGATAAATGCTGTTGCGGTGATCGAGGCTCGCACCGGAGAAATTCTGGGGCATATTCCGGCCGGACGGTTTCCGACTCAAGTGGCCATCGACCGTGGTACGGTCTATATCGCGAATGCCAAAGGCTCGGGTGCGGTAACGGACTTTCGCGGCAATCGCGGCCTGCAAGGTTCCGTCTCAATGTTCCCTGTGCCGGCAGCCGACACTCTGGCCGGGGCGACAAATTTCGTGATGCAGGCGGCCGGCTTGACGCCGCGCCCAAGCAGTCCACCGCCGCTACCGAGCGGCATTCGTTACGTGCTGTTGATTGTGAAGGACGGCCGGTCATTCGATGAAGTCTTGGGCGACGTCACGCGGACCAGCAACGGGACGGTGATGAGTGCGCCGCCCCTCGCCCGGTTTGGCCGCGACGGTTACGTCGATGGCCAAGGAAAGCGATTGAGCCTGCATCATCTGGATGTCACGCCCAATCATCACGCGATTGCCGAGCGTTGGACCTTCAGCGACAACTTTTATAGCGATGCCGAGACCAGCCTCGAAGGTATGCACTGGTTGTCGATGTGGAAACACCTGGCACGGCATGGCGTTTCGTATTCCCGTTTTGAAGAGCCATTCGAAGCGGAGTTGCCCGATACGGAGCGCGCCCGGCGATTGATTGCGGAAATCCAGGAAAAGTACGGGCGGCGCGGGGCGGAGCTGCCGCAATTCCTGATGATTCATCTTCCCAACGACCGCATGGCGCCGCCGCGTCCCGAGGCAGGCTACCCCTATGCGGAGTCATACCTCGCGGATAACGACCTGGCGCTGGGACGCATTCTCGAATATTTCTCGACCACAGAATGGTGGAAACAAATGGCGGTTTTCGTCACCGAAGCATCGGCCGAAGACGGAGTCGACCACATCGATGCGCATCGGACCCTGCTGTTATGTGCAGGCCCATGGGCGCGGAAGAACTCCGTGTCTCACCTCAACACCAGTTTCCCCGGACTGGTCAAGACCATCTTCCGGTTGCTCAGAGTCCCCCCGCTCAACTTGTCGGATGCGACAGCGGCGGACCTCAGCGATTGCTTCACGAGCCGTCCTGACCTGGGGCCATATAGGGCCATCGCGGTCGATTCGCGGTTGTATAGCCGTTAGCGAGCGGAGCCCTGTGCTCGGCCGGCGGCGTCAACCCAGCCCCGGAATGTTTCCGCCATCGCGACCGCCTGCGGGTCGGAACGCAATTGCTCGACGGTGAACCGCATTTTCCGGCGCCAATTGGGATATTGCCAGGTGGTTCCGGGCAGATTCTGCTGGTACGGTTCCCAGGTGATGTCCTCCTGGTTGATCGACAGCAGTCGCGACGGCGTGAGCGCGAGGAAGCCGGCGATGGCGTGGTGCAATTCGGGAGTGAGTTCGCGATAGTCGGCCGCGGATCGGGAAAGGTGCTCCGGCAGCAGGTTTGCGCGGAACAACGCGTCGAGCATCTTTTGTTTATCGTGTGCTCGTGCCGCCGACTGGTTTCTGTATCCTTCGTCGTCAATCATTCCCGCCTGGCGCCGGGCTTCGATATCGGCACTGACCCAATATCCGGACAGAGTCGGCAGATCGTGGGTGCTGGAGGACACCAGCGCTTGCGGCGGGTATTCGTCGCTGCGCCGAAATTCACCGTTCAACTTTTCAAAGTAGAAGACGCGGTAGCTCAGGATGCCGAAGCGTGAGAGGGTTTCGCGGATGGCAGGTTCCACGGTTCCCAGATCTTCCCCGACAATAATGACGCGGTTGCGAACGCTTTCTAACGCCAGCAGGCGCAGATAGTCATCGCAAAGTTCGCGCACATAGGCGCCCTGGCTGGCATCGCAGGCTTCCGGAATCCAATAGAGACGGAACAGGCGCATGACATGGTCGATGCGCAGAGCGCCGCCATGGCGGCAATTCTTGCGAATCGACTCGACGAAAAGGCGGTAGCCGTCTTCGCGATGGTTTTCCGAATTTGGCGGCGGGAAGCCCCAATCCTGTCCGTTCGGTGCGAAATCGTCGGGCGGCGAGCCGACGCGGCACCCGGACGCGAAAAAGCGCCGGTGCGCCCAGAGGTCGGATCCGAACTTGTCGGTGGCCAGCGCCAGGTCATGATACAGCCCGATGGGCAGCCGGTTTCGCGCGTGTTGTTGCGCGCGGTCGAGCTGGCGGTCGATCTGCCATTGCACGTATTGGTAGAACAGGACAGATCGCCAGTGTTTCTTACGAAAAGCCACGACGGCCGGTCCATCCGGGTCGTGATATTCCAAAGGCCAATGCGGCCAGATCCAAAGATCGGGATTCCGCCGGTGGAGGTGTTCATCCAAAGCGCAAAAGGTCGCGAACTTCTCGAGGAGATCGCCTTCACGGGAGCGAAACGCGTCGAACTCCTGGCTCCGCGAGGATCCGGCGTGCCGTTCGCGCAGGAATTGAACGAACAGCAGCTTCAAGAACCGAAGCTTGATCGCGGCGACGCGCTCGTAATCCACGAGCGATGCGGCACGGAGAGATTCGATTTCGGCGCAGATATCGGACTGGTGGCGCAGAGCTCGCGCGCGGCGGCACCGCGCGAAGTCCTCAATGCCTTCAACGTCCAGGTATAAATAGTTCTGATAAAAAATCGAGTTTGGCGAATAAGGGCTGGTGTTGAATGGCTCGCGGTTGTGAATGGCGTGCAGAGGGTTGAGCGAAACGAAGCCGGCCTGGAGGCCATCAGCGGCCCAATCGATCACCGCGAGCAGGTCGCGAAAATCGCCAGCGCCCCAGTTGCGCGCCGAGCGGACGCCGTAAAGGCTGACGGCTACGCCCGCGGTGCGTGCCTGATCCGGACCGGTGTATGCGCGCTCGGGGGTAACGATCAACCGCGTGGTGGCGCTGGTGGAGCCTACCGAGACCGAGACATCGTGATACCCGAGCGGGAGGTTTTCCGGGAGCCGGACCTGTTTGCGAAACCAGGTGCGATTGTCGAGATCGGCGGAACCGGTCTGTGTCAGCTCGGACAGGCTCACCTCGAATTGGGACGATGAGCCGTCCTCCCGCCGCACCGCAACCCGCGCCCGCTCGCCCGCCATTTCGGCGGGCACCTGGATCGGCAGCAGGCGAGGGCGGGATTCGGGAATAACCACGGCCGGTGAGAGCAGGCGCTCCCATTCGCGGCGAGCGCGATCGGTGAGGGAATGCACCAGTTCGTCCGGCGTGCCGGCGGCCACCCCCATCGAATTCAAAATCGCTTGCTTAACGGTCGTCGACGTGACGTGGCGGTTGCCGAAAATGTCCCAATATGCACCTTCGATTCCGCAAGCGACGGCAGCGCTGTCCAACAGTTGGTCGAAATTTTCCGGCGGCATCGGGGGTGGTGACTACGATTTTACAGGACCCCCAGGGGGCGTGCGAGAATAAAAAATATGGACAAACCGCTAGCGAGCAGTCCAGTAGAGTTGTTCACACGGCTTGATGACTATTCGGTGAACAATGCCGCCGCGGCGGCTTCCGAGGGGATCGTTCTCACAACGCTCAACTCGGCAGTAAACTGGGCGCGCAAGAATTCCATCTGGCCGATGGCTTTCGGGCTCGCGTGCTGCGCGATTGAGATGATGTCGATGAGCGCCTCCCGTTTCGATATTTCCCGCTTTGGTGCGGAAGTATTCCGCGGATCGCCGCGACAGGCGGACCTGATGATCATCGCCGGGCGCGTAGCCAACAAGATGGCGCCGGTCGTACGGCATCTCTACCAGCAGATGCCGGAACCGAAGTGGGCGATCTCGATGGGCGCCTGCGCGACATCGACCGGCGTGTTCAACAACTATGCGCTGGTTCCCGTCAACCAGGTAATCCCGATCGATGTCTTTGTGCCGGGCTGCCCGCCGCGCCCCGAGCAACTGATCTACGCCATCATGATGCTTCAGGAAAAGATCAACAAACAGAGCGGGACCGTGAAGCAGGTTTTAAACCTGGGGTGAACCTCCTCTCAGGATGGCCTGAACTTGAGCCGCCGGGCCCGAATTTGTAAACAGTTTCCTTCCAGTTAACTCGGGTACCAGGTTGGGCCGCGGCGCGTATCCTTCTAAGCTTAAGGATTCAGGCGACAAAACGGCCGTCTGCAAACTTGTTTCGGTAATCGAGTGGCACTCGATAGTACCCGTCCCAGTAGTCCGCGAGA
>DASXAK010000180.1:0-11540 GCA_036406715.1 Bryobacteraceae bacterium | reverse complement strand
TGAATGCGGTCCGGTTGCCGCTGAGCGTCGCGTCGTGGCAAGCCGGCGGACAGGCTTATCTCGACCGCGCCGCAAGCCTGGTTTCAGCCGCGAACGCCGAAGGCCTGATCGTCATCCTGGGCGCGCACGAGAATGGCGTGGCGCTGCCCGACGCCGCCGCCGCCGATTTCTGGAAATCGGCCGCCACATTCTTCAAGAGCACTCCCGGAGTGGTCTTCTCGCTGTTTGACGAGCCCTCGCCGCGCGGCATTGCGGGCGACCGCACCGCTGCCTGGCGCGCTTGGGCCGCCGCGATGCAGCCGCTAGCGGACGCGATCCGCGCCGCCGGGGCGTCGCAACCTCTGGCCGCGACAGCTTTCCAGGACGGGCTGGACTTTCAGGGCTTCGGCCGCGACTTTTTTCTGCGCGATCCAAACGTCATGTATGAGGTCCACACTTCCGCCGCGACCGATGATGCGCGCGACCGGAATTTCGGTTTCCTGACTAACGACGTGGTGATCTATGCAGGTGAATGGGCAGCCGTTGGCGGCGCGTGCCCCGTCACCAGCGACGACACGCTCGCCGCGCTCTCCTATTTCGACCGTCGAGGCGTCTCCTGGACCGCGTCCGATTTCGCGCCCGGCAGTCTCATCGCTGATTACGACGACTTCACCCCATCTAAGACGTGCGCCGCCGGGCCCGCGATTCTCCTTTGGATGACGGGCGACCCGCTCGGCTTCGGTTCGATCGACGCCACGCAAATTGCGAACGCCGCCGGCGGGTACCCCGGACCGGTCGCGCCGGGTGAGATCCTATCGATCTATGGCCAGGTCATCGGTCCCCAAGCCGCGCTCGGCCCGCACCTGACCGCCGGCCTCGTCGACACGAGCGTAGGCGATGTGCAGGCGTTCTTCGACGGCATCCCCGCGCCGATTCTGCTCGCCGGTTACTTTCAGGTGAACGTGCAGGTTCCGTACGAACTGGCGGGCCGGACGAGGACCGCGCTGCAGTTGGTCTATCGCGGCGTGCCGTCGAACATTGCGGAATTAGACGTAGCGGACACCGCCCCCGGCATATTCACGACTTTCACCGGCGGCTCGGACGCGCTCGTTGTCAACCAGGATGGCACGCTGAACACAGCCGAGAACGCCGCGCCGCGCGGCAGCATCGTCTCGATTTATGCGACCGGCGCGGGCCAGACCTCGCCGCCGAGCCTCACCGGCATTCCAGCCGGCCCACCCGTCGCCACGCCCGGCGCCCGCGTGAGTGTGACCGTTGCCGAGCGCTCCGCCGACATCCTTTATGCCGGCCCGGCGCCGACCTTTGTCGGACTGACGCAAGTCAACGCCCGCGTGCCGGCGGACGTCCCCACGGGCCGGGCGCCGGTGATCGTCACATGCGGGAGCGCATCGAGCAGGACGGGCGTAGTGTTCTGGGTGAAGTAGCGCCGGAACGTCCAAAGCCGCGGGGGAAAGTGACGTCGCCACTCCAGCAAAAAAATAAATCCGCAGTGTTCTTGCGCTCATCAGATCGGGAAGCGATGGCGCTCCGGTGAATGCCCGATGAACCGCGCATTCCCAGTGACCGGCGTCATCTAGCCGAGAAAGCTGCGGCTCGAAGTGTTGAGTTGCCCGCCTGGGGAACGGCCGCTTCTGTCCTTGTGGGTCGTTTCCCCGCTCGGCCGCAAGCTTATGACTGCCTTTGATCGGCCGCGCTTTGCGGATGCAGCCATTGCCGGTTTTATGGATTCCCGCGGGCGCGAGATGTTAGGCGTGCATTGTGTTTACCGATAAGAACAACACCCGGGTAACTCGCAAGGATCTGTTGTGGATTCTCGAGGTGATCGCACGCCGGCGCGAACAGGAGATCGATCCGGGAATCGCCTCCGCCGCGGAAGAGCACATTCGGGAGCGGCTCGTTGGTCTCGGATATCCAGATATCGAAGATGAACGGGATCACGGTTGAACGGGACCACGATCGCGCCATTCACATCGTTGTAATCTCCGGGTGCGTTGACATCCACTAGCCGGATATTTTGAATCGCAGTCTCCATGAGGACATCGTGAGTGGAAGAGCCGCCGCCTCAGGATGCGAAACGGCTCCAGGGAATTCATGTCCAAACGGGTCATCGCGGAACTGCTATTCTTTGCCGCGGCGGCTTTCATGGTTGCGATTTCCCTGCTTTTCGCTATCGTCGCGAACCAACGCGGAACGCGGGAATTGGTTTGCCCAAAATGCGGTTGGCACGACGTGAGACGCGCCCTCTCGAAAGGTCCGGTAGATTACTTCCTGCTTAAGTTATCCTGCCTGCCTTATCGTTGTAGGGTCTGCAGTCACCGGTTCTACCGCCGAGCATCGGGGCTGTTGCACGCCCGCCAGGAGATACACCGAAACTTCGCCGCGCATCGGGAACAGCATTGAAGACGGCATTCCGCCGCGGGGAAGAGCGCATGATCCTTAGGCGGCAAGGTAGCGGATTCGCCAGATGAAACTCCAATCTCGAATGGCTGGCTTGGGGCAAGACCGACCCGTTCCACGGCGTCGCGTCGCAGCCGGGCAGGAACAAACGCGGCGATAACGCGTGGACGAAGAGCGAGTTTTGCGCCCACGGCCGCGAGGTTTGGGCCATGCTGCTGCCGTACTGGGAGCGGTACGGACTGGCCGGGAACAGCCTCTGCGTGGAGATCGACTGCGGGGCGGGACGTATTACAAAGGACTTTGGCAGGCACGTTCCGGCATGTTCACGCAATGGACATTTCGCCCTACATGCTGACCCTCATGTGTTCCCGCACCCTCCTGGCGCTTACCGAAGGCTCCATCGCTTCATATGCCGGCGCTCCGCACGAAGAACGGCTTGTGACGGATGAGTTTTCCGCACGGGTCTCGCGAGCCCGTTCATGACGCGCATCACTTACGAGGGGACCTGGGCCGTGATGGACATCCGTTCTCTTGGATTCAACTGCGTCGAATTCGTATGTTTCTCTCCGGGTCCGGGCGCTGCTGACGCCAACGGACGAACTCGGTCCAGCGAGTTCGCCGCATGCTGACGCAGTTGACGATGTTGCGGCAAAAGACCGCTTTGGACGTACTATGAAGGGGGCTCAGATGGCTTTTCGAAGTGTACTTCATCGTCTGACGATTGGATTGCTGGTTGGGGCGGCATTCGCCGCTCCGAATCCGCCCATTCCCCCGGCGTCTGTCGATGTCCCGCTCGCGAAACAGCCCGGCAAGGAGACAGCAGTCTTCGCGGGAGGATGTTTCTGGGGTGTGCAGTCCGTTTTTCAACGCGTCAAAGGGGTATTGGCAACCACGGCCGGCTACGCGGGCGGGTCGGCGAAAACTGCGACCTACAAGCAAGTGATCACGGAGACCACCGGTCACGCCGAATCCGTTGAAGTGATCTACGATCCGTCGCGGATCACGTACGGGCAACTCCTGCGTATCTTCTTCTCGGTCGCGCACGATTCGACGCAATTGAACCGGCAAGGACCGGACGTCGGGACATCATACCGGTCGGCGATTTTCTACGCGAACGACGAGCAAAAGCGCTTGGCACAAGCGTACATCGCGCAACTGGACCGGCAGCAGGTCTTTCCAAAGGCCATCGTAACGGAAGTGACGCCGCTCAAATCGTTCTATCGCGCGGAAGACTATCACCAGGACTACGCGTACTATAATCCCGATAATCCCTATATTCAAGTCTGCGACCGCCCAAAGATCGACGCGTTGCGCCAGCAATTCCCCGAACTCTTCCAGGAGTACAGGCCAAAGAAGTAGGCTGAACGGCTTTCTGGGTTAACGGCGTTGTGCCGGCGGGAAGCCGTGTGCGCTTCGTGCTGTTCGACTCTGATTTGTTGAGGTGGTGGGCGGTCGCGGGCTCGAACCGCGGACCTCCTGCTTGTAAGGCAGGCGCTCTAACCGGCTGAGCTAACCGCCCGATCCAACAACGTGTCACGACCGTGGCACACTGCCATGATCGCACATTGCACGAATCGGGACGCGCCGCGCTTATCTCTCGCCGGCCAGCGCGTACTCAGGCTCGGGCTCAGGCTCCGATTCGTACGGGATCAGCAACTCCGTCACGATTTCGCCGATGTGCGCCCCGCACGCGCCGCAGCGGTACGCGTCCTGCGAGAAGCGATTGCAAGCTGGACACAAAACGATCAGCATGGCTCTCCAATCCGCAGCGCGTTAGCCGCGCGGCATCGTCGCCGTTTCGCCGCCGGACCCGCGTCCCGAATGGGCCGTAATCCGCGCCGGGAAAGGCTCGACCGATTGACCGATCTCCCGAACCCGCGAAAGCAGCATCTCTCCCGAAAACGGTTTTCTTAGGAAGTGCACGTCCCTAATGTCCAAGCCGTAAAACCGGCAGACCTCCGCCCCTACGTGCCCCGACACGAAAAGCACGCGCAACTCCGAATTGTCCGCGTGCAGCCGCAAGGCGAGATCGCACCCGTCGCCATCCGGCAGCGAGATATCAGCCACCAGAAACCCGATCGATTTGTTGCGGCTCGAAATGGCTATCGCCTCTTCACAGTTGGCCGCTTCCACGATGGGATATCCCGCAGCTTTCAGGACTTCGCGCATTTCCGAGCGGTCGGCTTCCTCATCGTCAACCACCAGCACCATAGTTGAAGTGGGGAAGTTTTTCATGGGGTACGCTCGTCGCCTTTATATGAAGCAACTGGACTGCCGTTGGCGACTGGCAGCCTCGAATAGCCGTCCAGATACGGTAAATGTCGGACAAAGTTCCCCGCGAACGTGAAAAAAGACCCTCACGGGCCCGGATCGAGGATCTATCTCACGCCGTTGCTCCCCTTCGAGTATTCGTCTGCGCCTGAGACATAATCGGGAGAGAGGGTTCGCATGGACGGCATTCCGCGACGCGCGCTGTTGCTGACTCCGGCCGCGTTCGCAGGACTGGTCGCCGTGGCGTACCGGAGGGAGAGGCCAGTGCCAGACGTACATCAGCCGGGGAACGGCTCCGAGATCGACCTGGTCGCGTTCCGCGACGACGGTGAGCGCGCGGAAACGATTCACGCGCGTAAAATATCCAAACCCGATGCCGAATGGCAGCGCGAACTCACGCCCGAGGAGTTCGCCGTGGCGCGCAAGCAGGGCACGGAGCGCGCCTTCACCGGCCGCTACTGGAACAACCACGAGCCCGGCCTCTATCGCTGCGCCTGCTGCGGCAACGCGCTGTTCCGCTCGGCCGAGAAGTTCGATTCCGGCACGGGCTGGCCCAGCTTCTGGGCGCCCGCCGCGCAGGAAAACATCGCGTCGCGCGCCGACCGCAGCCTGTGGATGGAACGCGTCGAGGTCCTGTGCGCGCGTTGCGACGCGCACCTCGGACATCTCTTCAACGACGGCCCGGAGCCGACGGGCCTGCGATATTGCATCAACTCCGCTGCTCTCGCCTTCTGCCACGCCCCCGCGATTCCGTAAATTGCGGAGCCCCCGAGACCAGGTTTGGTCCGGCAGGAAACATGGCTCGCCGGAAAATCAACTACTTAGCGGCAAACTCCGGACCAACTTGGTCTGGGGCACAGGTCGGGGCGCGCCGGAGCGGCGTCCTATTTCATCCCGGTGCGACCCTCCGGGAGCCGCCGCGCGGCGGCGCCGCGGCTCCGCGGAGTATAGTGGGAATATCAGAGGAAAAATGGGATGTTTCAAATCACACGAACGCCGCAGGTCTATGACGTAGTCGTCGTCGGTTCCGGAGCGGGAGGCGGAACTGCGGTCAAGGTCCTCACCGACCTCGGCCTCAACGTCGCGCTTCTCGAAGCCGGCCCGATGCTCAACCCCCAAAAAGATTTCAAGGAGCACCTGCTCCCGTACCAGGTCGATCATCGCGGCGCCGGCGCGCACGCCGAGCTCTACTTCGGCCGCCAGCAGTGGGGCTTCTTCAACGCGCCCAACGGATTCTGGGATCTGCCCGGCGAGCCCTACACGGTCGCGCAAGGCGACCAGTTCCGCTGGTTCCGCTCGCGCATCGTCGGCGGCCGCACCAACCACTACGGCCGCATTTCCCTGCGCTTCTCCGATTACGATTTCCAGCCCGAGGACGGCCTCAGCGACCCTTGGCCCGTCACGTATGAAGAGATGTCGCCGTGGTACGACAAGGCGGAAGGCTTCATCGGCGTCACCGGCACCAAGGAAGGTATGCGCACGGCGCCCGACGGCAATTTCCTGCCGCCTGTCGCGCCGCGCGTCCACGAGATTCTGATCCAGAAGGCCTCGGCCAAGCTCGGCATTCCGTGCATTCCTTCGCGCATGGCGATGCTGACGAAGCCGCTCAACGGCCGCGCCGCGTGCCACTACTGCTCGCAGTGCGGGCGCGGATGCCGGACGGCTTCGGCGTTCTCCTCCAGCCAGGCGATGATCTTCCCCGCCATGAAGACCGGCCGCCTCAACCTGATCACGGGCGCGATGGCGCGCGAACTGGTCACCGACGGCTCCGGCAAGGTGACCGCCGTCTCGTATGTCGATAAAGCCACTCGCAGCGAGAAGCAGGTGCGCTGTAAGGCCGTGGTCGTCGCCGCCAGCGCGTGCGAATCGGCGCGGCTGCTGCTCAATTCCAAATCCACGCAGCATCCCAACGGCATCGGCAACTCTTCGGACGTGGTCGGCAAGTATCTCACCGACACTACCGGGCACTCCTCCAGCGGCTTCGTCCCGGCCCTCGCCAACCTTCCGCGCCACAACAGTGACGGCATCGGCGGCATGCACGTCTACATGCCCTGGTGGCTGCACGACGACAAGAAGAAGAATTTCCCGCGCGGTTATCACATCGAGCTGGGCGGGGGATTCGGCATGCCGGAACTGGGCTCCTTCTCCGGCGAATGCGCGCGCCAGGAAGGTTACGGCAAAGCGCTCAAGGACAAGATCCGCGAAAATTACGGCGCCTACGTCCACTTCTCCGGCCGCGGCGAGATGATTCCCAACAAGGACTCGTGGTGCGAGATCGATCCGCAGCGCGTCGACGCCTGGGGCATCCCGGTCCTGCGCTTCCATTTCAAATGGACCGACGCCGAGATCAACCAGGTGCGCCACATGCAGGAGACCTTCAGCTCCATCATCGAGGGCATGGGCGGCACGGTCCTCAGCGGCCGCACGAACAGGAGCGATGCCGGCATTTCGACGGGCGGGTCTATCATCCACGAAGCCGGCACGGTGCGGATGGGCGCCGACCCCAAGACCTCCGTGCTCAACAAGTACTGCCAGTCGCACGAGGTGAAGAACCTGTTCGTGTGCGACGCCGCGCCGTTCGTGAGCCAGCCGGACAAGAACGTTACCCTGAGCATCGTGGCGTTCGCCTGGCGCGCCTCCGAATATCTGGCCGAAGAAATGAGGAAAGGCAATGTCTAACTCCGCCGATTATTCCCGCCGCGACCTGCTGCGCCGTCTCGGCGCGTCCGTGACCGTCGCCGCCGCCGGCGAAAACTGGCTCTCCGCGCAGGAAGCCCAGCACGTCCACGAAGCCGTCGCCCAGGACAGGGCCGCGCAGAAGGGCAAGTACACGCCCAAAGCGCTCAACTCGCACGAATTCTCCACATTGCAGCGGCTCACGGACCTGATCATTCCCGCCGACGAGCACTCGCAAGGCGCGCTCGCCGCGGGCGCCGCCGACTTTATCGACTTCATGTGCGCCGCCAGCGACGACATGAAGGAGATCTACACCGGCGGCCTCGCCTGGATCGACGATTACGTGCAGCGCCACAACGGGAAAACATTCCTGGCGGCCGATCCGCAGCAACAGAATGCGCTGCTCGACCTGATCGCGTACCGTAAGCACGAGTCGCCGGAACTTGGGGCCGGCATCCACTTCTTTACATGGGTGCGCCGCATGACCGCGGATGCCTATTACACCAGCCCGATCGGCATGAAGGACCTCGGGTACATGGGGAATCAGGCCGTGGCCGAATTCAAGGTGCCGCAGGAGGCAGTGGACTACGCACTGAAACGCAGCGGCCTCGCCTGATGCGTTTCCGGTTTGTTACTTCGACTCCCCTCGATGTGCGCTCCGGCAGCGGCACGTACGTGGGAATCCACGTCCTGGCGCGCGCCCTCGAAAGCCTCGGGCATGAAGTCGCCTTCGAAACCCCGAAGCGCCGCCTTCCCATTTATACGCTGCAGCGTCTCCTCTTCAATCGTGCGCTGCGGCCGGCGCCGGAGTTCGATTGGACCATCGGATTCGACATGGACGGCTACGGCATCGCAGACGCCCGCACGCACGTGGCGTCGCTGAAGGGCGTCATCGCCGACGAAGTGCGCTTCGAGCGCGGGCTCACTCGCTGGTCGATGTCGCTTCAAAGCGATCGCGAGCGGCTGCACGTCCGCCGCGCGCAACGCGTGATCGTGACGAGCCGCTACTCCGCCGCGCGCGCCCGCGAGTTTTACGGCCTGGATGAGGAGCCTTTGGTCGTCCCCGAGCTGATCGATCTCGCCGAATGGCGCAGGCTGCTGGAGGCGAACGCCGCGATCGCATCGGCTCGGTTCACCGTGCTCTTCGTAGGCCGGTTCTACCGCCGCAAGCGCATCGACGTGTTGCTTCGGGCCGCCGCGCAACTCCGCGAGGCCATTCCAGGGCTGGAGGTGCGGATTGTGGGCAACGGCCCGTGCGCCGCGAAGTTGCGTTCTCTGTCGCGCGACTTGGCCCTTGATGACACGGTCACGTGGCTTGGGGATGTCTCACGCTTCGACCTCGTCCGCGAGTACAGCCGATGCGATGTCTTCTGCCTCCCGAGCGTCCAGGAAGGCTTCGGCATCGTGCTTCTGGAGGCTATGGCAGCCGGCAAGCCGATCGTGGCCGCGCGGGCCGGAGCCATCCCAGAAGTGGCGCCTCACGCGATCCTGACCGACGCCGACAGCCCGCACGCGCTGGCCGCCGGCGTCGAATCGCTCTACCGTTCGCCGAACACCCGCCTCGCACTGGCCCGGACCGGCGCGGCGTGGGTCGAGCAATTCGACGCGCCGCGCGTCGCCGTCCAGTTCGTCGATGCAGTGCGGAGCGCAGTCCCCGCGACTGCCGCTTAAAAGTCGTACCGCATCGCCATCTGGAAAATGCGCGGCTGTCCGACGATGCTCCCGATCTTTCCGAACGTCTGGGGCGTCGTCAGGCTGACCGTCGGATTGGCGAAGTTCGCGTTGTTGAAAATGTTGTAGCCCTCGACACGGAACGTGACTGCGTGCCGCTCCCAAATCCGGAAGCGCTTCACCAGCGATACGTCGGTATCGAAGTAGCGGGGTCCGCGGAAGGTGTTGCGTCCTGTGTTGCCGAAGTCGCCCGCCACCGGGAAACTGAAGTTGGTGACGAACGTATCTTGCGGGTAGAACCAGACGCCGTTGCCCTGGCGCGTCACATCGCCGACGTTGCGGCTGCCGGTGTAGTTGGCCCAGGAGTTCACCGCGCCATACGTGGTATTGCGGCCGGACGAGATCGTGAACACGCCGCCACTCTGCCAGATGACCAGCGAGCCCAGTTCCCATCCGCCAACAAGCGTATCCAGAAGATGCGGCATGGTTCCGCCGAACTTCTTGCCCCGGCCGATCGGCAGAACATAGGCAAATGTTCCGTTGAACGAATGCGCGCGGTCGAAATCGCTGCGCGCCCGGCTGAGCCTCAGATTGAAGCTGTCGACTGGGCTGGCGAAGCCGTTGCCTTCCACCGAACTGTTGTCGATGCTCTTCGCCCAAGTGTAGTTGCCCCCCACCCTCAGACCGCCAAACTGTTTCCGTAAGCTGACCTGGAGTGAGTTGTAGTACGAGCGGCCGGCATTCGTCCCCTGCAACACGTTGATGTACTGCGGGTAGTTGCGCAGGTAGATATCCGGCACCCCGGCAGCGGCATACTTCGTATAGTTCGTGCGGTCGACGGTAGTCGCGGCAGTCCCAACCTGTCCCTGCGAGACCACGGTCGCGCCGAGCGCGGTAATGGCTGCCGCGGGTGTGCCGAAGATTCTTACGATCGTGTTGCCGGCGGACGGCACGTTGGCGCTGTTGGCCTGGAAAGCCTGAAGTTCCTGGAAGGACTTCAAGAAATCGCCGTAGACCTTCTGTTGATCCAGGTTCTGCGCCATGAACAGCTTGATGCCGCGGCTGCCCACATACCCTACTTCCATCACCAGCTTGAGCGGAAGCTCGCGCTGGACGTTGAAAGTGTACTGGGCCACGTACGGCGTGCGCAGGTTGGGATTGAAGATGCTGATGCTGGTCGAGCGCGTGTTCGGCAGCGTAAGCACCGGCGCCGGCGGTTGCGGCGTCGACGGAATCCCGTCGCCCGCCCGGACATCGGTGCCGTTCGCATTAGGATAGACGAACACGTCCTGTCCGAAGCCGGGAGTGGCTCCATCCACGGCGCTGATGGTGGCCCCGATCATGCGGTCGTAAAAAACCCCGACGCTGCCGCGGATCGCCATCTTACCGTCCCCGAACACGTCATAAGCAAAGCCGATGCGCGGCGCGAAGTTGTTCCAATCGTGCTTGTACCACTGGCCGCCTTTTTGCACCGTCAGGTTGCTGCTCGTATACGTCGTGCTCAACTGTGCCGACTGATCGATCGTGCCGACCAGCCCGCTCGCCTCGCTCGGTATGCCGGAGAATTCCCACCGTAGTCCCAGGTTCAGGGTCAGCTTGGGCTTCACCTTCCAGTCGTCCTGCGCGAAAAACCCGATCTCTTTGACGTTGAAATCGCGGACGCGCGCACTGCCCGCGGCCTGGAACGTGTTCAAATCGCTGAAGTACGACTGCACCACCTGGTTCATCCGGCCCAGCACGTCGTTATAGAGGTTTTCAAATGTGGTGCGGTTGGCCGACGAGATGACGCTGCCGCTCGGGCCGACCGTGGCCGGCACGCTGTTGCCGAGCGTCGTCGCCGTGGTGACGTTGGGATAGATGCCGCCCGATGTGCCGGCCAGGTTGTACCCCCACTGTTCCGTCAACCGGACGTTCGTCCCGAATTTAAACGTATGGTTGGACTTCACCATCGTCAAGTAGTCGGTGACTTCGTTGACCGGTGAGTTGCGGCCTTGCGCGAACGCCGAATTGTAGGGATCGGTGAACAGGTTGGAGATCACGGTCGGCCCTTCCAACCGTCCCGGCCGATTGAAATCCACGCTGGCGCTCTGGTGTCCCACCCGCAGCTCATTGATCAACCTTGGCGTAAAAGTCCAGTCGGACCCCGCCGAAAAACCCCAGCGCACGCCGCCCTGGTTGCCTTGCGGGAAACCGGGGAAGGTGGCGTCCGCGTTATTCAAGCTGTCGATCGAGTATGTCTTGAACCAGCTATAGCGGAAGAACAGGTGGTGGTTCTGGGTCAGGTTATGGTCGGCCTTGCCGGTGTACGAGTTGTTCCAGCTTCCGTTGGGGTTGTTGAACTGGAAGCCGGCAGTGTTCAGCGTGTCGCCTGCGTTCAGATTGTTGGGATCAGGCAGCACTTTGAAAATGGCCGCCATCACCGGGTCGACGCCCTTGTGCCGCGGATCGTTGGCCACGATGTCATAAGTCGAAAGCACGCCCGCCGGGGTCTTCCAAGTGAAGATCCCGCGCTTGGCGTCCGCGGT
>DASXAK010000179.1:0-6749 GCA_036406715.1 Bryobacteraceae bacterium | reverse complement strand
TTCCATCCGAATCGGTTTTCCAGCGGCGCCACAAACACGCTCCATCCGTAAAACGTTCCCAAAGCCAGATTCATTGAAAGCCCGCCGACCACACGCCACCACCGGCTGATGCCGCCTCGCGCGTTCGAATGCATCCTACATATCCTACGTGATCCGAATCGCTGGCTGGTCGCCTCCTATCCAGTCAAGTCATTTCCGGAGTTGGCGATGGCCGATCAATTGGAGGCCGATGCATCGCCCCAATTTCCCAATCCTGGACATCGGCAGCTGATGGAAGAGCGGCACAAACGAAGTGGCCGTCGCCCTCCTGATCAGCGACCGCTCGTTGCCGTCCGATGCGTCGGCCGGCCGCCGGCGGACGCTACACCCCGAACAGACCAATTAGTCCGACCAGAATCAGGTAGACCGCCACAATGGTTGAGAAGACGAGACACAATCAAAATCAGGATTCCGGCCTGAACGGCGATAAGCAGAATCAGCAAGAAGCGCGCTTCCCAAGTCTCGCGTCAGATCCTGCATCACCGCAATTTTCCACCGCACTGCGAGCAAGCCGATTGAGTTTGAGTGCCGTCCCGTCATGCCTGTTCGCGGGCAAGTGTAGGACCGCTGATCGCGCCCTCCGCTCCATCGCGGCCTCCTGCAGCACAGAATGGCGAAACGGGTCGTGTCCCGGTCATTCAGCAGCGTCTACGTCCTGGAGGGCGCGGCAATTTCCAAGACGAACCGCTCTCTAGATGGTATTCGCTTCTCCCAAGGGAGATGGTGCTGGGCTATTCGGTCGCGACAATCCTTGTCGGCGGCCTCACCGGCCAGCTCGGCACAGCCATAATCCGGAATCGAGACTGCGCTCAACCCGCGAGCGTCTAGTGCGGCGCGCCACGCCGTCATCGTCGCCTTCGTGAAGCCCGGACGCGGCTGCTGGAAGGACCAGGAGAAGAACTCGTCCAAACCCGAGGTTGTACACCGGGCATGTGATCGGAGAGGAGACGCTGTCGAGCCGGATCGCCTTTCAGGCGTCGCGGTGCGCTGAGCATTGTCATCAGGGGCTGTATTCTAATGGAAGTCGATTTATGCGCACGCTCGCGATCCTGACTCTTTGCCTGCTGCCGGTTGCAGCGCCGGCCCAGCAGCGTCCCAACTGGAATGGCGCCTTCACGGCGCCGCAAGCGAGTAGCGGTCAACAAGTCTACCGCGAGGAGTGCCAGCGCTGTCACGGCGTCACCCTGGAGGGCGGTGAGGGCACGCCGGAGTTGTCGGGCTCCGGCTTTCTCAGTCGCTGGGCGGGCAAGACTCCGGGCGACCTGCTCGACCGCACCCGCAACACGATGCCAACCGATAATCCCGGTGGCCTCAGCGGTTCCAAGTACGAGGACGTCGTGGCCTTCACCCTAAGGGCCAACGGGTACACGGCCGGCACTCGCGAGCTGGGCTCCCGGACCGGGCAAAACGCTGGCAAATCGGCGGAGTGGCGTTATTACGGCGGCGATGCCGGGAGCACGAAGTATTCTCCCCTCGATCAGATCAACGCCAGCAACGTGAAGAACCTGAAGGTGGCGTGGCGATGGCAGTCGGAGAACTTCGGCCGCCGCCCCGAATTCAATTGGGAGGTGACGCCCCTGATGGTCGGCGGCGTTCTGTACTTCACCGCGGGAACGCGCCGCGACGCGGTTGCCGTGGATGCCGCGAGCGGCGAGACGATCTGGATGTACCGCCTGGACGAAGGGGAACGCGGCGCAATCGTAGCGCGGCAGAATCACCGCGGCGTCGCGTATTGGAGCGACGGGAGAGGCGACGACCGCATCCTGATCATTTCACCCGGCTACCAATTAATCGCCCTGAATGCCAAGACGGGACAGCCTATTGCATCCTTCGGCAAAAACGGTCTCGTGGATCTCTTCGAAGGCCTGGACCGGCCTACGGTGAAACTGGGTACGATCGGCTCCAGCTCGCCCGCCATCGTGGTCAAGGACGTGATCGTGGTCGGCGCAGCCCTGCAGGCGGGTGTCGCGCCGCCGTCGAAGGAAAATGTCCCCGGCTACATCCGCGGGTACGACGTCCGCACCGGCAGGCGCGTCTGGACGTTCCGCACCGTCCCGCACCCTGGCGACTTCGGGAACGACACGTGGGAAGGCGATTCGTGGAAGTATACCGGCAACGCCGGGGCCTGGGCGCCTCTCAGCGCCGATGAAGAGCTCGGCTACGTGTACGTGCCGGTGGAAATGCCGACCGGCGATTTCTACGGTGGCCATCGACACGGGGACGGTCTCTTCGGCGAATCGCTGGTGTGTTTGGATGCGCGCACCGGCAAACGGGTCTGGCATTTCCAGCTCGTGCATCACGGAGTGTGGGATTGGGACCCGCCCACGGCGCCCACGCTGCTCGACATCACGGTCAACGGCAAACCCATCAAGGCCGTCGCGCAGATCACCAAACAGGCATGGGTGTATGTTTTCGACCGCGTGACCGGCACGCCGGTGTGGCCGATCGAGGAGCGGCCAGTGCCGCAATCCAAGGCGCCCGGCGAGCAAACGTCGCCGACACAGCCCTTCCCGACCAGGCCCGCCGCGTTCGACCGCCAGGGCTTCACCGTGGACGATGTGATCGATCTGACGCCGGAGATCAAAGCCCAGGCGCTGAAGATCGTATCGCAGTACGCTCTGGGTCCGATGTTCACGCCGCCCTCGGTCGCGGATGCCGATGGCAAGCGCGGCGCCATCACGCTGCCCTCGCCGACCGGCGGGGCCAACTGGCAGGGTGGGGCAGCCGATCCAGAGACGGGGATGCTCTACGTTGCCTCGATTACGTACGCGGCGCCCGTCTCGTTGGCACGCGCGCCCAGCCGCACCGATATGGACTACTCGGGACGGTATAGCCCCAACAGCGCGGCCGAACTCGGCCCGCAGGGGCTGCCGCTGGTGAAACCGCCATGGGGCCGCATCACCGCCATCGACCTCAACACCGGCGATCACGTCTGGATGGTTCCCAACGGCAACGCGCCCGAATACATCCGCAAACATCCGGCGCTCCAAGGGGTGGACCTGAGCAAGGCGGGCAACCCCGAGCACTCGCCGATTCTCGTCACCAAGTCGCTGCTGTTCGAAGGGGAAGGCGCAGGCATGTACGCCGTCCCAACGGGATCGGGCGGCCCGATGTTCCGCGCGCTGGACAAGAGGACCGGGGCTATGATTTGCGAAATGAAGCTCCCAGGGAATCTCACCGCAGTGCCGATGACCTACATGATGGGCGGACGCCAGTACCTGATAACGGTCGTCGGTGCGCCCGGCGTCCCCGCCGAGATGCTGGCCTGGACTGTGCAGTAGGTGAATATTTGCTCATCGAAGTCCGGTAATACGCGCGACGCACTCGTCAGGCTTCGGGTAGAGCATTTTCCATGAACGTGCTACCGTCGGTGGGCATAGGCCCCAATAGGTGAGTTCGTTTCTGCTCGCGGCGTTGGAAAGGTAGGAGCACCGCGCCCAGCTTCAACAGGCTGTCGCCAAAATCACCGCCCAACTTAGCGGCAAGCGGACGACAGCTAAGGGGACTGCTGACAACAACTGGGGCGCCGGCGAAGCCACTGAGTGCAGCCGCTCGAAACCGTATCGCGGCCGCGCAGGAAGAAGCGCTTGGCCGCATTTCACAAGCAGAGCGGCGCGGCGTCACTGAAAGCTGCGTCGAGGACGGCAGCACCGAAGCTTAAGCTGTCGCCTGCCGGGCGCGCGAAACTGCTGGCGAATCTCAAAAAGGCCAGAGGGTGCGCGCTGCGAAGCGGAAACTTGCTGCGGCAGCCTAATCGTCGTCAGACGGGCATAGCCGAGTTCACTGCCTTCCACCGCCTGGGTAGGCGAGTCGTCGACAATCGTATAGAGCTTTTCGCAGCAATCGGTCGTGAAGGCATCCGCTTGAACAAACAATTCCTACTTAACGCGGCTTCCCTATCAATCGCAATCGCGCCGGCTTAAGCGTCCAGCCTTGTAGGCGCCCCAGTTCGATCAGCGGCGAGCCGTCGAAGCCTTCGAAATGAATAACCCAATTGAACGACTTTCGCCCATCGGCGGCAAAGAAGGTGTCGAACGCCGTTGTTCCGTGAGCCACCGTAACGGGGCCATCTTTGCCGAAGCTGCCGGCTAGTGTCGCAGCAAAATCGACGAGTGACAGGGTCTCGCCGCCCACAAACACCTCACTCGGCAGACGCCGGAAGCGGCGAACATACTCCGCCGCGTCCGATGCGGCGCTGTGAAACGTCGCCGCAGGAATTGTTGCCTTCATGTAAGTTGTCTTCCCCGGTGCAGTTGGCCCGTCCAGGATCTGCGGCGGTACTTTAAGCAGAGCGATGAGCATCTCCGCCGCGGAGAGTGTTTGTCCATCGATGTCTCTGAAGAGGATCTGCTGCCTGAGGCCTTCTGCCGCTGCCCTCGGATCAACGGCGTCCGCTATGGGGCCTTCGTAAAGCCCGGGCAATTCCTTCGCGGTTACGAATTGGACGTCGGATCTCTGCTTCATGTGCTGAACGAAGCGACGAAGCACTGAATAGCAGCGCTCGGAGTCCTCGCGAGTCCGCCGATGGGGCTTCACCCAGTTTTCGCGGTCCGGATTGGCGCCGCGCGCGAAATTCACGCCATCCCAGAACTCCGTCGTTACAAATTCGGTCGGGTGATAGTAGATGCTGATCACGCCGCCGCCACTGGCTGCAAGCCGGGTTGCCGCTTCGTCGAACCGCTTGTAGGCTGCCATGTCCTCCGCGCCAACATTCAACTGCGCGCGGAACTGGTTTTTTCCCATATGGAACACGTAAAGCAGCCCTCCGTACCAGAACGGTTGCTCGCCCAATCCGACTTGTTCGCCCTCATCGAGATACAGCGGGACATTCATCCTGCGGAGCGCGAGATTGGACTGAGGCCCCCAGGAACTCCCGGGCTGCCCATAGCACGTCGGTTGAGTGCCGAAGATTCGGGTTACGTCGGCGAGACCTGGCCCTTCTCGGCGCTCGAACTCTTCCGCGCCTTCAAGATAGCCAAGACGGACCAGGTACTCGGCCGGCGTCGGATGCACACTATGCCAATTAGAGTGGTAGCCGATCGCATGTTTCGAGAGCGCCGCTATGACATCGGTGCGACCCCGCGCCTGCAGCACTCTGGCCTTCTCCCCGACCACTTTGAAAGTTGCGCGGACACCCTCGGCTGTCAGGTCATTCGCAATCCGGAGCGCGGCATCGTCAGCCGCCGGCTCGATGTAGTCTTCAGTGTCGAACCACAGGACAACGTAGACATGAGGCGCAGCCGACAGCGCGCATATCGCGCTAATCCAAAAACAAAGGAGCGCACGTAACATAAGGTTCCACTCATTATCCTGCATCTATTCTCGTGAGACGGCGCCAGCAGGACCAAGAGCAGAATCCGCTTCACGCCAATCCACGTAGAGTGTTTTCACGCGTGGCGGGGAATCCGGAGGAAGATCAACGCCCTTTCGCAATAAAGCCGACCAGTCTCAGCCCAATACACCGGACCCTCAAAGCCCAGCGCCTCGACGCGTCAATAGGATTGGCTAGCGAAGATGGCCTCAGTTCTCCAGCGACGCCTTATCCGCCCGCTCGACGATCAGCAAGTCCACCGGATCCTTCTTCGATTCCAGCTTGAGCCCGAGCTCTTCCTGCAGGCCGGTCTGGATAATGCAGAGCGGATCGATCTTCTCGCCGGACTTGGGGGATGTACTTTGTGATCTCCAGGCTGAGGTCGTAGCGGCCGGTCAGGCCCGTCAAGTCGATGACCGGAGTCCTGAACATGCGGGATAGCTGATCCACGAGTTGAGACACGGGGACCCGGCGAACCGCGACCGCCATGCGCTTGGGATCGGGCAGAATTTCACTTTCACCTTCCGACTGGGATTCCTGGAACTTCGGCCCAACCTTTCCGACGACGAGCAGAAAGGCCGACATCTCTTTCGTCTGACGGTGCAACTCGAGGTGGAAGCGCTCGGCCAGCCCGCGCCATGGCGCGAAGGTCGGCTTCCTCGACGGGACTGCCGGCTTTTGCGACGATATCGTACCTGTCCGACCCAATCCAGTCGAGTCCGGAAACCTGACATTCGAAGCCGTGGTAGGCCGAGGCGATTGCGGCCCTCAGGTCACGCCGGCCATCGTCAGGCCGCCGGAGGTGGTTTTTACCGGACTCACGAACGGTTTCCGGCGCCGCGGCGCTCGCCGGGGACGGCCTTGATGTATGCCACCTCGAACGCGGGTGGCGCAGCCGGCTGGACGAGGGCCGAAGCCGTAAAAATCGTGAGCCCGACAGCGTTCCAAGTGCCCGTCATCTTGTATCGTGAGTCATGGTTTCACCGGGTTCGAGTTTTGTGGCAAAGCTCGGTTGGGTACGGTCCAGTGCTTGAATTTGGCTCTTCTCAACCACGCACATCACCAGCGCGCGGCTCCGGAGGGTTCAGGTACAGCCCACCGCGTCTTCCAGTTGGCCGCGAACTCAGGATCGTTGCTTACCGTGAAGGTCCCGAACGGCGCAATGGCCCGCAGGGGAGAGCCGCGCTTTGAAACGTCACATGAATCTTGGTCGAAACAGGACCAAGTGGAAGTGTGATAACAGAACTGGGTATCGAAAGTTCACCTACGAAGGGAAGTCTTTCGAGCGGGTCAAAGGCTTAGGCTAGTTGTGGCTTCTGGGCGGCGGTTCGTCCCGTAAGTGCACACCCCACCGGCGTTCGAGGGCGATGACACGCTGGCTGTACTGAGACTGTGCACT